>JALEVB010000124.1 GCA_022780745.1 Erysipelotrichaceae bacterium
CCATCATTTGTCAAAGACTTATATGATCTTACTTTAAATATCCAAGATATCAAAGTAAAAGATGATACTGTTACCATAAGTGGTAAAATCAATAAACTAGAATCTGATTTCAAGCTAATTTTAAAGCTAGCTAAAAACCAGATACAAATAACAAGCAATTTAGCTATCCCATCAGTTAAAAACATCCAGGAGATTGCCAGAATAGGTCTAACGATGAAAATCGATAATAGCTATGAAAATATGGAATATTATGGCAAAGGTCCATTTGAAAACTATGTTGATCGAAACAGTGCAGCATTACTTAACATCTACCAACAAAAAGTAGATGATAGCTTTAATACCAAATATCTAAAACCTCAAGATTCAGGAAATCTAAGCGAAGTAAGATATTTAACATTAAGCAACGATCAAAACCAGATCACATTCAATATGAACCAGGCTATGAATATCAATATAACCCGATATGATGCCATGGACTTAACCAATGCCATGCACATTCAGGATGTAAGTTTAAAAGACTATATCATCGTCAATCTGGATTACAAATCAAGAGGTTTAGGAAATGCCTCACTAGATGTTGCTCCACTAGATGAATATATTATCAAACAAAACAAAACTTATGAATTTACAACCAAAATTTCCTTTAAATAAAAATAAGGCGTGATATTTCACGCCTTATTAATTATGCCGTAACTTCCTTCATATATGTCTGGTAATGACTAGCTTTTTCTTTAGCATCAGCAATTGAGCTACCCTTTACACAGTAATATATCTTCATCTTAGGCTCAGTACCACTAGGTCTAATAGCAATCCAAGAACCATCAGCAAGATAATATTTCAACACTTCAGATTTAGTAAATCCTGTCAATTCAACTACCTTACCATCTTTCATCTTTTCAAATGTTCCATAGTCTTCCCATCCAACTACTTCAACACCATTGATAGCTGTCAAACGATCTTTTCTTAAGTTAGCAATGATTTCCTTGATCTTCTTAGCACCTTCTTCTCCAGCTAATGAAATAGAAGTCTGAGACTCATCATAATAACCTAATCTAGCATATAGATCGTTCAAAACATCCCATAATGTCTTACCTTGTTCATTATAATAACAAGCAGCTTCCGCAAGCATCAAACAAGCCTGAGGAGCATCTTTATCTCTAACAAATGGTTTGATCAATGAACCATAACTCTCTTCATAACCAAAAACATATTCTTTTTCATGACTAACTTCATATTTAGCAACCTTTTCACCAATGAATTTAAAACCAGTCAAAGTCTTCTCAGTTTCAACACCATAATAATCAGCAATCTTTTCACCAAGATCACCAGTAACTACGGTATTAAACATAACACCATTAGCAGGCAATTTACCCTTAGCCTTTAACTGACTAAAGATATATTCAATTAATACTGCACCACTTTGGTTACCAGTCAAAACATGAAGATCATCTTTATCCTTAACTGCAACACCCATTCTATCAGCATCAGGATCACATACTAAAATAACATTAGCATCATATTTCTTCGCATATTCTAATGCAAGATCATAAGCTTTTCTTTCTTCTGGATTAGGAGTTGGAGTATTAGAAAAATCAGGATCTGGAGTCATCTGTTCTTCTACTGGAATAATATTATAACCAACTCTTTCAAATAAAGTCTTTACAGGAATAGCACTAGTACCATGTTCAGGAGAGAATACAAATTTAACTTTTGATTTATCAACATCTGGATTTAATTGAATACTCAAAACATTTTCATAATAGATCTCATCAATATCCTTACCAATAACATGGATCAAAGCTTTCTGTTCATCAGTTAATTCAGGCTTAATAGCCAATTCATCAGTAATAGCATTAACATTATCAACTACCTTAGCAGCTAAATGAGGAACTAACTGACAACCCTTTTCATCATATAATTTATAACCATTATATTCCTTAGGATTATGACTGGCAGTAATCATAATTCCACCAAAACAGTTAAGCTGTCTAACCGCAAAACTCAATTCAGGTGTAGGTCTTAAACTCTCAAATACATAGCAAGTAATATTATGGCTTGCTAAAACTGAAGCTGAATCATATGCAAACTCTTTTGACATATGTCTATTATCATAACCAATCGCAACACCCTTCTTACAAGCTTGCTCACCATTATCAATTATATATTTAGCAAAACCTTCATTAGCTTTACGAATAGTATGAATATTAATACGATTAGTACCAGCTCCAAGAACACCTCTCATACCAGCAGTACCAAACTCAACATTAGTATAGAAAGCATCATTGATCTGTTTGTCATCCATGCTCAACAATTCTTCTTTTAACTTTGCATCTAAATTAGGATGGTTCAACCATCTTTCATAATTATCTTTTACTGACATTTTTTCCTCCAAATATTATAAAAAAGCAGGAATCTTTCTTCCTGCCTATTTGTTTAAAAAGTTTTTTATGCAATTACTTTTTGAGCACGAAGAACATCTTCAATTGTTCTAATAGCAACTTCTTCGTCTTCACCTTCACAAGTGATAGTAATATCAGATTGAGTAGGGATACCTAATGACATAACACCCATTATTGATTTCATGTTTACTGTTCTACCTTTGAAAGATACTTTAACGTCACATGTAAATTTACTAGCAGCATTAACAGCAACTGTAGCTGGACGTGCATGTAATCCTACTGGATCGATAACTAATACAGAAATTTGTTTCATATTTATTTTCCTCCATTGATCAAATTATCTCGTCTACACTTATTCTAACTCAATCATTATCATTATTCAAGATTAAATTGAAAAGGTATTCATTT
>JALEVB010000132.1 GCA_022780745.1 Erysipelotrichaceae bacterium
GCTAAAAGTTGAGAAGTTAAATGCAGGTTACGGTCCCGTTAATATTCTTTGGGATATAAGCTTTACATTAAATGATGGTGAAATCGTTGCGATATTGGGTTCTAATGGTGCTGGTAAGACGACAATGGTTAGAGCTATTACCGGTATGGTTAAACCTACTAGTGGTTCAGTAATCTTCAATGGTGAAGAGATTTGTAAGAAGAGTTCGCGTTTTATTCTTGATGCTGGTATCGTCCAGGTTCCTGAAGGACGTCAGTTATTTACGGAAATGACAGTACTTGAGAATTTACAGATGGGTGCTTTTAATAAAGAGACTAAGGAACATTTTAATGAGAATCTTGAAAAGTGTTATAAATGGTTTCCTAAATTAAAGGAAAGAGCTAAACAGGCTGCTGGTACTTTATCTGGTGGTGAACAGCAGATGGTGGCAGTTGCCAGAGCTTTGATCGGTATGCCTAAATTACTGATCTTAGATGAGCCTTCATTAGGTTTGGCTCCTAATATCGTTGATGATATTTTAAATGTTGCGAAAACATTAGCTAGAGAAACTAATATTTCCGTTCTACTTGTTGAACAGGATATTACTAAAGCTTTAGCTACTGCTGATAGAGGATATGTAATTGAAAATGGACGTGTTGCTTTGGAAGGTAGCGCTAAGGATCTATCTACTAATGAACATGTTAAGAAAGCATATCTAGGTATTTAAATTTGGATCTTTACGTTGTTAGCAGTTCGACGTAAATATATAATGCATTATGCATGGAAAGGAATTATATGAAAAAGTTTTTAAAAATGTTACTTCCATTATTCTTGGTCGTAGCAGTATTCACAGCTTGTAGTTCAAAACCAACTGAAGGTACAACTGGTGGTGAAACTACAGAAACAACTGACACTATTAAGATTGGTACAATTTATGCAATGTCTGGCGATAAAGCTGCCATCGGTGAAAATATCCTTCGTGGTATTGACTTTGCAGTTAAAGAAATCAATGATGCTGGTGGTGTAAATGGACGTATGTTAGAAGTAGTTCGTGGTGACCACGCTGCTGATGCTGCAACTGGTAAATCAGAAGCTGAACGTTTGATCACTCAGGAACACGTTGACGTTATCATGGGTTGTCATATGTCTACTGTTACTGAAGTAGTTGCTCAGGTTGCTCAGCAATATGGTGTTCCTATGATCACTGCTATTAGTACATTAGATAAATTATCTGATGCTGAACATGCTGAATATGACTATTTCTTCCGTCTTTGCCCATTAAACTCAGTTTATGTTGAAGATATGTTGAAATATTTAAAGGATTCTGAAGAACAAACTGGTGAACCTATTAAGACAGTTGCTATTTTCACAGATAAGGCTGCTATCGGTCAGGAATTGATCCGTTGCGTTAACTTATTTGCTGATGAATATGGTATTGAAGTAGTTGGTGAAATCGACTATTCTGGTGGTGCTGCTGACTTATCTGCTCAAGTATTAGCTCTTAAACAATTAGATCCAGATGCTATTCTTTGTGACTCTTATGTAAATGATGCTATTTTATTTGTTAATACATTAAAAGAACAGAATTATACTCCTAAGATGATCGTTGCTAAGGCTAATGGTTATACTGACCCTTCATTCATTTCTACTTTAGGTGAAGCTGCTAATGGTGTTGCTTCTGTTGTTGAATTCAATAATGACTTAACTAATGGTAAAGAAATTAATGAAGAATTCAAAGCTGTTTATAATGTTGATATGAATGGTCACTCTGCTGAATCTTATACAGTAGTATGGTTATTCAAGGCTGCTATTGAAGCTGCTGGTACTACTGAAGGTGCTGCAGTTAGAGATGCATTAGCTAACTTAGTAGTTGATGGTGCATTTGAAGGTGGACGTAATATCGTTCTTCCATATTCTATGATCGATTTTGCTGATTCTTATGATTTAGCTGGCGAAACTCATTATAGAGATAATACATATGCTTCTGTTGCTATTGCTCAGATCCAGGATGGTACTTGGAAGACTGTATGGCCATTTGAATTTGCTTCAAGTGAAATTCAACCTTTACAATAATATCAATATATTTTCTATAATTTAAACTGCTATATAGAAATTAATATGTAAGAATTAGAGTGATTTGACTGATTAAGTATTAATATTTAATTCAAATCACTCTATTGATTTAATAGGAGGGTTAATATGAGTTTATCAATGAATGAAAGAATTGCTAGTTATGGTGTTGTTCCAGTAGTTGTATTAGAGGATGTTAATGATGCCTTACCACTTGCTAGAGCGCTTGTTAATGGGGGATTGGCAGTTGCAGAGGTTACATTTAGAACTAGTGCTGCTAAAGAATCAATTAGAATAATGAGTGAAGCATATCCTGATATGTTAGTAGGTGCGGGTACAGTATTGACAATTAAGCAGGTAGATGAAGCTGTGGAAGCTGGTGCTAAATTTATTGTTTCTCCAGGCTTTGATCCAGAAGTAGTTGATTATTGTTTGAGCAAGGATATTCCTATTTATCCTGGTACTGTTACTCCTAGTGAAGTTGGTCAGGCTGTTAAAAGAGGATTAAATGTCTGTAAGTTCTTCCCAGCTGAACAATATGGGGGAGTTAGTACGATCAAGGCTTTGTCTGCTCCATTTAATATGGTTAAATTTATGCCTACAGGTGGAGTAAATGCTAATAATTTAAAAGAATATCTAAGCTGTGATAAGATCGTTGCCTGTGGTGGCAGCTGGATGGTTAAAGCTGATTTGATTAAAGCACGTGACTTTGATAAAATTGAATTACTTACAAAAGAAGCTGTTGCTTTAGTAAAGGAAATAAGAGGTTAATATGGAACTTAATTTAAAAAAAGAAGGTACTTATACCTATGATGCAGTTAGTTTAGGCGAAATTATGCTTAGACTTGATCCAGGAGAAGGAAGAATTCGTACAGCCAGATCATTTAGAGCCTGGGAAGGTGGCGGCGAATATAATGTTGTTCGTGGTCTTAGAAAATGTTTTGGTTTAAAGACAGCTACAATTACAGCTTTTGCTGATAATGAAGTAGGTCGTTTAATGGAAGATTTCATTTGCCAGGGTGGTGTTGATACATCACTTATCAAATGGATGAAGACTGATGGTATTGGTAGAACCTGTCGTAATGGTATCAACTTTACGGAAAGAGGTTTTGGTATCAGAGGTGCTGTAGGATGTTCAGATCGTGCTAATACTGCTATTAGTAAAGCTACAGCTGAAGATTTTGATTTTGATTATATTTTTGGTACCCTAGGTGTTCGCTGGTTACATACTGGTGGTATCTATGCTGCATTAAGTGAAGAAGCTAGTAGAACAGTTGTTGAAGCTATTAAGACAGCTAAAAAATATGGTACTATCGTTTCATATGATTTGAATTATCGTCCTAGCATGTGGTCAGCTATTGGTGGCAAAGCTAAAGCTCAAGAAGTTAATAAAGAAATTGCTAAATATGTTGATGTCATGATTGGTAATGAAGAAGATTTTACAGCTTGTCTTGGTTTTGAAATCGAAGGTAATGATGAAAATCTTAAAGAATTGAATCTTGATGGCTATAAGAAAATGTTAAATGAAGCTGTTAAGACCTATCCAAACTGGAAAGTTGTTGCAACAACATTGCGTACAGTTAAAACTGCTACCGTTAATGACTGGAAGGCTATGTGCTATGCAGATGGCGAAATCTATATGTCAAAGAGCTATGATAATCTTGAGATTCTTGATAGAGTTGGTGGCGGAGATTCATTTGCTTCTGGTTTAGTATATGGTTTAATGACTACTCAAGATCCACAAGTTGCTGTTAACTATGGTGCAGCTCATGGTGCATTAGCTATGACTACTCCTGGTGATACTTCAATGGCTTCTAAAAAAGAAGTTGAAGCTATCATGGGCGGAGCAGGTGCCAGAGTACAAAGATAATAAAAAATATCATCACATTACAGTT
>JALEVB010000140.1 GCA_022780745.1 Erysipelotrichaceae bacterium
ATTGCATCACTCATCAAAAATAATGCAATAGTACTATAGATAAAAGCCGCCATAGACCCTAAAGCAACCAAAGCATCCATATTAGGAGCTCTATGCAATAAACTCTTAAACCCACTAATAAAAAACTTCTGATTAATAACCATGATAATAACAGTTAATAACAGTTGTAAAAGCCCCATAGCTACATGATTACCATTAAAAAATGCAGGTAAAGGCCATCCCCACAACATATGACCCATTGAAAAATACATTAAAATTAACCAAAAACCCAATGAACATAATAAACGTTTCTTAAGAACTGGTGTTTCCTTATCCTTAAGAGCCTCTTCATCATTAATACTAGAGGTACTATCCTTACCCTTACTCTTCAATGAAGCATCATAACCAGCCTCACGAACTGCCTTTATAATATCATCAGCTGATGCACTACCTTCAACCCCCATAGAATTAGTCAATAAACTAACTGAACATGAAGTAACACCATTAACTTTCGATACTGCTTTCTCAACCCTAGTCGAACAAGCAGCACAACTCATACCCGTAACATTATATTGTTCCATATGAATCACTTCCTTCTTATTTCATCAGTTTCTGTATTGTAGCCACTAATTCATCAATAACATCATCATTGCCATTTCGAATATCCCTAGCAACACAACCTTTGATATGAGAGGCAAGCAATTCCCTATTAAAAGCATTAATAGCTGCATTAACAGCCGCAGATTGCACTAGTATATCTGTACAATAGGCATCACTATCGATCATACTCTTAATACCTCTAATCTGTCCTTCAATACGATTAAGTCTATTGATTAATTTCTTTCTTTCATCATCGGTACGAACAGTCATCTTTTCACAACTTCTGCATTCATCTTTATTCGTCATATTTTTCCTCACATATACCCCTACCGGGTATTTTTATATTATACCCCCTAGGGGTATTTGTCAACGACAATGATCATTATTAATTATCTAATCTAATTCTTCGACGATATTCCATCGGTGTTTCTTTTTCAATCTTCTTAAAAATAGTCTGAAAATGACTCTGGGAACAAAAACCTAATAATAACGCAATAGAAGCTAAGCTTTGATCAGTAAACTGTAATAATCTTTTAGACTCAATAATCTTTTCTTTTTGAATATAATGAATCAAAGATATTCCCGCTTCCTTTTTAAAACGCGCACAAAGATGAGCTCTGGTATAACCAAGATCTTTAGCCATCGCCTCAACTTTAATTGACGAATACAAATGTTTAGAAACATAGTTACAGCATATTCGATAATATCTACTATCTACCCCTTTAGGATGCGATATCTTCTCAACATGACTAGCTAGATCAATGATCATTTGATGAATTAGCTGTTCAACCTTCGTAATATCATTTAACAATTCCATTTTCTGAATATAAAGATCAGATATTTTAAAAGCCGCTTGAACATCCAATCCTCCTTGAATTGCCGCTCTAGAAGCTACGGTTGCGGCACAAATGCCCATATTCTTGATTTGCCTTAAAGCATCATGAGCAATAATTCCCGCATTGATCTTAGGTGGTGCACTACATAATTCTTTTAATAATTTAGTCTGACCATTTTCCACATAAGAAACAATAAGCTGTTCCCAAGCATAACTTTGATTAACTTTTTGACGAAGCTCACTATCATCAACCTTTGAATAATCATCATTATCTTTTAAATCTTCACTATCTTTTTTGATTTGAAACCACACTTTCTCCACTGGAAAAACTTTATTATGGATAGCCATCATCAGTGAAGATAAAAGCCAAGCAAGGCGATTTCCACTAATTATCGGAGCACTATATAAAAGTTTAAGATAATCATTTCTATAAGTTGGCGAAACATTAAGCATCGCCATCAATAATTCGATCTCCTTTGTATCATCCTTTAATATTCTAGTAGGTCCAAGAATAATTCTTTTTCCCCTATCTACTGTTATAAAACCATAAAACTGATACAACTGGGTAGTAATTATTCCCGCTTCAGCTTTACTTTCAATTATATCTTTTAAATGATTACCTAAAGGATCGATCTCCATATTATTAACTGAATAATAAAATAATAAATTATCCTTATCATACAAACGAACCGCAACACTATATGCCTTAGCCAAAGAACGACACATTTCAATACAGGTCTTATTATCCATTATCTATACCCCTCTTTTTATAATGAAATTAACATTTTTGAAATACAATGTCAACCTGCTATGATATCTTTAAACTATCATAATGTAATAGAAGGAGGATAATTATGCCACGCAAATATGATATGTCCCTATTAGATAATATGAAAAAGGGACAATATAAAACTAACTATAAAGATGTCGATGTTTTAGTCAAGCCAATACCAGAAGGCGGAAAAGATGGTGATGTTGATCCACGCTTATTTAAATCAATGAAAATGTTACCATTAATAATCCATTTCATTCCTAAACCTAAAAAAGGTGCCACCATTGAAGAACAAATCTCAAAAACAAGAGATATGTTCAATGAGTATAAAGGTGAAATCGTCATTAGTGAAAATATTGAAACTACTAATGTGACTATCCCAAGCAGTGATGGCTATCAAGTACCAGTAAGAATCTATAAACGTACCAATGCCCAAAAAGATCTGCCACTTCTTGTCTATTATCATGGTGGTGGTTTCTTTGGCGGTGGTGTCCACATTGTTGAACAAATGTGCAAAATGCTTGTTGATACCATCGATTGTGTTGTCTTAAATGTTGACTATCGTCTATGTCCAGACAATCAATATCCAAAACCACTAGATGATTGTTGGGCAGCAACATGCTGGGCATATCAAAATTCCGAAAAACTAGGAGCTGCAAAAAAGAAAATTGCCGTAAGTGGCGATAGTGCCGGAGGCAATCTAGCCGCAGCGATCACTTTAAGAGATCGTGAAGAAAAAACTGGCATGATAGGACTTCAGGCTTTGATCTACCCTGCAGTCAATATTGCAGCTAAAAATACAGAATTTTATAAAGGCACTGACCCTGAGTTATATCGTACCAATAGAAAAACCAAAAAACCTGTAAAAGCGATGTATCAGATGATGAATATGCTGGTAAGTGGTGGTAATGGCAATATGTTAGAAGAAGTATATCTAGGTGGTAATCTTGATCCAGAACATATCTATGCATCGCCAATATTAGATGATTTCCATGATCTTCCGCCTACTTTATTAGCCTTTGGTGAACATGATTTTCTAGCTTTTGAAGATTTTGCCTATGCCCGTCATGCCACTAAAGCAAACATAAAGCTAAAAACGATAATCTATCGTGGTCTAGGACATGGCTTCGCAGATCAGATCGGCGTAATGCCACAAGCTGAAGATCTCATAAAAGAAATTGCCTGTATGATGATGGAGGTATTATAAATTGAAAAAAACAAATATACTGCCAGATAAGCATATTCTAAGAATAACGATCATATTTATAATCATCATGATGATCATAGGAACATTCTTTGATCTATCGATTTCCAAAGCACTATATGATCAAAATAATATCTTTGGCAACATCTTGGCTGCCTTTGGCGAATATCCAAGTTCACTAGGATTTGTAGCCAGTGGTACAATGATAATAATTGGAAGAAACAAAGAACATAAAGTAAAAAATATTCTACAAATAATACTAGGTATATGGTTTATAATATCAGGATCATTAATGGCTGCGATGTTACCAACTAATTATCTTGATATTCCAAGTATATTATCTATAATAATTGGTTTAACATGTTCTATTTTGACAATACTATTAATTACCAAATTAGCAAAAAATACTGATCGTCAAACGATCATAAAACTCGCTAGTGTCTTTATAATAGTCATATTTGCAAATATCATCATTGTCAATATTATTAAAATACCATGGGGAAGAGCCAGATATCGTCTGGTTGCAGTAAATGATCAGGCATATTTTATGCCATGGTATCAACCTGGTACAACACTAAAAGATACTCTAGTAGCTCAAGGCGTATTAAAAGAAGAATTCAAAAGTTTTCCATCTGGTCATACAGCCAACGCATCATGTATGCTACTAATAAGTCTATTGCCAGCATTATCACCTAAGCTAGCTAATAAAAAGAATATTCTTTTTATAACTGGTTTCATTTGGACATTACTTGTAGCACTTTCAAGAATCATTATGGGTGCTCATTATCTAACAGATACGATGGTAGCCCTAGCCGTAGGAACTTTAGTATTTATAACAATTACAAAACTCATTTTTTCTTCAAGATAGTTATATTCATAGGCACTGATACAAAGCGCCTATGATACTTTTTACTTACTCTACTTCCTTATATCCCGATAATGACTTTACAAATAGTTCAACCATCACCTCTGGTTTCTCATCAAAACCATTCTTAATCCATCCTCTAATAAATCCTGCAGCAGCTCCTGCAAAAAAATAAGGCTGATACTTATTATTAAAAACATTTAAGGCATTTATCTCATTCATCGTCGTTTGAAACAAGACATCATTCATCATATCAAGAAGATCATTCTTTTCTAATAGAATCAACACATCCCGATGCTGATAATAATGTAGCAATATCTGATAAATCGAATCCTTCATATTAGAACTTGCACCATATTGTTTATTAAATATTCTTTCGACATATTCATTAATAACCTGCTTTAAATCAAGATAATTGCGATAAAAAGATGCCCTGGATACACCTGCTTTTTTCACAACATCACTAACACTAATACTATCTAAATTATGATCTTTTAATAGTACCAGTAATGCTTCTTCTATATATGGCTTTGTATAATGCTTTCTCATGAGCCAATTGCACCCCTTTCGTCTCATTGACATCCCGTCTTATTGATATAAAATTTCACAAATAATACAATTAACGAGACAATTGTATCATTAATCTTATAAGGAGGGAAATAAAGTGAAAGATTATTTTGGATATGAAGGAAAAAACTGCGTTGTAACTGGTGCATCTAGCGGTATGGGTAAAGCTGTATGTAAGATGCTTGTAGAATTAGGAGCAAAAGTATATGGTTTAGATCGTAACGAAACCGATGACAAAAACATTAATTTCATAAAATGTGACTTATCTGATAAAACAAGTATTGATAATGCCTTTAAAAAATTACCTGAACATATTGATTCATTCTTTGGTGTAGCTGGATTATCAGGTGCAAAAACTGGCTACTGGACAACATTTACCGTTAGTTTTATTGCGAACAAATACATTACTGAAACATATCTTGAAAACAGAATGCAAAGTGGTGATAGTATATGCTTTGTCACTAGTACAGGTGGCTTGATGTGGGAAAAATGGCAAAAAGAATATAAGAAGATCATGAATTGTAAAACATGGGATGAAATGATTAGTTTCATGAAATCAGTATCACCTAAAGATGGTGTTGGTATCATGGCATATTCTCTATCAAAAAGAGCTATGAACTATTATACTTCACTTAAAGCCGTAGAATTAGCAAAGAAAGGTATTAGAGTTAATGCTGTATTACCTGGTTCTACTGATACAGGCATGAAAGAAGAATTCGAAAAAATGGCTGGCGGCAAAGAACAATTACTAAAAGAAAACGGAGCTGTTGGCCGTTTGGCTACTTCTGAAGAAATGGCAGAACCTATTGTCTTTTTAAATTCTAATATGGCACGTTTTATGTCAGGTGAACTAATGATCGTTGATATGGGTCACAATTGTGAAGTTGTCTTAGGATATGCAAAAAATAGACTAAATGTTCCTGTTGCTTTAAAAATATATAATACTAAATTCATGCAGGACATGCTAAAAAAACAAATCTAGTAAAAATACGTGTGCTAGCAAATCATTTAAGTCTCGATAGTAATGTCTATCGAGACTTTTATTGTACATATTAAAATCGCATGATATGATTAAACAAAATTATAATTTGACAAAGAGGTATTATTATGACAGGAAAAGAACTTTGGGAAGCCTTTATTAGAAATAACGATATTGAAGATCATGGATATGAGGCATTTGCATTTGGCGCTGAAGCAGATTTACTTGCTCATTTAGTAGTGATAGGTGAGAAAACAGCAACTGCATCGGCTTATCCTCTATACAAATTGGAAAATGAGCCTCTACCAAAAGTAGGAGCGTATAGTGTTGTTTTAGACTCTTGTGACAATGGCGTATGCGTTATTCAAACCCATAAAGTAACTGTTGTCCCATTTAACGAGGTAACAGCAGAACACGCATATAAAGAAGGTGAAGGAGATAAATCCTTAGATTATTGGCGAGAAGTACATATAAAATTCTTTACCGAATGTTTGAATGAAGTAGGACTGAAATTCACTTCTGATATGAAAGTTGTATGTGAAGAATTTTCTGTTGTTTTCAAATAACAAGTTTGAAGAATCAAAGTAAATCTAGCTATAATTTGAGAAAGAATCTTCATTGCATGAAAAATAATACTGCTAGCACAACGAAACACGAAACCATTTCAGCAGATTACAGCAAGATAACCGACCTTGCTAAAACAGAATTTGCAGAGATTTTCAAAGACTTTGAAAATATACAAATAGAATAAACTTAAACAACAAGAACAGATAATACTAAAGAGATTGTTGCACAGTTCAAATATTCATCAAGCAATGAAAATGGGGTTTTTCAAGAGAACTGTGTAAGTAATTTATAACAATTTCTTGACAGTTCTAAAATCATGATTTCAAGGCAGTTGATTTCTAAAGTTAGTATCCAATAAAATACGTCTTCGACAAAATATCAAGGACACGTAACGCATGTTTCATCCTTGCCGTTTATAGAAGGAGTATTATAGTTTATGACCTTTGAAATCAAATTTTCTATTCGTTTTACGAATTTCTCGTTAACCATCAATCGGTTTAGCACCATGGCCCAATTATTTAAATGTCTAAGAAATTGGGTTCAGTTCATTT
>JALEVB010000149.1 GCA_022780745.1 Erysipelotrichaceae bacterium
TCATTGAAAGTATCAACTGGAGCATGTACAGTTGCGCCTGTTGAACCTGAAAAGAAGACATTGGATGCAAGTGGATTTAGTGATTTTGATACCTTGAATGCTTATGCACAATTGAATGGTATTACCTTAATTAAATTAGAAGATGCTAGCGTTACTACAATGACAATTACTGATAGTAATAATAAGATCGTAACAACATTAGTTGAAGGCAATAGCTATATTGTAAAAGTACCTGTTGTATCTGAAGAAATAGGAGGATAGAATGAACTTTTTTGACCGCGCAATTAAAAATGTTATTAGAAGACCATCAAAGTCAATTCTTTTAGCTTTAACTTTCTTTATCATTGGTAATCTGGTAATCATTGGTTTAGGTATTTCGACAGCTAGTGAAAATGCCAAGATCCTAACTAGAAAACAAATGAGAGCGATCGTTAGCTATGAGATAGATTATGATGCTTTCTGGCAATATGCTGATTCAATTGAAAATGAAGAAGAACGAAATGATTTATATCAGAATAATTATCCAAAATTAGATCCTGATTTTAGTAATAAACTAATGAGTGATAAAAGGGTAAAAGCGGCTAATTTCTTTAGTGACTGGGTACAGTTTTATGGACGTGATATTGAATATGTTCCTAATCCTTATGCCGATGAAAATAATAATTATGGTGAAGTAGTATATGAAGATGGTACTTCAATGGCTTGGGTACCACCAGGATTTAAGATCCAGGCTAATAATTATCCTAATCAGATCGAACTTGCAGAAGGTACCTATAATATCACGGAAGGACGCTATTATACTCAGGATGATCTTGATGATAAAAACCAGGTTTGTCTGATCAGTGATGAGCTAGCTCAATATAATAATTTAAAAGTTGGAGATTCAATTACGATCTCACAAATGGATAAAAATGAGTTATCAAGATATCTTGATGGCACAGATATGACAATAGAGGATTTTGATCTAAGTCTTGAAATCATTGGTATATATGATAATACCAAGGAATTAGATCCTAATGATTCAGATACTAAGTATATGCAGCCTTATGAACTGCCTGCTAATATCATTTTAATGCCAGCTACTACTTATTATGATTATTCATATAATGTTAATAAAACAAGTTATGAGTATAATAAGAATTTGTATCCTGAATCTTATGTTGATTATGAATATCCTGATTATGATGAATATGTTAATAGTCAGTCAGGTGGTTCAGCAGTATTCTTGCTTAATGATCCATTAGATGTAGAAGATTTTGTTGATGATTATAAAGCTGAATTAAAGGATTTTACTAAGCTTAATGCTAATAATGAACAGTTTAATAAATTAGCTAGACCACTAGATACTTTGTCTTTCTTTAGTAATATTATCGTTGTTATTGTGGTATTTAACGCAATTGTTATTATTACTTTAGTTACAGCTTTAACATTGAAGACCAGATCTTATGAGATTGGAGTTTTATTATCAATGGGTGTTACTAAAGCTAAAGTAGTTATGCAATTGTTTATTGAACTGATCATTGTAGCTTTACTTGGCTTTACCTTAAGCGTTATTTCGGGAAGTATGATTGCTGGTAAGGTTGGTGATATGGTCTTAGATTATCAAAAGGAAACAGAAGAACAGTATAATACTGAAGATAATAATAATTACTATTATTATGATACAACTTATTTTACAGAAATTACTCAGGATGATATGTTGTCACAGTATGAAGTTAAGATCAGTCCATTAATTATTGCTGAGATCTATGTTTTAGGTTTAGGTGTTGTCTTTATTAGTATTTTGATTCCTTCAGTAATGATCATGCGTTTTAATCCTAAGCAGATCTTATTGAATACTAATTAGGAGGTTATCATGGCTATATTAAGATTAGAAGATATTTGTTATGGATATGAAGATGGTGGATATCGTCGTGAGATCCTTAAACATCTAAGTTATGAATTTGAAGAAGGCGAGTTTTATACGATATTGGGTCCTAGTGGTTCTGGTAAAACGACTTTATTAAGTATCATTGCTGGTTTGGATCGTCCTGAACAGGGTAAGATCTATTATGAGAATGAAGATATTGAGAAGATTGGTTTGAATAAATATCGTCGTAATAAGGTTGGTATTGTTTTTCAGTCTTATAATCTGATCAATTATTTAACCGGATTAGAAAATATTGAACTGGCAATGTGTGAAACAGAGAATAAAATTCCTAAGAATCGCAAAGAGATTGCTTATGCCTTACTGGAAAAGTTTGGTATCGTCAAAAGTAAGGCTGATCGTTTAGTTACTCATCTATCTGGTGGTGAGCAGCAGCGTATTGCGATTGCTAGAGCGATTGCTTCCAATGTTGATCTGATCTTTGCCGATGAGCCTACAGGTAATCTGGATAGTGCTACAGAAGAGGAAATCATTAAGATATTTAAAATGCTTACTAGTGAATTTGGTAAAACGGTTATCGTTGTTACTCATAGTAATGAAGTTAGTAAGTTAAGTGATCATCGTGTTTTATTGCATGATGGAGTTTTACAAGAGATCTAAAGATAGCTTATGCTATCTTTTTTCTTTCTTGTGTTAAGTATATAGGAAATGTTACAATAATTATTAAACGAAGGAGTTTTATTATGGATGATGTAAGATTATTAAAGGTTTTAGAGAATGATCCTCGTATTTCAGTTAGAGATCTGGCGGATATTTTAAATGAAACTGAAAATAATGTTCTTGAAGTAAAAAGAAGATTAGAAAAAGAAAAGGTTATTTGTGGTTATCATACAGTTATTAACTGGGATAAGACTAATCATGATAAAGTACAGGCAATTATTGAAGTTAGTGCTAAACCTGAAAGAGATAAGGGTTATGATAATGTTGCAATGCGTATTGCCAGATATCCTGAAGTTAAGAGTTTATATCTAATGAGTGGCAAAAGTGAGTTTATAGTTATGATCGATGGCAAGTCTATGCGTGAGATCGCGGATTTTGTTGGTCAGAAGTTAGCTCCTATTGAAGGTGTTACGCAGACAGTTACTTGTTTTGTTTTAAAACAATATAAAATTGAAGGGGTCGTTATGGATGAGAAAACATTCGAAGATAAGCGACAGATCGTAACGCCATGAGTTATTTAAATAAAAAGATTCAAACGATCAAACCTAGTGGTATTAGAAAGTTTTCTGAGATGGCTTCCAAGATCCCTGGGGTTATTTCTTTGGGTGTTGGTGAACCAGATTTTGAAACACCATGGCATATTAGAGAAGAAGGCATATATGCAATTGAAAAGAGTATGACTTATTATTCTCCTAATCTAGGTTTAGTCGAATTAAGAAAAGAAATATGCAATTATTATCGAAGAAGATGGAATTGTGAATACGACTATAGCAAGAACTGTTTAGTTACGGTTGGAGCTAGTGAAGGTATTGACCTATGTATGCGTACAATACTAGATCCAAATGATGAAGTTATTGTTTTACATCCAAGTTATGTAGCATATGATCCATGTGTTACGTTAAGTGGGGGTGTGGTAAAGGTTATTGATCTAAAGGCTGAAAATCAGTTTAAATTGACTCCTGAAATGTTAGAAGCGGCCATTACTGATAAGTCAAAAATCTTATTTTTAAATTATCCTAGCAATCCTACGGGTGGATGTATGAGCAGGGAAGATTATGAAAAAATCGTTCCTATCATTAAGAAACATAATCTAGTCGTATTGTCAGATGAGATATATGCTGAATTATCATATAATGATGATTTTTGTTCAATTGCTTCATTTGATGAGATCAAAGATCAGGTTATCGTTTTAAATGGCTTTTCTAAAGCATATAGTATGACAGGATGGCGTTTAGGTTATATTTTAGCTAATGAAGATATCATTAGTGCAATGGTCAAGATCCATCAGTATACGATCATGTGTCCTAGTACTATTAGTCAGTATGCTGGTATTGAAGCTATTAAAAATGGTGATAAGGATTGTGTGATGCATAAAGAATCATTTATGGCTAGAAGAAATTATCTGGTTAATAATTTAAATCGTATTGGTTTAGATTGTCATATGCCTAATGGTGCATTCTATGTTTTCCCTAGTATTAAGAAAACAGGGATGTCATCAGAAGAATTCTGTACACGTTTAGTACATGAAGCTAAGGTAGCTGTTGTTCCTGGTAATGCCTTTGGTGATAGTGGTGAAGGGCATGTTCGTATATCTTATGCTTATAGTATTGAACAGATAAAAGAAGCTATTGAAAGAATAGAGAGCTTCCTGAAAAAAATTGAAGAAAGTGCTTAAAATAGGGCAAAAATAACATTTACAAGTCGTAATTGCTTTGGTATAATATTACGGCGAGTGGATAGTTTACTATTTGCTTCTTGCTAAGAAATTAGCCGATAGACCAAAAGGAGGTAAAAAACATGAAAAACTATGAAGTTATGTACATTGTTAATGCTTCAGTTGAAGAAGAAAAACGTGTAGCTTTAATTGAAAACTTACACAACATTATTACTACTGCTGGTGGTAGCATTGTTAAAGTTGATGAATGGGGCTTACGTGATTTCGCTTATGAAATTGAAGGCATGACTAAAGGTTATTATGTTGTAACTACATTTACTGCTGATAACGCTGGTGTTAAAGAATTTGACCGTTTAATGCGTATCAACCCAAATGTTGTTCGTTACATGATTGTTAATTTAGATCAAGAATAAGAGGTAAGTGTTATGATCAATCGAGTAATCTTGGTAGGTAGACTTACTAGAGATGTTGAAGTTAGAAAAACTACTTCAGGATTAAGTGTTGCTACATTTACTGTTGCCTGCAATCGTCGTCAAAGTGCTAATACACAAGATAGACAAGCTGATTTTATTTCTTGTGTTGCTTGGCGTCAGACAGCTGACTTTTTAGCTTCTTATGCTAAAAAGGGTAATTTAGTTGGAATTGAAGGCAGAATTCAGACTCGTAATTATGATGGTGCCGATGGTAAAAAAGTTTATGTTACTGAAGTTGTTTGTGATTCAGTACAATTATTAACACCTAGATCAAGTGATAATAATTCTTATACTCCATCTTATACACAAGCACCTGTTGAAAATAATTATGAGCCAAGTGAATCATTTGATGATTTCACTTCAGGTGTGTCATTAGATATTTCTAGTGATGATTTACCATTTTAATTGAAAGGAGAATTTAAATATGGCATTCAAAAAACAAAGAATGGGTCGTAAAAAAGTATGTTACTTCACAAAGAATAACATTAAGACTATTGATTATAAAGACGTTGATTTATTAAAGAAATTTATCTCACCTAACGGTAAGATTATTCCTAGACGTGTTACTGGTACAAGTGCTAAATATCAAAGAATGTTAGCTGTTGCTATTAAACGTGCTCGTCAAATGGCTTTATTACCATACGTTGCAGACTAATTTAAAATAGAAACCTTGATGAAAATCAAGGTTTTTTTCTTTTTTGAGTAATAAAATAATCATGTTTTTTAAGACACCACAATTTTATGGGATGTCTTCATCAACATAGTTATAATAGATTCGTAAAATCAAGCAATTTTGATGATTTAAAAGTGTTCTTTATACCACAATTGCAATGCTTATTACAATAGAACTGTTGATTTCTTTAATTGTAAACATACGATTAGAATCGTTAGAATACAATGTAACTGCTACAATATTAACAGGTATAACCACTTTAAATATCTCCTTATGAGTTGAATATAGCCTCTATATATTTATTTATCAAGAGACTGAACAAAAAAACATCGAGTCACTCGACAAAAAATATGTATAGTTTATCGAGTGTGACATGATTCGTATTTATCGACGTTAAAATATATCAATATTTTTAAAAGATGGAAGAATTTAGAATAGTTCTTTCATTTTTTATTTACAAGGTAAATTTACTTTGTGTAAAGAAGATGCATGGATAAGAAAAAAATATTAATATCCTGGATAGTAAATTTATTTGTTGTTTATTTTGTAGGAATGCAGCTTGTACTTGTATTTTCGGCTAACATTGGAATTACAGTAAATCCTAAGTATCTTTTTATTACTAGTTCATATTTTATGGAATTGACAATTTTTACATACAAGTCCTGTTTCACTCAATGAAATAGAAGAAGATATAGTCTTTAACATATTTTATAAAAATGTTAGAGTTTTTTTTGGCTTTTCATGATAGCAGTGATTGATTGTTTAAGTCCTGTTTCAACGGTCTGTAAAACAATTTGAATAATCTGATTTCTTTCAAAATTAAAAAAGTTTTTATGGTACCATTTAATGGTTGTTAAGATATTATTTGAAATAAGAGATGCATATAGTTTAATTAAATCATCCTGATTAATATATTTTTTGAAATATGTGCAAAGGTCTAATGTCATGATAGTA
>JALEVB010000157.1 GCA_022780745.1 Erysipelotrichaceae bacterium
AAATTGATCATCAATGAACAGCAATTAATATGATTTGATTGAAAAATCTATCTAGATATTGTAAAATTCATCATGTAAGCAAAATATTGCTTATAAAGAGTAATATACATTCCCCGTTAATACTCTTAATTGGCAGCACGATTATTCCCAACGTGTTGCTTTTTTTGTTGGTTTATTCTTGATATAATACTTATATGATAAAAGAAGTGATAGTAGTTGAAGGTAGACATGATACCATTAATCTTAAACAGTATTTTGATTGTGAGACGATCGAGACTCATGGTACATGCTTAAGTGATTTTACCTTAAGTTTAATAAAAAAGGCTAAAGAAGAAAGAGGGGTTATTATCTTTTGTGATCCTGATAGCCCAGGGGAGAAGATACGTAGCATTATTAATCAGAAGATTCCAGGATGTAAGAATGCTTTTTTGCAGGCTGATGAGTGTCGTGATAAAAGAAAAGTGGGAATTGAACATGCCAGTAAGGAAGTTCTTGAAAAGGCTTTGAGTCAGCTTATTACTTATAATGATAATAAGGGACAGCTTAGCATGAATGATTTTTATGAACTTGGGTTAAGTGGCAAAGATAATAGTGCTATGCTAAGGGATAAGCTACAAAGATATTATCGTTTGGGTAAGGCTAATGCGAAGACTTTGCTTAAAAGATGTAATATGCTTGATCTTAGTATTGATGATATTAGAAAGGTTATATTAGATGAAAGCGATAGCTAGTGTACAAAGAACTAATGAAATATTGAATAAATATGGTTTGAGGGCTAAGAAAGGCTATGGCCAGAATTTTATTATCGATAGTAATATCGTAGAAAATATTGCACTGAAAAGTGAATGTGAGAATGCCTGTGTTATTGAGATAGGTCCTGGTATTGGAGCACTTACCCAGATGTTATGTATTCATGCGAAACATGTGGTGGCGTATGAGATCGATACGAAGTTATTAGAGGTATTGAGTGATACATTAAGTGAATATGATAATGTGGAAATTATTAATGAGGATTTCTTGAATGTTGATCTTGATAGCGTAGTAGCATCGCTTAAGAAGAAATATGGCAGGGTGGTTGTTTGTGCTAATTTGCCTTATTATATTACGACACCTATTTTATTTAAGATCTTTGAGGCTAATAATCAGGTTGATTGTATAACGGTTATGATGCAAAAAGAGGTTGCGGATAGATTTAGTGCTAGTGTTAATAGTAAGGATTATAATGCTTTAAGTGTTATTAGTCAGTATTTGTATGATATTAAGACGATTATTAAGATCAGCCGTAATATTTTTAATCCTAAGCCAAATGTTGATTCAGCAGTAGTTCAGTTTAAGATCCATGATAGAGCTAATATAAGTGATGTTAATGCGTTTTTTGAACTTGTTAAGGCTTGTTTTAAACAAAGAAGGAAGACGATTTATAATAATTTAAGAGAATATGTTAATGATAGTGAAGTGGCTTTGAGGATACTTGATAAAACTGGTATTAGTGCTAATACGAGAGCTCAGCAATTATCATTAGATGATTTTATTAATTTATATGGGGTATTTGAAGATGAAAGAAAAGGCATTTGCTAAGATCAATTTGTGTTTGGATGTGGTTAGAAGAAGAGATGATGGTTATCATGAATTGAAGATGATCATGGTTCCTCTTAATTATTATGATAGCTTGCATATGCATATTGCTGATAAGATGAGTATGGTTCAAAATGTTGGCTATATTCCTCTTGATGATAAAAATACGGTTATTAAGGCCATAAACGTCTTGAGAGAGGAATATGGCTTTAAGGAGAACTTTAGTATTAGTCTTACTAAACATATCCCTACGCAAGCAGGATTGGCTGGTGGCAGTGCTGATGGAGCAGCAGCAATCAGACTGGTAGATCGTTTATTACATCTAAATATACCTAAAGATAAGATGTTAGAATTAGCAGCTAAAGTAGGAGCTGATGTACCATTTTGTTGTATCAACAAACCAGCAGTAGTAAAAGGTATAGGAGAAATAATCGAACCATTTGATATCAACTGTGATTTTGAAATATTATTAGTTAAACCTAAAAAAGGTGTAATGACCAAAAAAGCTTTTGAAAATATCGACTACCAGAACTGTATCCATCCTGATGTCGACAAATTAAAACAGGCACTAGAAAATGATGACTATGATAATGTATGTCATAATCTGGCCAATACTTTGGAAGCATCATCATTTAAACTAAATAATCAGATAGAAGATATCAAGAAACAATTGATGGAAATCGGATTTGATGGCAGTCTAATGACAGGATCGGGATCAACGGTGTTTGGTTTAACAAGAGATATTAAAACCTTAGAGAAAGGTTATAATATCATGCGAGAACAGGGTTATTTTGTAAGAAAGACGAAGATACTGCAATGAGTTCATTCGCATTACATATTATCGCTATGATCTTTATGTTATGTGACCATATGTGGGCTACGATCTTAGACTATGAATGGTTAACATGCATAGGTAGAATAGCATTTCCCATTTTTGCATTTTTAATAACCGAAGGGTATATCCATACCAGTAATATTAATAAATATATAAAAAGGATGGTAATCTTCGCTATTATTACCGAGATACCATTTAATCTAATGGTATCAGCATCCCCGATTTATCCTTTTCATCAGAATGT
>JALEVB010000158.1 GCA_022780745.1 Erysipelotrichaceae bacterium
ATAGTAGCATGGAATATCATAATATGATGTCTTATATTTTATACATATTCTTGAGCTTATATCTTAATTTTTATACTTATTACATATATTAAGAAACAGTATTGAGAGCATAATTATTCAGCTAATAATATATTGATTCTAACTAATAAATCTGCTCATCTCTTAATAGGTTACTACCGCTTGCTATAACAGTAAAGTAGCTGATAGTGATGATAAAGAAATAATAAAAGATGATGAAATAGTCGAAACTGAATTTCCGGTTGTAACTGACGATACTAAAATATTTGAAACTGAAATTCCAATTGATCAAAATAATAACGAATTAGATAATATTGAAAATGAAGAAATTGATTATTTAGTTAAGGAAACATCTGCAGGATATCAAAATAGAGAACCTTATTCAGTTAGATTTGAAATCTTTGAAGAAATAGGTGCTTACGAGCCATCAGAGATAGATGTTTTTGTTGGTGAAAACAATGATTCTTTAGGATTTATCTATTTATCAGACTTTAATATTAGTTTATTTCCTAATATTTATAATGAAGATTATGTAAAATGGCAGCATGGATCAGGAACTGGATCATATGTTTACTATGGAAAAATGAATAAGGTAGCTGATAATGTATACGCAGTTGATGGTAAATATCCATCAGACTGGTATAAATTAGAAAACTTGATTGCTGATGATATTGATTTCTATGCAGTATTTAAAAAAAATGCTCTATACATTATCTTTGATCAAATAGATATTGATAATATCTATAATGATTTAAGTTTAGATGATCCTCATTACACATATCGTTATGATTATTAAAAATAAAAAGCAGAATTTGTAGGATACATTACAGCTGGATCATATTGAAAATATCCTTCCACACCATTATATTTTCCCCAGCTCCTTCTTATAAATATATTTACAAACTATTGTTTCTTTATGAAGATATTTAGCATTACCTTCATAATATTTTACAAAACCACATTTTTCTAACACTCTAATAGAAGCCACATTCTCCTTGATACAAACACCAGTTAATTCTTTGATATTCATATGCTTCATGATAAAAGGAATAAAATGCGATAAAGCTTCACTAGCATAACCATTGTTAGTATATTTATTACCAATATGATATCCAACTTCCCATTGATCATGAAGAGGAACTGCTTCCACATAACCAATTACTATATCTTGTAATAGTATAGGATATACCAAAGGACCATCATTATTTTCATAATAAGCTATCAAAGACATAATAGCTTCTCTAGCTTCATCTTCACTATCAAACACTTCATCACTTAGATATTTTTTCATATCATCATCTTTGGACAACAAATAGATATCATTAGCCATAGATATATCTAAGTCAACAATTCTTAATCTTTCAGTTTTTATATTCATATATCTTTCTGATAAAAGCTTACATCTAATACTCTTCCAAATTTGATTCCAACTTTATTTAGATAAGCTCTTTTAATAAAACCATTCTTTTCATGAAAATGAATACTATTAGTATTTTCGCTAGTAATAATAGAAATAATATTAGTAATATTCTGCTTTTTTGCTTCTATGATCAAGGCATCTAGTATTTGCTGACCAAGATGCTGATGCAATACATTATGATCTAGATAAATCGAAAGATCAGCGGTAATATCATACGCCTTTCTAGGATTAAAATGATCAAGATAACCATATCCTAATACCCTATCACCTTCTTTAATAACCAGATAGGGATACTCTTTGATAATTCTTTCAATTCTTAAAGTAAACTCTTCAATTGTTAATTTATCAATTTCAAAAGTTATAGTCGTATTCTCAATGTACCAGTTATATATATCCAGTATCTGCTGATAATCACAAGGTTCTACACTAGATATTCTCATATACAACTTCTCCATTAAAGATAGTCATTTTAACTTTAGTATTAATGATTTCATTAGGATCAATATTTTCAAGATCTTGATCTAACAAAACAAAATCAGCTTTAAATCCTACTTCAATTTTACCTTTATCATCATTTTCTAATGATGTCTTATATCCATTGATAGTAAATGAATCTATCGCCTGTTTTACACTTAACGCTTCATCTTTATTTAAACAATCACCATTAAAATCTTTACGTGTAACTGCACAAGCAATACCTTTAATAACATCAGGCATTTCCACCGGACAATCAGAACCATTACTTACATTAGTATTTTCATATAAAGTCTTAAAAGCATAAGATGTATCAGCCAAATTACCAACCCTATCCTTAACGATCGTACCATCATAATCAATAAAGATACTTTGAATATAACAATGAAGTTTATTATCAATTATCCTCTGCAGTTGCTCAGGTCTAGTTATTTGTACATGAACTAAACCATTAGGTAAGATATTACCTTCTATTTTCACTTTATCATAAGTATCTAAAACGATATCTAAGGCTTTATCTCCTATTACATGGATTGCAAAAGGCATATTATATCTTTGAGCTAAGATCATATATTGTTCTAATTCTTTATTAGAAATATTCTTGATACCACTAGTTGTTTTATCATCATGATATTTCTTAGATAATAAAGCTGTTCTAGCTCCTAATGATCCATCCATTATTAATTTTAATGGTCCAATTCTAAATAGATCATCACCAACATCATAAGTATAACCTTCATCTAGAAAACGTGCATAATCCTCAATATTATTAAAATGACACTGTTCATTAACTCTTAATGTAAGTTTTTGCTGATATGCAAGTTTTTCAAAAGCTTCTAATACTTCATCATATTCTGAAGTAATAGAAATAAAATCATCAGATGAACAGGCAGTAATACCATATTCATGACACTTGCTGCATGCTAATAAGATATAATCACTGATTTCTTTAATACTTGGTATAGGCCATGCAGCTTTAACTGTTTCAATAGCATTTTCTTCAACGATACCACTATCCATATGCACCTTATAACCTATCTCATCGATATCATGTTCAAAACCAGCCATTTCTAAAGCTTTAGAATTACAAACCATAATATGACCACAGCATCTAGTCAAACATACGGGCTTATCTGAACATATAGCATCAAGTTCTGATTTGGTAGGCATTCTTTTTTCAGCTAGTTTATCATCATTAAATCCTCTAGCAATGATCCATCTATATTTATCTACATCTTTTCTAATACTAATAAGACGATAGATATCTTCAAAACATTTAGCATCTTTTAAATCAAGATTACTCAAATAAAAGCCATAACTAACTAGATGCATATGACTATCATAAAAACCAGGATATACAAATAAATTAGTTCCATCGATCATTTTATCAACTTTAAACTTACTAATATCATTACCAAGATAAATTATACCCTGTTCATCAAATACGACATTAGTCATCTCACTATCATAAATCTTTGTATTACAAATCGCACTTATCATATCTATTACCTCAAAATAATCTGATCATCAGCATATAAAATGCTGTTGATAAAAACATACTAATTAAAACATTTCTTTTATATACATATGTTATAACACATATTAAAGCCGCAGCCAATTGCCAGATCCCACTTATTGATATATCCAGTAAACTATCCCTTAAACTATAGACTACTAGCAAAGCCATCAAAGCATACGGTAATTTATCTCCTAGATATCTGATCGTTTCATTGACTTTACCATCCTTAAAAATCAAAAAAGGAGCAAAACGACTACTAAATGTGACGATAGAACATATTAATAAAACTATATAAAATCTCATTTCAGTGCTCCTTTTTAAATAGCATAAACATAACGATAATAATAATTGAAGGCAAAATAAAATTGCTTCTAAATACTAGTAAACAAATGATGGAAACAATAAACCCAAGATAAGTAAATTGATGCTGATCACTATTTAAATACTGATCTAAACAGATACAGATAAATAATGCGCTCATTGCAAAATCAATACCAGTAGTATTAAAATCAAATATACTTTTAAAAACAGCTCCGATGATCGTACCAATTACCCAATAAGACTGATCAAGAAAAGATACTAGAACCAACAGCCTATCATCGTGATAATCCTTATCCTGTTTCAAAGAACATAATAAGGCATAAGTTTCATCTGATAGACTATATATCAAATAAAAACGATGTTTTAATGCCATGGCTCTAAATCTTTCAATAAAGCTTAAACCATAAAACAAATGCCGACTATTTAATAATACAGCCACTAAAAAAGTCGTAACCAACGAAGCATTAGTACTCAATAAGCTAACACTTAAAAACTGTAAAGCACCTGTATAGATACAAATACTACTTAAAAAAGCCTGTAAAACACTATAATTAGCATCAGCCATTAAGATACCAAAAGCAATACCTAAAAAGATATAACCCAATAATACTGGTATCGTAATAATAAATGCCTTTTTAAACCTTCCATAATTCATTTGAAAGTAACCTACTTAGACCATTCAATAATAATATTATAATGTTGCTGTTCAAATGCTATCGTATTAATAACATCATTTTTATCATAATTTAAATCTTTGCTGACTATTAAATATTCACTATTATCTTCATGATAGATAATACCAATAACCTTTCCCTGATAATCATCAACAGGTTCATTGATACCATAAACATAAGCTTCATAATAGTCATCATCTATTAAAACATATCCCCCATTACAGGTATATATTTCATCAGGATAAAAGCTATGCAAGCTACCATAAGGTTTATCAACAATAACATTTACTTCCTTATCTATTAAACTATTTTTAACTATCAAAGACATATTGAAATAATGCATATCCAAGATATCTATTTCATTATCGACCATAAAACCATATTTATTAAAGATATCACGATTTATCGTATTAACACTTATCTTTAATACTTTATGCTTTCTAGCCTCATAGATAAGATAATTGATCAAATCATCAATATTCCCTACATACAAGCTTATCTGATAATTAGATGGATTATAAGCTAATAAACCAGTAATATCTTCATGCTTATCAACCAGTACTTCTATCTCTTTATTATCCTGTAGATTATTAATATAATCGACAAGAACTGCTTTTGTTTTATCATTATATTCATCAAGATTCTCAATAACATATTCCTTGATCTCATTAAAATCATTTACAATTTCTATCATACTTATTTACCTATCAGATTCTTAATACAAGCATCTTCATTTTCTTCATTTTTGACAACTATACTAATATCCATATTTTTGACTAATGGTTTGATCATTGTATTTAATTCTCTAATGATCTTATTAGGATTGATACCTTTAATGATCAACGCAAAAGCTATCTTATCGTCTTTTAAATAATTCTTAAAATAACATTCTTTTAGATCTCGATGCTTTCTAGCATATTCTTCAATTTTCTCAATGATATTACTAGGATAGATCTCTGGTTCAAAATAATTAACAGCCTTATCTACCTGACGATAACCTAGTTTGATCACCATTTCTTTATCTAATAAAATATTATCAGAATTTAAATTAATAACGATACCTAAGGCTTTACAGCCATCCATACAAAACAACTGATAATAATCATGAAGATTCATAACGATCATTTCATCTGGATCACTATTCTTTTCATATGATGTATATGCTAAAAAATAAGTACCAATATCATTATTAACCATTTTAAAATGAATGTTATTATTAGCCGCAACTTTTATATTACCCATCTTATCTTTTAATATCTTATTATCAAAACTAATTGGACATAATAACTTTGCATAAGGCAACCTTTCCAATACTTTGATATCATTATTTTTAAATAGTTCAATTAAATCATCACTATTGACTTTGTTATAAAACATATTTTACTCCCCATATTTTTGTTAAATATTATACAATATTTATAATAAAAAGTAATTTTTAATACTTTAGAAAAGGAATAATAAAATGAAATATCTTAAAAAAATAAGCTTTAATGCTCCAGTTACTTTATCATTTACGATCATATGTCTAATTGTTGTAATATTAGGTGC
Source organism: Erysipelotrichaceae bacterium (assembly GCA_022780745.1). Taxonomy (GTDB): domain Bacteria; phylum Bacillota_I; class Bacilli_A; order Erysipelotrichales; family Erysipelotrichaceae; genus JALEVB01. Next base: position 5,975 of record JALEVB010000158.1, read on the forward strand.
TCTTACCCATAATGCGACTACATATTCATTATTTACGATATATCGTACCAGTTTTTTAGATCCTTTATTATATGTTCGTCTATTTACCCATGTATTAGGACATATTGATTTTAGTCATTTTGCTAATAACATGACCCTATTTTTACTTACTGCTCCATTACTAGAAGAAAAATATGGTTCTAAGCGTCTACTATTTATTATCTTATTTGTTGCCTTTATTACTGGCTTAATTAATATTATTTTTACTAATAATAGCTTATTAGGTGCTAGTGGTGTCGTCTTTGCTTTTATTATTTTAAGTAGTATTACTGGTAATGATTCTGGTATTCCCCTAACTTTGATCATTGTCGCTACGATATATCTTTCTAATGAAATCTATACAGCAATTACCGTTTCAGATACTATCAGTCAGTTAACTCATATTATCGGTGGTATATGTGGAGCATTTGTTGGTTTTTATTTCAAAAAATGTTAAATGTTTGTAAAAACGATCATGAACATTTAATTAAGTGTTAAAATGTTGTTGAGGTAAAAACTATGATTTTTATATGTGAAGATGATTTAAATATTCAGGAATTAGTAGTATATTCTTTAGAACAAACAGGTTTTAATGCTCAGGGTTTTGATAATGCAACCAAGCTATATCAGGCACTTGCTAAGAATGATTGCGAGCTAATTCTATTAGATATTATGTTACCAGATGAAAGTGGTCTGGATGTTTTAAAAAAGCTTAAAAAAGATCCTAAATATAAAAATATTCCTATTATCATGCTTACTGCTAAATCTAGTGAATATGATAAAGTTTTAGGCTTAGATCTTGGTGCAGATGACTATGTTGCTAAACCATTTGGCATTATGGAACTGATTGCAAGGATCAAAGCCGTATTAAGAAGAAATGTTAATATAGCAGATAAACTTATATATAAAGAATTGGAATTAGATAAGAGTTCTCATACGGTCGTATATAAGAATCAAAAAGTAGTATTAACACTAAAAGAATTTGAATTATTACAAAAACTTATGGAAAATCAAGGTATCGTTTTAACTAGAGAAAAACTATTAGAAGATATTTGGGGTTATGATTATTATGGTGAAACCAGAACAGTTGATGTTCATATTCGTACACTACGTTCTAAATTAAATAATGATTTTGATTATATAGAAACTATTCGTGGTGTTGGATATAAATTAGGATAAGATGAAAAATCGTATTTTTAAAACAATGGCTTTATCAACGATAATAGCCATTTTAATTACTACCCTTGCCCTAAGTGTTTATATTTCTAATTCCTATTTAACTGAAACAAAAACCATAATAAAACATGAAGCTATCCAGTTAAAACAGCTTCTAGAAAATGATCCTAATTATTTAGATAATGAATTAATAACTGAAGCAAGAATTACATTGATCGATGCAAATGGTTATGTCCTATATGACTCTAATACTAAAGATCTAGAAAATCATTTAGACCGTCCAGAAATCAAAGATGCTATAATATATGGCTATGGTGAAAGCTTAAGAAAGTCAGATACATATAATAAGAATATGTATTATTATGCTGTAAAACTTAATAATGGAGAGATCTTAAGGCTATCCAGCTATTCTAATTCCTTTATGGGTATCTTTATCCCTACTTTAACTAATTCGTTATTTATAATGGCTATATTGATCATATTATGCCTATTATTAGCCAATTACCAGGCTAAAGAAATTGTAAAACCAATAAATAATCTAAATCTGGCAAATCCTCAAAAAGAGGACACCTATGAAGAATTAGCACCGCTTGTTGACAATCTTAATCTTCATAATCAGATGCGCAAAGAATTCAGTGCCAATGTCTCTCATGAATTAAAAACACCATTAACATCAATATCAGGATATGCTGAAATAATGGCTAATGGTATTGCTAAAGAAGAAGATAATAAACTATTTGCTCAAAAGATCTATGATGAATCTCAGAATCTGATCAATAAGATCAATGATATTATTAAAATATCAAAGCTAGATGAAAATAGAATTGATTTAGAATATCAAAGGATAAACTACTCCCAGCTAATTAATAACTGTATTAATAAACTAGAAAAATTTATTGAAGATAAACATATTAAAGTTAATTTTACATCTAAAGAGATATATGGATTTGCTATTGTATATGTCATGGAAGATATTATTTATAACCTGATCCAGAATGCAATCAAATATAATAAAAATAACGGTAAGGTTGATATTGATATCAAACAGGATCGTAAAAATGTTATTATTACGATTGCTGATACTGGTATTGGAATAAGTGATATGGATATCGATAGAATATATGAAAGATTCTTTAGATCTGATCGATCTCATAGCTCCAATATTGAAGGATCTGGCTTAGGATTAGCTATTGTTAAGCATGGTATAAATCTTCATAATGGCACCATTACATGTGATAGTAAACTAAATGTAGGTACAACCTTTACACTAAGCATTCCTAAAGAACGCAAAAGATAGCAATTGCTATCTTTTTAAATATTCATAACCAAGGTAATAACAGCCATGATAATACCAACAACAGCAATTACAAGATACTTATTATTATTTTCCTTATAATAAGCTAATGTACCAATAAGTTCAATTATCAAAGGTATTACTAAAGCTATATATTTAGGCATATAATTACCTAATTGGCCATTAAACTGAATTTGCATAGCAACAACATCAGGTAATAGTAAAAAAGAAATAATAAATAATAAGACTGCAGCGCTTATTAATGATATACAAATGATTTTTTTATTCATATCTGTTTCCTCATAATTATTATAATATAAGCCATAAAAAAAAGAGAATAAAGTTTATATCAAACTATATTCTCAAAATATTCATTATAGAAAAAATTAATTAAATTCGATATGTAAGCCTTTTAACTGATAAATGATATGCTCACAAACATTCTTTGTATGATCTCCTGCCCTTTCGATATTTCTTAGCATACTACTCATTGCAATGACATGATCAACATTTTCATCTGTTTTAACTTTATCAACGATTGATTTAAAAGCAGCATTGATATTTTCATCTTCTAATGGAATTTCATATGCCCACTTTAGATCTTCTTTGTTATAACAATCCATAGCATGATCTAGCATAGTCAAGAAATTATCGATCATGATCTTAACATCATCTTTAATATCTTCATTGATATAACCATCAGTAATAACAAAACTAGCTATATTTTTAGCATAATCGCCTATTCTTTCTAAGTCAGTTGTGATCTTAATAGCAGCGATAACTTTTCTAAGATCTGAAGCAACTGGAGCTAATAGTGCAAGATTTTCAATAGCTAAATCATTTACTTCTTCATCAAGTCTATTAACAAATTCATCCATCTTAATAACTTCTAATGCTTTATCTACATTATGTTCATCTAGTGCTTCATATACTTTGGCATACATATTATTTATGATCGTAGCCATATGTAGTATCCTTTGTTTTAAATAAGTCAACTTTTCATCAATTTTTACCATATATTAACCAAACCTTCCTGTAATATAATCCTCAGTTCTCTTATCACTTGGATTCTGAAATATAACGCTTGTCTTATCATATTCAATAATTTCACCAAGCAAGAAGAAAGCAGTATAGTCTGATATTCTTGATGCCTGCTGCATTGAGTGTGTAACGATAAT
>JALEVB010000161.1 GCA_022780745.1 Erysipelotrichaceae bacterium
CGATGTCCTCTAATTTCTGCTTCATCTTTTACACCACCTAAAGAAATCTTTACAAAATTTCGATTTAGAGCTCTAGCAATTGATTTAGCTAAACTAGTCTTACCAACTCCTGGAGGACCAACAAGACATAATATAGGTGCATTCAAAGAATTTGTCATCTGCTTAACTGCAAGATATTCCATAATTCTTTCCTTAACTTTTTCTAATCCGTAATGATCTTGATCAAGAATATTTTGAACCTCATTTAAATCATCATTATCTTTTGTTTCCTGATACCATGGAGTCTTTAATAACCAGTCAAGATAAATACGAGCAACTGCTGCTTCTTGAGATGCTGAAGGCAATTGTTCATATCTTCTTAACTCTTCTAAAGCTTTTTCTTTAACATGTTCAGGATAAGGATTATTCATGATCATATTTCTAAGATCATCAGATTCTTCATCACTATTAGCAACATCGCCTAATTCTTCACGAATAGCACGCATCTTTTCTCTTAGATAATACTCTCTTTGACTTTCATCAATTCTTTCCTTAACACGAGTATTAATATCACTCTCGATCTTGCTCATTTCTTTTTGACTAGATAATACTTCTAATACATTTAATAAGCGTTCATTAACATTTACAGTTTCTAAAAACTGTTGTTTCTGTTCGATTGGTAAAGGATAATATTGAGCAAACTGATCACATAAAGTAATTGCATTTACACCTTTTGCCAGTTGCTGGATCAATTCTGGAGGGAAGTTACTATTAGTATTCGCAATCTCCTCAAATTCCTTAATAATTTTCTTAGCTAAAACGATTTCCTCTTTAGAATCTCCGATCTCATCTTTTACCAATTCGATAGTTCCATATAAAGACTGCTCAGAATCTTCTAACTGTTTGATCTTAGCTCTTTCAAGTCCCGTAAATGTAACCCTTAAGAAACCATCTTTCTTTCGTAATGACTTTACACGACATAATGTACCAACATTAAACACATTATCCATGTCTAAAGATTCTTTATAACTATCTTTTTGACAAACTAGAAAGATATGACCATCATAGTTAGTCTGAGCTTCATTAACAGCATTAATACTCTTTTGCCGTCCTACTTCGATAATAACATCAATATTAGGAAAAACCACTATTCCTCTAGTGAATATTACAGGTACAAATAATTCATTATTATCCATATTTTTCCTCCTTTTATGCTATAAAATAAGACGCATATTAAGCGTCTTATTTACTTGCAGTATCTTTGATCAAATCGTATGCTTTACGTGCTTTAACGTCTTCAATTAAAGTATCTTTAGCAATAAGATTCTTAACTTCTTCTACTTTCATATTATAGCTATTAGCTATATCCTGATATTCCTTTTCAATTTCTTCGTCATTAGCATCAATACTTTCTGCCTTAGCAATTGCTTCTAATACTAATCTGAACTTAACTCTATTAGTTGCATCAGTTTCAAATTGAGCCTTAAGATCTTCCATCTTTTGACCAGTCATTTTTAAGAACTGATCTAAGCTGAAACCATTTTGCTGTAATTGCATTGCATATTCATTTACTAACTGATTAGTTTCATTATCGATCATAGCTTGAGGAATCTCAACACTAGCATTATTAACAACTGTTTCCATTAAAGTATTAACTGCTTTATTTTCAGCCTGTTTTTCTTTTTCATCTGTTAAATTCTTAGTAATAAATGCTTTTAGATCTTCAATAGTTTCAACATCTGGTGCATTTACATCCTTAGCAAATTCATCATCTAATTCAGGTAAAACCTTTGTCTTAACTTCATGTACTTTGATCTTAAATACTACTGGAGCTCCAGCTAATTCAGCTGCATGATAATCTTCAGGGAATGTAACATTAACATCCTTTTCATCTTCAGCTTTAACACCAATTAGCTGATCTTCAAATCCAGGAATAAAGCTATTAGAACCAAGTACTAAGCTATACTTTTCAGCTTTACCACCTTCAAATGGAACACCATCTTTAAATCCTTCAAAATCAATAACAACAGTATCGCCATTTTCAGCTGTTTCTTTAACTTCCATTTCAGCAAATCTTTCCTGTAAACGAGTTAATTCAGCATTAACATCTTCTTCAGTTACTTCAACTGCATCTTTTTCCATTGGTAATTCTTTGTATTGACCTAATGTAACTTCTGGTTTAACAGTGATAACAAATACTAATTCCGCTTTATCTTCATCTAAACCATTTACTTTTAATTCAGGCTGAGCAATAACTTCTAAGCTATGCTCTTTAACACCTTCCATTAATACATCATAAGCAACCAATTCTACAGCTTCTAATAATACATCATTTCTATTAAGACGTTTTTCTACTATTTTTTTAGGTGCTTGACCTTTTCTAAAGCCAGGAACTTCAACATCCTTAGCTAATTTAGCGAATGCTTTAGTTTTTGCATTAGACCATGTTTCATTTTCAACTACACATGTTAATTCACCACATGATTTTTCTTTTAATTCCCAAGTTGACATATTTCTCTCCTTTAATAAGCTATATTATTATAACAAATCTTGTCATAAATTCAAAACTTTTACATCATGATATCAAATTTTTTTAGATAATTTAGACCAAATGTCTTGCTGATTATAGAAAAAGTATCTAAATCATCCATCAATTCACATACTTTATATAAAATACTATATGCTAGCTCTTTTGCTTCATCAGTTTCTATACATAAAGGTAAGGCTAGAAACATCTGCTGTATCAGCAGCTGATCAGCCATTTTTAGATAGGAAGGATTATTTTCCAGCCATTTAGCTAAATGATCATAAGCAATGCTATATGCTTTATTATCTTTACAACTAGTTAAATAGCTAGGAATAAAATTATAAACCACTCCATCTTTATGAAACTCAATTTCTTCATTAATATTCTGCTCGATCAATATATCTATCAATAATCCAGCAGCATATTTATTAGGATCATTGATCAAAAAATCTTTAATAGGTTTTAAATAATTACGTACATTTAATTTAGCTAAACGATC
>JALEVB010000173.1 GCA_022780745.1 Erysipelotrichaceae bacterium
TGGTTCAAGTCCATTCAGGCCCACCATCGAATTAAATATACATGGGGTTTTAGCTCAGCTGGGAGAGCGCCTGCTTTGCACGCAGGAGGTCAGGAGTTCGATCCTCCTAAGCTCCACCATGATACAAATAAGAAGGATCTATTAATTAGATTCTTTTTTTGTTTTATTGCTCAATATTTTGCATCTATTAATCTTTCTTTAGCAATAATGTTGTTTGAATGTTAAAATATATTTTAAGGTGGTTTATTATGGCTGATTTAAAGAGTAAATTAGAACAATTATCATTAGTATTTGAACTAGCAAACGATAAAGAGCCAAGAGATGTGGTAATTATTTGTCGTCAAGTACTAGAAAAAGCAATTGAAATCATATTTGAAGTACAAAACGAAAGAAAACCTATTGATGCTACATTAATAGAATTAATTAATAATGAAGTAGTACGTAATTTTTTTGATAATGATATCGTAATTGACCAATTGCATTTTATAAGAATACTAGGTATTAATGCTCATCATGATAAACATATCAAAAGAAGTCAAGCCAAAGTTTCTTATGATAATACTAAAGAATTAATAGATACGCTATATAAGAAACTTCTAAATGAAGAAGTTGTTCTTGAAACTCCTAAATTTATCAATAGTGATAATACTATTAAATATAATGATTTAAGTGAAGCTGAGACTAGACAACAATATATAGATTTATACCTAAATGAAGCAGGATGGGATGTGTTAACACCATCTTCATATACTGTAATTTCTGGTAAAAAAATAAAAAGTGGTACACCAGTAGCAGCTAAAGCATGTTGTGAAATTTGTGTTCATGGTCTTAATAATGCCAGTGGTATAGGTTTTTGTGATTATGTTTTATATGCTAAAGATGGTAAACCATTAGCAATCATTGAAGCCAAAAAGACCAGTGTTGATGCTTCTAAAGGTCAACAACAGGTTAGAGAATACGGCGAGTGTATGAAGAAACAGTATGGATATACACCAATTCTTTATTATACTAATGGTTATGAAAGATATGTTATTGATGGTAAATATCCACCACGAAAAGTAGATGGTTTTCATACGATAGATGAATTAGAATATCTAATTCAAAGAAGAGATATAACAAAAATCAAAGATACAAAAGTTAGAGAAGATATTGCTGGTAGACCATATCAAAAAATCGCAATTCAAAATATTTGTGCCAGATTTAATGACATGTATCGAAGAGGTCTTTTAGTAATGGCAACAGGTACTGGAAAAACTAGAATGGCCATTGCTTTAGTTGAAATACTAACAAGAAATAACTGGGTTAAAAATGTTTTATTCTTAGCAGATAGAACAAGTTTAGTAAGACAGGCTTTTTTAAGCTTCCAAAGGTTATTACCAGATATGACATACTGTGTTTTATCCGATCGAAAATTAGCTAATGATGATAATGCCCGTATATGCTTTTCTACCCATCAGACTATGATAAGGTTCATCGAAGATGAAGATTCAAGACTACCAATAGGTAGATTTGATTTAATTATTATTGATGAAGCTCATAGATCTATTTTTAATAAATATGGCTCAATATTTAATTATTTTGATTCTTTATTAATTGGTTTAACCGCTACTCCAAAAGATGAAGTAGACGCTAATACTTATTCTTTATTTAACTGTGAAAGTGGTATACCAAACTATTCATATTCTTTAGAAGAAGCAGTTAATGATAAATATTTAGTACCATATAAAGTATTATCAAAAACATCTAATTTACTAGAAAATGGTATAGCTTATAAAGATTTATCACAAGAAAATCAAAGAATGATCGATTTGTTATCTGATCAGGATTATGATGATGAATCAATGATCAAAAATGATAAATTCTTTAGAAGTATCTATAATGTTGATACCTGTCGTAAGGTATTAGATGACTTAATGAAATATGGTCTAAGAGTCCAAAATGGTCAAATATTAGGTAAAACCATAATATTTGCTGTAAATCATTATCATGCTGAATTGATTGTTGATACTTTCTATAAATTATACCCAAAATATCATGAGTACTGTAAATTGGTAGATAATCAGGTTAAAAATAGTGATAATTTAATCGAACAATTTGGTAATGATCCTAATTTTAGAATCGCTGTATCTGTTGATATGCTTGATACAGGTATTGATGTACCAAGTGTTTTGAATTTGGTTTTCTTTAAACGTGTTAATTCAAAAATCAAATTAATACAAATGATAGGAAGAGGAACCAGATTATGCGAAGGTTTGATTGATGGTAAAGATAAAGAATGTTTCTATATTTTTGATTATTTCAATAATTTCAATGATAAATTAACTGATGATATTAAACCAACTATGACTATTTTACAAAAAATATTTAATATAAAACTAGAAATGTTATGTTTATTACAAACTTATCAACATCAGACTTCAAGTTATCATAAACAATATAGGCAACAGTTAAGACAAGACCTTTATGAAACGATACTGTTTACCAAAAAAGAAGGTAAAGATAGAATTTCAGTTAGAAATGTGATGAAGCAATTAGATAAATATTGCGATAATGATGTATGGCAGTATATTAGTGATACTGATGAAAAAGAAATTAGGTCTTATTTAACGCCTGTAATCGAAAGCAATATTAAAGATAATTATTTATCATTATCTTTTGATTATAAAGTGTATCAGGCTGAAGATGTTTATATTAAAGAAAACAGCTTTAATAATGCTGAAAATATTATAAAGAAATTAAAATTGGTTGCTCAAACATTATTATCTAAAGCCTCTATTACCGATATTTCAGAAAGAATACCTTTATTAGTAGAATTTGCTAATGATGTTACATGGGCTAATATGGATCTTAGAAAACTTGAATATTATCGTGTTAATATTAGACCGTTAGCAAAATATCTTGAAGATGAGGTAATTAAAGGAGTTATTATTGATACTCCTGATTATACAAAAGATATAGAAGTTGATATGCCATTTAATCTTGATACTCGAACATATAAGGAAAGAGTAATTGATTATCTAATTGAAAATTCTAATAATCCTACGATTATTAAAATTAAAAATCTAGAGCCATTAAATGACGAAGACTTTGAAAATTTAGAAGATATCTTATGGGCTAAAACTGGTACTAAAGATGATTATTATAAATTAACAAAGACTGAAAACTTAGCAGCCTTTATTAGATCAATAGTGGGAATTGATCAAAAAGTAATTAATGATAAATTTAATACTTTCTTAAATGAAAATGAATTATCAGTCGAACAAATGGAATTCATTAATTCCATCATCAATTATGTAAGACAAAATGGAGACATTGATGGAAATGAACTAGTAAATATTTCACCATTTGATCAAATAGATATTTATGAAGTATTTGGCAACAAGAGTTTATTAATAAAAACCGTAATAGATGAATTACATAATTGTATACAGAATTAGGAGTAATTATGATAACTGGAGAATTAAAAACAAAAATAGATAAGATATGGGATACGATCTGGACAGGTGGTATATCTAGTCCTATCACGGTACTTGAACAAATCACATATCTTATGTTTATGAAACTTTTAGATGATATTGAAATAAGAAAAGAAGCAAATGCTGTTGCAATTGGCTTCACTTATCAAAGTAAAGTATTTAAAAAAGGAAATTTTGTTCTTGAACAAGAAAATATTAGTATTCCATATAGTGAACTAAGATGGAATGTATTCAAGAATAAATCAACTACGGAAATGTTTGAAACTGTTAGAAGATATGTATTCCCATTTATTAAAACGGTAAATGGGGATAGTAAAGAATCAGCATTTTCTAAATATATGTCTGATGCCGTTTTCTTAATACCAACAGCTAAAGTATTAGGAGTATGTGTTGATACATTAAGTGAAATAGAAATGACTGATAAAGACATCATGGGTGATGTTTATGAATATTGTTTAGGTAAGATGTCTTCATCAGGAGAGCTAGGACAATTTAGAACTCCAAGGCATATCATCAATATGATGGTTAATCTTGTAGAACCAAAATTAAATGATAAGATCTTAGATCCAGCTATGGGTTCATCCGGTTTCTTACTAGGATGTGCTCAATATATTCAGCAACATTATAAAAATGAATTAATCAAAAAAGAAAATAGGGAATACTATTCATCAACGATGTTCAATGGTTATGATACTGATCCATCAATGTTAAGAATTGGTGCTATGAACATGTTATTACATGATGTAGATAATCCTAATATCCAAAGAAAAGATTCATTATCAGACGATAACACTGATCGTAATATGTATTCATTAATACTAGCTAATCCACCCTTTACAGGTAGTGTATTTAAAGAAGATATTTCTAAAGATATTTTAGCTTTATGTCAAACCAAAAAAACAGAATTACTATTTCTAGCGCTATTTATTAGATCTTTATCACTTGGAGGAAGATGTGCCTGCATCGTTCCTGATGGTATCTTATTCGGATCAAGTAACGCTCATAAATCAATTAGAAAAGAACTAATTGAAAACAACAGATTACAAGCCGTAATATCAATGCCCTCAGGGGTATTTAAACCATATGCAGGAGTATCAACAGCCGTATTAGTCTTCACAAAAGATCCAAGTGGAACTAAAGATGTATGGTTCTATGATATGAAAGCAGATGGTTATACATTAGATGATAAACGACAAGAAATAACTGATAATGATATTCCAGATATTATCAATAGATATCACAATCTAGAACAAGAAAAAGATAGAAAAAGAACCGAACAATCTTTCTTTGTAACCAAAGAAGAAATCGTATCAAATGGTTATGATCTATCAATCAACAAATACAAAGAAGTAGTATACGAAAAGGTTGAATACCCACCAACAGAAGAAATACTACAAGAAATATTCAATTTACAAGAACAAATAAGCAAAGAATTAATAGACCTAAAAAACCTATTAAACAAATAGAAAGTGAGAAAACCTGTAAGATAAATTCGGGTTTGTAGGGATGCAATTATGATGGTTAGACTAACAGATATCTGCACACCTAAACAGTGGAAAACCATTCCAACAAGTGAATTGCTTAGCGAAGGCTATCCTGTTTATGGTGCAAATGGAATAATTGGATATTATAGCGAATACAACCACGAAAGCCCAGTGCTAGCGATTACTTGTAGAGGTGCAACTTGTGGAGCGATAAATATCACTGCTCCCAAATCGTATGTGACTGGAAATGCAATGTGTTTAGATAACATTCGATCTGATGTATTGTTGGAATACTTATATTATTGTTTATTACACTATGATTTTCACAATGTGATTAGCGGTTCTGCACAGCCTCAGATAACAAGACAAGGGTTAGAAAAGGTAAGTGTTGAGCTGCATTCTTTGGATGAACAGAGAAAAATTATTGATGTTTTAAACACGTTAGAAGCAATTATCTTAGCGCGAAAAAGCGAACTCCAAAAGCTGGATGAGCTCGTCAAAGCTCGATTTGTCGAACTGTTTGGAGATACCATTCTTAATCCGTTTGGTTGGAAAA
>JALEVB010000159.1 GCA_022780745.1 Erysipelotrichaceae bacterium
ATTAAAACCAGGATAGTTTATTACTGCACCATTATTCAATTCTTTTTCATATATACTAACATTACCATTAGCAACACGTAGTCCTAATGTATAATTACCTTCAGGTATATATGAACCAGAATATTGTGACCATCCATCTGCCGCTAATAAAACAATATTTCCATCGCTATAGCTTATTGTTGGACTAACATTAACATAATAAAAACCGTTATTATGGATAAGTTTTAACTGAAACATTGTTGAAGTATCAACTTTAAACGAATTTTCTGGACATGTAATCGTAAATCCATCGCTACTACCTTGAATAAATTCAATAGTACAGTAATCAACAGCTGCTTTAACATTTTGGGTGTTAATACTTACTAATGATAAAATGAATAACACGCTCAAAAGGCAAGCAAATACTTTCTTTATTATCTTCATCTTCTCTCCCCGTTTCTTTCTCAATTGTAATTATACCCCCCCCCGAGAATACTACGTCAATGTAAAGAATATGTAAAGTTGGTAAATTAAAAGACTGTATTTCTACAGTCCTTTCATATACTCATACTTAGTAGTTTTATTAAGATCATCTAAACGTTTTACATATTGTTCTTTAGTAAATACCGGTTTATATGCTTTGACGATATCATAGGCACTTTTACCATTATCTTTTAATAGATCAATGATCGTATCAGTGAAATAATGTGCAGGTATTACATATGCTTTGTTAACATCTGCTGTTTTAAAGTCTTTGCCATGTAATGTTCCTTCAAATCCAGCGGTACCAATTTCAACAATAGGTTTTAAAGTTGATATATCTCCCATATCACCTGATGCAAAACCATGGGTACCACAAGCAATACGATCATTAGTAGTATATTTTAAAATATGTTCCTTAACAAAAGCTGTTAGATTTTCATCCTGATGTAAAGGAAAATATCCTGGAGTATCAATGATTTCCAGATCACAGCCAATAGCCATAGCTCCAGCTTTTAAACAATTATTAACTTTACATTCTACCTCAAAGATCTTATCAACATGCTTTGCACGAATATACATATCAAGTCTAGTTCTTGATGGTATCGTATTAACTGTTTGTCCTCCTTCAGTTAAAACATAATGAACTCTTATGCAATCTTCTGCTCTAAAAGTTTCCCTTAAGAAGTTAATACCTGTCATAGCTAGATTAACAGCATTTAAGGCATTAATACCACCTTCAGGATTTGCTCCAGCATGCGTAGCTTTACCATGATAGATAGCTGTTTTCTGAATAAAGCCATTTAATGATGATCCAATTTCTGCATCCCACTCTAGCATATCAATTCCCATGGCATGACAGCTTAACATTAGATCAACATCATCAAAAACACCTGTGGCTATCATTTCCTGTTTACCTGATGGATAATGCAGCTTTCCTTCCTTAATAAGTCCTTTGCGATAATCCATATCACAAAACTCTTCAGCAGGAGTAACTAATAAACTAACCTTGCCACACAGATCATCTAATAATCTACTTTCCTTGATAGCAACAAATACCGCTAGCATTACTCCCATTTGGGCGTAATGACCACAAGTATGCGCAGCATTACCTTGCTTTTCATTAGCATAAGGATGTCCTAATGTTGGAACAGCATCAAATTCCGCTATTAAACCAATATGTGGTCCTTTCTTACCAGAATCAATAGTTGCCTTAATTCCAGTATAAGCTACATCCTCATAACTAATATGATATTTATCAAGCTTTGCAATTACTTTTTTTCTTGTATCAAATTCTCTAAATCCTAATTCAGGATGACAATATATATCCTGAGCTAATTCAATCATTTCTGGTAATATCTTATCTAACATATTATCCCTCTTTTATTACGATCTTCTTTTGTTTAATCAGATCTACAAATAGATATGCTAATTGAGGATCAAACTGTTTATTAGCTTGATTAATGATCTCCTGACAAGCCTTATCCACAGTATATGGCTGACGATAACAGCGAGCAGATGTCATAGCATCAAAACAGTCAGCAATACATAGTATTCTTCCTGATAAAGGAATATCATTACCTGCTAGTTTACGTGGATATCCTTTACCATCCCATCTTTCATGATGACTAACAACCGCAGGTATTACATAATCCAAACTAGGAAGATGCTTAATAATACCTATAGAGTTATCTACATGGGTCTTCATGATCTCATATTCTTCATTAGTTAATCTTGATTGTTTATTCAAGATATGTTCTGGAATACCTATCTTACCAACATCATGTAATAATGCAGCTTCTCTAATTATTTCTACGATATCATCATTTAAACCATATTCTTTTGCTAAAGTCGTAGCATAATAACAAACATTATTACTATGCGAGAAAGTATAATGGTCTTTTGTATCAATAGCTGCCTGTAAGGCATATATCGTATTAGAATATTCTGAATATACTGATTTATTTGGTTTATTAGGATTATAATCATTTAGAGCTATCGTATCAAGATTATAGATACTAATACAATTCTTTCCTGCCTTTTTAGCTAAGAAAGTAGCATGATCGGTATATTCAATAAGCTGTTTAACATCACTGGCATTAAAAGGTATAGCTGCTATACCAATTGAAACTGTTAATACTTTAGCACTAATACTACTATTTTTATTAATATTCAATACCTGTAATCTAATATCTTCTGCTAAATTCTTAGCTTGTAATATCGTATAATCAGGTAAAATAATTGAAAACTCTTTGCCCTGATTTCGAGCAACAAAGCCATTTTTAGCCACTGTAGCTTTGATAATATTAGCAACCTTCACTAATGCTTCATCACCAATAACATTGCCATACAGCTGATTATAAAGCCTAAAATCATCAATAGAAATATTCATCAGTACCAGACTATCATTAATATCCTCATACTGTTTCTCTAGAATATGATAAAAATACTTACGATTATATAAACCAGTTAATTCGTCATGAGTTGCTTCATGATAAACCTTCTGATAAAGTCTACTATTTTGAAAAGCAATCGTCGCAATCGAAGCAATCGATGACAAATAAACTACCTCATCATAGTTATAATTACCCTTACCCTTTTTACCTAAGAAAATAACACCAAGAAGCTTATCTTCTTTTAAAGGAATCATCATCTCAATATTAAGATTAGCTAAATACTCTTTATCCTTTTGCCATAATGAACGATAATAGATACTCCTAGTAAAATCATGATAACTAACACATCGATTACATTCATTTAAAAAATTAAATAACTGGCACTTAGCATTGATCGAAGGATAAGAAAAATACTTCTTATCAGGATAAATAACATACTCTTTATTATCCTCATTTAATAAAGCAATTAATATATCATTAACATTGATAACTTCTTTGATATTATGAATAGTAAGCTCTAATACATCATCAATTACCAGACTCTTACTAACTTCTAAACTAAAGTCATTTAAAGCCTCATTTTGTTTGATCTCATTTTTAATAAACACATGATCAATAAATATTTTAAAGAAATAGAAGATAACATAAACTACCATAACAAACATGATAGTTATAATAAAAGTTTTATATTTAGCAAAAGCAGCTAAATATTTAGTAACAAATCTTTCAATTGGACTAATTGAATAAAAGAAAATCAAAGCTGAACATAAAACTGACATAAATTGAATATTCAATTTAGACACCAGTAATGTCAACTTAAACAAACGAAGCTGATATACCATATAGTACATACAAAAAGCCATTACTACCCCTGATAATACATCAATAGGAAAGCCCTTAAATACTGGCAAGAAATATAATACATGTCCCAACAGCATTACAACAATACCAATAAATAATGGTAAAAGCTCCTTAACAAAATCAGAATTAGACTTAATAGCCTTAGTGATCCTTAAAACCAGATTCAAAGCACAAACAATAGTAACCCCATATAAAATATATGAAAAAATATTACTCTCATAAATAAACTTATAGCCACTAGGAGTATTAGTTAAAACCGGTGGACTGATAAAAAAGCCCGTAGCAGCATTAATAAGCGCTAAAACTAATAAAACTACTATCCAAAAATAGCAGTTAAAATCATATTTTTTATTTATATAAACAATAACAAAACTAAACAAAGTAAAAACACAGGATAACAATCCTAAAATAGAAATATTAAACCAGAACTCATATGAAGGAAACACATTGATACGCATCAAGAAAGAGCCACCAGTCCATAAGATCATGGCAACAAGCACATACATATAAGCTTTGATCATTATATCTTTCTTGCTAGCTATAAAAGAAAATAGTAAGAAACAATATATAGCCACACAAGTAACAGGAACTAAAGCATAACTATTCATAAGCTTTACCTCCTAGATCTTCATTCATATATTTTAATAGCTGACTGATCTGTGATTTAGAAGCATTGATCCTATCAATAGGCTTAGGATATGTCGTTAAAGCGCCATCCTTTAATATTGTGATCTTCAAAGGATCAATACCTAATATCTTCTTAAGATCAGCATAATCACTATCGACATATTTAAAATAAGCTGTCAAATGATCTTTCAAAACATTAACACAAACAGCACTACTAATAAAACTATCCTTAGACATCTCAACATACATATGCAAGAAAGGACGATTATTCTCTATTTCCTTACAGGCAATATAATCAACAATATCTAATTTAGATAATCTAATAACCTCATCGATACTATTTTTTGTAATTCTGGTAAAACCAGCAATATCAATAACATCCTTTACTCTATCAATATATTTAAATAAAGGAATAGAAATATTATCTTTATCATCTTTTAAGCCCACACAGCGATACATATCCCCAATACGATAACGCATGAAAGCTCCACCTTTTAATACAGAAATAACTAATTCATAATTACAGTTCTCTTCTACTTCATCCATAAAATAAGTAGGAACAACATAACTAGGATCTTCTTTTTCCTTGATCAGATCATCTTCCAGGATAAACTCATAAAAACAAGCATCAGGAAAAAAGACTAAACCTTTACGACTATATAATTCAGTTCCAATCAAAGTAGGTTCAGTACCTGCAAATATCTCCAAAGGACGAACATTCCACATTTTATATAAATCATCTTTATATAACTCATTATCAGTACCAGCAACAACAAATCCCTTTAGATCAAATAGATCTTTAGGTAATAAGCCCCTATGCTCCTTATAAGCATGATATTTACCCTTTAATAATCTAATTAAACGTCTAGGCTTCTTTAATAACTTAACATAGCTAGTACTATGTGAATTATTCATCTTCTCTAAACTTTTAGAAACATAATAAGTAACACTACCCAAGCCAAAGAAATATTCAATACCCTCAACGATACCTTGTTTAAAACCTAGCTTATTACGCTCACTAAAAGATAAACTATTAGCTGTCTTAACATCAGGCAATAGTTTTACTCCAATCTGATTATCTAAACCTAAAGGCAATAAACCTGTAGCATATGGTAATGGTGCTAAACCATATAACATATGATAAGTACTCTT
>JALEVB010000005.1 GCA_022780745.1 Erysipelotrichaceae bacterium
ACATCAATAGCGTCAACATTTTGATCATTAAAGATCTCATCTTTTTTAGCTAGGATATTAGCTACTAGTTCTTCAGTTTCATAACGAGGGATCAATACATCTTCGTTGATCTTAAATTTATAACCATAAAACCATGAATAACCCAATACATGAGCTAATGGTTCATGACTAATGATCCTTTCAATACCCTTGCTAAATTCATGAAATAATTCTTCAGGCATTTCTTCATCAAAATGCATATAAAGATTATAACGTTCCATATTAGCAATCTCTACTAAATAAAGCATAACTGTCTCTTTAGGAACATTATGATTCATACATGCTACTTCTGCTGTCTTAACAGCCTCTTTAAAGCTAATCATCTTATGCCTCTTTTAAACGCTGTTTCTGTTCTTCAGCTAATAAACCAGCAATAATATCATCCATCTTACCTTCCATGATACGATCAAGCTGCGTAATAGTTAGACCAATACGATGATCAGTAACACGATTTTGAGGATAGTTATAAGTTCTGATCTTTTCAGATCTGTCACCAGTACCTAATTTAGCTCTTCTAACTTTTCCTTCCTCTTCTTCCTTGATTCTTTGATATTCTTCATAAACACGTGATTTGATCAGTCTTAATGCTGTTTCTCTATTTTCAATCTGGCTTCTACCTTCCTGACAGTTTACCGTAATACCTGTAGGAACATGCACGATTCTTACCGCACTATCAGTCTTATTGATATGCTGTCCACCAGCACCAGATGCTCTATGTGTTTCAATAGTTAGATCACTCATAGGAATCTCAATATCTTCATCTTCAGCTTCTGGCTGACATAAAACCGTAGCAGTTGAAGTATGAATACGGCCTTGAGTCTCGGTCTTAGGAACACGCTGAACACGATGAGCTCCACTTTCAAACTTTAATTCCTTATATACATCGGTACCCTTAATAGCAAAAATGATCTGTGAGAAACCACCAGCTTCTGATTCACTAGCTTCTAAAAGCTGGATCTTCCATCCCTTGCTTTCAGCATATTTACAATACATACGATATAAGTCACCAGCAAAGATATTTCCTTCATCTCCACCAGCACCACCTCTGATTTCCATAATGACATTATGATCATCATTAGGATCTTTAGGAATTAATAATAATTGAATATGCTCTAATAAAGCTTCTTTCTTAGGCTCCAATTCTTCAATCTCCATTTTAGCCATTTCTTTAAGCTCTTCATCATTTTCCTTAAGCATGATATGAGCCTGTTGCAAATTATTATCAATAGCCTTTAAATCATTATAAGCATCAACGATCTGTTTAATAGAAGCCTGTTCCTTAGCAAGTTTAGTCATCTCTTTAGGCTTACTAATAATATCATCACTAACTAATAGATCATTGATCTGGTTATAGCGCTGTTCATACTGTTGTAACTTTTCAATTAAAGCATCCATAATCTTATCTCCTTATCATTTTGGGCTTATCAGTAACTTCATGACAATGACGACATCTAGCTTCATAGGCTTCACTAGCCCCAATTAAAACTAATGGATCATTATAAGAAGCACTCTTGCCATTAACTAGTCTTTGCGTTCTTGTTGCTGGAGCTCCACATTTATTACAAACAGCTGTAAGCTTTGTAACAAACTCAGCTTCTGTAATCAGTTTAGGCATCATACCAAAAGGCTCTCCTCTAAAATCCATATCCAAACCAGCAACCATGACTCTTTTACCTTCTTTTGCCAAGATATCACAAACTTCACAAATATCTTCATCAAGAAACTGTACTTCATCAATTGCAACTACATCAACACTGCTATCAACATGATCTAGTATTTCTGCAGCCCTATCAATAACAATACTATTTACCCTGCTTCCTGCATGAGAAACGACAAAAGTATCACTATAGCGATTATCAATTCTTGGTTTGAATACTTTAATATTCTTTTTAGCAAATTCTAGTACTTTTATTCTTCTAATTAATTCTTCTGTTTTACCAGCAAACATACAACCAGAAATTACTTCTACCCATCCTGGTCGATACTGATGATACATTAAACTCATAATAACCTCTTTTTATAAAAAAATAAGGATTTGCATCCTTATTATTTAAGTCCATATTTCTTATTGAACTTCTCAACACGTCCTTGCGCAGCCGCAAAACGTTGTCTACCAGTAAAGAATGGATGACAATTTGAACAAGTATCTACCTTAATTTCTTTCTTAGTTGAACCTGATTCAAATTCAGCACCACAGCTTGTACAAATAACTTTACATTTGTTATATACTGGATGAATTCCTTTTTTCATGTTTTTCTCCCTTCCGCCTTAAACCTCTATGCGTGTTTAAAGTAAGTTCTTTAGCTTAAATATAATATCATAACCTTTGATAATTTGGCAACTATATTTTAAACATAATCGCTAATAATCTTTGCTGAATTTCTCTAAATAATTTACTATGCGGATCAATATAAGCCTTAACATCAATAATCCTGGCTGTATTAATATATTTAGCATCATTTAGAAACAAAACCGAAGGCTTATTCATACCCTCTATCATCCCTATCCTAAAGAGATTCCTTTTACCATCAGGATTATCCTTGGCATCATAAGCATTCTCATATTGCACACTATTACTAGTCATGGGAATGATCAAAGCCTTTCTTTGACAAAAAGACATCACCAAACCAAAATGCTGATATCCTATCTCATTAAGATAAGCCTGACCAAAATCAATATAACAGATATTACCAACCATCACATTGACCCCAAAGCTTTCACAAGACAAACCATCTTTACGCAATACCCAATTAGCTTCTGATATCATATTAACATCAGCGTGACTTCGATCTAAAGTATAATATATTCCTTTTTTAATATTCAAATAATTCTGCCATTTTCTTTGATCGATCATCATGCCTTCAGGCAACTCTCCTCTTAAAACATCTTCAACTGCATTATAATTCATAAAAAAATCTCCTTCATAATGTATTTATGAAGAAGATCATCTTTTTCCTAATCTTTTTTACTAAAAAATTTCTGACATAAACTAGTAAGAGGATGAAAGCCTTCATTAATCATACCCGTCTTTTCAATGAAGATCTCAAAACCAATCAATAAGATAATAAACAAGATCAAACCAGCTATCTCATCAAAATACATGATAATAGCACTAATTCCAAATAAGAATGTAACGATATATAAAACGATTACAGTATTGCGATGACCTAAGCCAAGCTTAAACATCAAAGTATGATGTAAATGCCCTCTATCCGCTTCTGATATCTTTTTACCCTGTAGTTTTCTTCTAATAATAGCCATTAAAGTATCACTAATAGGTATAAATAACATAATAATAGGAAAAGCCAAAGTAACGATAGCTGCTGTCTTAAAACCTAATAAGCCCATACAAGCTAACATATATCCTAAAAATAAAGCACCACAATCACCCATAAAAATCGAAGCAGGATGGAAATTATATGGTAAAAAACCTAAAGTAGAACCAGCAAGGATCAAAGCCATGATACAAATATCTCTACGACCTAAGAAAAAGCCTAAGATACCAATAACACAGGTAACAATAAAAGAAATACCACTAGATAAACCATCTAAGCCATCAATTAAATTGATTGCGTTAGTAACTCCTACTATCCACATAAATGAAACAAAGAAATTAAAGAACAAATTAGATATTTCAATACCAAAAGGCAAGTACATCGTCTGAATATATAATTGTCCATATATCAATGCTACTAAAGCACCAGCTATTTCAAATAATAATTTATATAATGGTTTTAAATTATAAATATCGTCAATGATACCACCTAGAAATACAATGATACCACCAATCAATATTCCATTAATTGTTTGATCAGCCTTAACATAAACTGCCATTGCCACCATAAACGCAATAAATAACGCTACTCCACCCATACGAACGATTTTTCCATGATGAACTGTACGATTATTTTCAATGGCATATATACCTAATTTAAACCCTATTTGTTTACAAATAGGAACTAATATCAATGATAAGACAAAAGGCAAGACAAAAAACGGAAAAGCACCAACTATTAAATTCAAGTTATGTCACACCTTCCTAATACGTTGTTTATTATAACATAATAAACAACAATTTATACATTTAAATCTTATGAGCATATATAAATACAAAAATGATATTTAAATGATATAATTTAACAAAAGGAGATTAACTATGAAAGCTAAAGTCTATTTTACAAGAGAAATAACCCCAGAAAAGGTATTAGAAATCTATAATTTATTAAATAAAGATCTTCCAGGAAAAGTAGCTATCAAAGTTCATTCTGGAGAAGAAGGAAACCAGAACTTTTTAAGACCAGACTTCTGGAAACCAATCGTAGATAAAGTTAATGGTACAGTAGTTGAATGCAATACTGCATATGAAGGTGCCAGAAATACTACTGAAAAACATACTAAACTAATTAAGAAACATGGCTGGAATACTTATTTTAAAGTTGATTTGCTAGATGCTACTGGTCCTGATATGAAACTAGATATTCCTAATGGCAAGATCATCAAAGAAAACTATGTTGGTAAACATTTGGCTAATTATGATTCACTACTTGTTCTATCACATTTTAAAGGTCATCCAATGGGTGGCTATGGTGGAGCTATCAAACAGTTATCTATCGGTGTAGCCAGCTCATATGGTAAAGCTTATATCCATGGTGCTGGTGAAGTAGAAAAGATCTGGACTGCTGATCATGATAAATTCTTGGAAGCCATGGCAGATGCTGCCAGCAGTGTCGTTGACTATTTCAAAGGTAACGCTGCTTATATCAATGTTATGAAGAATATGTCAGTTGACTGTGACTGCTGTGCTAAAGCTGAAGATCCATGTATGAAAGATATCGGTATCCTTGCTTCTGTTGATCCTATCGCTATCGATCAGGCTTGTATCGATCTAGTATATCAGGCAACTGATGATCCAGGCCAAAAACATTTATTAGAAAGAATTGAATCAAGAAATGGTGTGCATACGATCGAAGCAGCTGCTGCCTTAAACTTTGGTTCAAGAGAATATGAATTAATTGAAATCTAATATGGAATTTATTGATCTGATCAAACAACATCAAAAAAACTATCCTTTAATGACCATTCAAGATCATATCAAATTAGCTTATCAGTGTGCATATGGTCCTTACCATATGCATGCTAATTTCGATAGAATCTTATCTTATCTAAAAGAAGAAGCCAAAAATGATCATCAGAAAGTAGAATATCTAATCAATGGATATGCTCGTTTTTATTATGACAAAAATACTGATCTTGAACTTTTAGCAAGATTATTCTTTTTATCAATGGAAAAAAGTGATAATGATGATCTATTCTTAAGCTATCTAGATGATATAAGATATTATTTTAATACTAATGAAACCATAGATTATCTAAAAGATGGTATTAGAGCTATTAGTCATAGTGATATCTATCGTTTAAATTATCAGCCTCACTATCGTCTGATCAAAAAAGACTATGCCAGTTA
>JALEVB010000028.1 GCA_022780745.1 Erysipelotrichaceae bacterium
GTAGAACTGCCACTTACCGGATAATATATCTTAAAGTTAATACCATCTAAAAAGTTACCATAAGTCTTTTGTTTATCACCTGTAGCATTATTATCAGTATATCCCACTGATACGAAACCAAATATTGTCTGATTTTGATTATCTGGTACCATATATCTATAATACTTATTAGTAGCACTAGTATCATTTAAACCATAACCATTCCATACTTTTTCGTTAGTGCCTCTTTCATCAGTAATTATCCAGATATACCATTGTTCAGTATGACTTTCTGTCAAAACTAAACTAAAAGGATCATTATCAGTATTATTTTCAAATGTACCATTTGTTCCAAATGGCTTACTATATAAAACAATTGGATCACCATTATTATAAATACCAGCATTAGTAATATTTTCTTTTACTAAACCAATTTCTGTTAAATAATCAGCCATCTGCATAAACTGATCTCTACCCGATTTAGTTGGTTTTGATGGTTTATTATTTTGATTTGGTCCAATAACTAAGGCCATGGTATCACTACCATTACGAGCCCCATGATACAATCCCCATTCATAGATACTAGCTGGTTTAGTATTAACAACCTGATATAAAGTACTTTCTTCATCAGCATTTAATTCTGCCGCATAATTACCTTCTTTAGGTGATAAGGTAACACCAGGAATATATACACCAGTATTGGTTCTAAATAATTCAACCTTACCTTCAAAAGCTGTTGTGTTCCAAGATGGAACTAAGCTTTGGTCAGGCTGCTTATAAGTATTATCTTCCCATGTTTGACTATCTTCAAAACCACCATTTTGTAATTTATTTTGTAATTTATTAGTTTCTTCTCCACGCACTAAAAGCGTATTATCCTTAAAAACTGATAATACTAAAAAGAATATAACTAATAATTTAAAAAAATTATTAATCAATTTCATTGCTGATCCCCATATATATATTTCATATTGTACTCCAATTTGTAAATAATTTGTCAATTAAATTGTTATTAATTAAAAAAATTGACAATTGCAAATCAAATACCTAACATTTTCTTCTATATTTATATATGCATGAATAAGCGATGTTCCTAAATAAAAAATTTGAATGTCATAAACATTCAAATCAATTAAAAGCTTTCTTAATTTTTCTAAGTGCTATTGGCAAGAAAATAATTACCACTAACCCTTCAGCACAAGGATAAGCAAACCATAAGGCATTTAATCCCCATAACTTACCTAAGATAATAGCCAAAGGAATCAAGAAACCGATCTGTCTTAAAATCGAAATAAACATTGAAGTAACACTGCTGCCAAGTGATTGGAAAACACTAGTCATAACGATCGTAAATCCTGCAAGAACAAACGATAAAGAAATAATTCTAAAAGCCACTCTAGCCACTGTTAATAGCTGTTCACTGGCATTAAAGATATTAACCAAAGCATCAGTCTGTAAATGGAAAACGATAGTCCCTAGTGCTAAGAAACAAGTTGCGGATAAAGCAAATAGTTTAACTGTTTTAATATAACGCTCTTTATTTTTAGCACCATAGTTATAAGACAATATAGGTAAAGAACCCTGATTAAAACCAAATACTGGCATAAAGACAAAGGATTGAACTTTAAAATATAAAGTCAAAGCCATAACCGCATTCTCACCAAAACTAATTAAAACCTTATTCAAACAAGTAGTAGTAACCGAACCAATCGCATTCATGATCATTACCGGTAATCCCATAACATAAATATACTTTAAACGATCAGCATCATAATCCAAATCATTAAAACTAATTACTATTTCATGTTTACCAGCAAATAAAGCAACAACACAAACAACACAACCAAGCACCTGTCCAATAACCGTAGCATATGCAGCTCCCGCAATACCCATAGCAGGTAAACCAAAATAACCAAAAATCATGATAGGATCCAAGATAATATTAGTAATAGCACCAACTAATTGAGCAGCCATAGGAATCATCATATTACCAGTAGACTGTAATATTCTTTCAAACAGAATTGAAAACATCTGACCAAAACATAGGCCCATAACAATAAGCAAATAGGTATGACCCATATCAATAGCCACCATATCATTAGTAAATAAATGTAAAAAAGCTCTAGAAAATAATAAACCACAAATAGCCGTGATCACAAAATGAACAAAAGTAATAATAACACCATAAGTTGCGGTCTTATTAGCCTCTTCATATCTTTTCTCACCTAATCTTCTAGCCACTACTGTACCAACACCAGCACCAGTACCAAGTCCAATAGACAATACCAGCATCTGTAATGGGAAAACTAAACCAATCGCAAATAAAGCTTTCTCCCCTAATTGTGATACATACATCGTATCAACGATATTATACATAGCTTGAACAAGCATCGAAAATACTGCTGGTAAGCTCATAGAATATAATAGTTTTCCTATTGGCCAATTAGCCATCTTATCTGATTTTCTTGTTGACATATACTAACCTCTCCATCATTCCCGAAATAAAAACGTCTTAAGACGTTTTTATCACTAATAATACTTTTTAACAGCATCGATGATTGCTTTATCATCTAAATGATAAGCAACCAGTAGATCTTTAAAATTACCACTTTGAGCAAAAGTATCTTGAATACCAATTCTCTCAATTTGAACTGGATGATATTTACAGGCAACCTCACAAATAGCACTACCTAAACCACCAACAACATTATGTTCCTCAGCCGTAATAATATGGTCATGCTGTTTTAAAATTTCAACAACACCCTCTTCATCAATAGGCTTAATACAGCTAACATCAACGATCGTAGGCTCCATACCTAATTCTTTTAACACTGGTAAAGCCTTCATGCAAGCCTGAACCATTAAACCAGTAGCAAAAATAGCTACTTTTTTACCCTTGTTAATTGTTCTGATCTTACCAACTTCAAATACGGTATTTTCATCATAAACTTCATCAACAGCACTTCTGCCTAGACGTACATAACAAGGAAGCTTATCTGAAGCAATATATTTAATAATTGCTTTAGTCTCAAATTCATCAGCTGGACAAAATACTCTCATCTCAGGAATAGAACGCATGATAGCCATATCTTCTGTAGCCTGATGACTAACACCATCTTCACCAACACTGATACCACCATGAGAGCCACAGATCTTAACATTCAATTGTGGATAAACAACAGAATTTCTAATCTGTTCCCAGCATCTGCCAGTTGCAAACATAGCAAAGCTACTAGCAAATACGGTATAACCACTAGAAGCAATACCAGCTGCTACACCAATCATATTCTCTTCAGCAATGCCCATATTAAAATGACGCTCAGGAGCAACCTTCTTTGCCATTGCTGTCTTTGTTGAACCAGATAAATCAGCATCCAAAACCACGATTTTAGGATCTTCTAAAACTAACTGTTGTAAAGTTTCACCATATGCTTCACGTGTTGCCTTTGACATCTTATTTACCCTCCAATTCTTCTAAAGCAATTTTTAATTGTTCCTCATTAGGAGCCACACCATGCCAATTAGCAGCATTCTCCATATAAGAAACACCCTTACCTTTAATTGTATGAGCCAATATCATTGTAGGCTTACCCTTACACTCACGAGCAACCTTAAATGCATTTCTAATATCATCAAAATCATGACCATCTATATTAATAGTATTCCAGCCAAAAGCTTCAAACTTCTTATCAATAGGAGTAGGATCCATAACATCCTGAACATTACCATCGATCTGTAAACCATTAAAATCAACAATAGCACATAAATTATCTAAATGATAATGACTAGCCGCCATTGCAGCCTCCCAGACCTGACCCTCTTCACATTCACCATCACCTAACATAGCATAAACACGATGATCATTCTTGCCAAGTTTATTCGCAATAGCCATACCCACAGCAGCACTAATACCCTGTCCCAATGAACCAGTTGACATATCAACACCAGCAACAGAATTCATATTAGGATGACCCTGCAAATTAGAATTAAGCTTTCTAAAAGTTAACAGATCTTCATGAAGTAAACCTCTTTCAGCCAATGCTGCATATAAACAAGGAGATGCATGTCCCTTTGATAAAACAAAGCGATCACGATCAATACTATCAACATTATCTTCATTAATATTCATTTCTTCAAAATAAAGTACTGTCATAATATCTGCAGCACTTAATGAACCACCTGGATGACCACTTTTAGCATTCGCAACCATTTTGACTATATTTTTTCGAATATTATTTGCA
>JALEVB010000093.1 GCA_022780745.1 Erysipelotrichaceae bacterium
TTCCTCCTCTGATTTACTTTATTTATGTGTTTCAGTATGTCGCAGCAGGTTCCGAATCCTGTCAAAACATGCATTCAGCATAGCGTAATCCACTTTACCGGTTTCCCTGCAAATTGCTGTTGCTTCCACCGTAAAATCACCAGCATAGTCATACTGTGCAAGCTTATCAAAAAAACCCGTAAAATCAATCTTTCCCGCTCCGACGGGAAGTGTTCTTAGATTGCTCCAGTCCATGTATCCGCCATTATAGTTATTGATGTGCATGTGTGATACCAGAGTTCACGAAGCAACTAGTCCCACTCAGGTAAAACAGTTCCATGGTCTGATTGTGAAACTCAGACATCTTGGTGTCAAAGACAAAGGTGGCGCCCCGGTATACCTCGTGCACTCTTCTCATGTTTTCGAGAGGATTCTTGTTGTTACATACCACATAAAGATTCCCCCAGCGATTTCTGACAGTGCACCACCGGAATCCATAGCTGCAGTGGTTTAACCATTTGAATGAGCTTTGCCACATTTTCATACATCGTGCTGTCTACCATGAACTCAAATCCATCTCATCCATATCAACAGTTACATTTACATGATGCTTCGCCTCATGAAGTTTGGACAATAAGCATACCGTCTCAACGTGGCTTGTATTTGGAAACATATCTACAGGCTGGATCTTTTTTATCTGGTAATGATATTGTTCACATAATATTTTACAATCTCTTGCAAGTGTTGCTGGATCACATGATACATATACTAATCTAGATGGATCAAAGATACTGATAGCTTCTAAAGTTTGTTTGTCACATCCTTTTCTAGGAGGATCTACGATAACAACATCACTTTTTATATTTCTTTCTAGTAAAAGATTAGCACCTTTAGCTGCATCTGCACATATAAATTCAATATTATCAACATGATTATTTATAGCATTGACCTTAGCATCTTCAATAGCTTGCTCAACAATTTCAACACCAATTACCTTTTTGGCATATCTACTTGCTAGTAAGCCTATTGTTCCTGTTCCACAATATAGATCTATTACCAGATCATCTTTACTGATATTCGCAAACTCAATAGCTAGATCATATAATACCTTAGTCTGTTTAGGATTGATCTGATAAAAAGATTTACTAGAGATATTAAAATACATACCATTAAGTTCTTCCTGGATATGATCATCTTTGGCTAATACTATTTCTTTATTTCCTAATATAACATTAGTTTCTTTGTCATTGATATTGGCAATAATACTATGAATATTATTAAATCTATTTAATAGATCATTTATCAATTTTTCTTGCATACTAAAAGGATATTTCTTAACGATCAGTACGATCATTATCTGATCAGTATTATGAGCATGCTTTATTAATACATGTCTAAGTTCAGGAATATAATAGTTTTCTTTAATAAATCTAATAATATTATTAGAATCTTTAGTTTGAACTAAACAATCATTAAAACTAATAATATCATTAGAATGTAGACGATAAAAACCAGCTTCCATTATTCCATTATCAGCTTTAAATGGTACCTGAACTTTATTGCGATAACGATATGGATCTAGCATATCTAGAGTCTCATTAACACTAACATCCATATTAGCAATACTTCTAAAACAGTCTTTTACAACATTAGTCTTAAATGTTTGCTGTTCTATTTTGTTCATATGCATCAAGTGACAGCCACCACATTTTTTATATACTTCACATCTTGGTTCAACACGATTTTTACTTGTTTCAATCAGTTTTATTATTTTGCCATAACCATAGCTCTTTAACATTTTTACACAAAGGATCTCAGCTACTTCATCTTTGATCATTCCAGGCACAAAAAAGACGATATTATCATACTTAACAATACCTGATCCTTCTTTGTTATAAGCTACACATTTACCAATAAATTTATCATTCTTTTTCATGCTAATAATTATAAAATAAAAGAAGAGCAATTTCTACTCTTCTTCTTGACTATCATCATTAGTTTCACTTGGTGTATCTTCAGTTTCACCAGATCCAACTGTAATATCCCCTTCATCATCTTGCTGAGGATTATTTTTAGCTTCAACATCATCTCTTAACTGTTGTGCTAAAGCTTCATCTTTAGCTTTTGATACTGTTTGAATAGTACTTTCATCCATATTAGAATTCTTTAATTTAATAACATAAACGAAATTCTCATTTTCTCGATCTTTATCAAGATTATATACATGGATCTCTAAGTCATACATCTTCATATTGTCATGCTGACTAAAATAAATACTAGGAGATAATACATTGACTACTTTATCGTATGTCTGATTAGCAATCGATACAGCATCAGTTTCTACTGCACTATCACTGATATCAACATAAACTCTTAATGTTGCAGTAGTTAATTCTACATTAACATCTTCAACACCATCAATGTTCTTTACATCTTTTTCTATATCTTTTTGTTCACTTGATGTAATTGATGGATCTAAGTCATTGGCATATCTATCACCTAAATTAGGTTTACCGCTTGCTAATTGAGCACTGATCAAAAACCATCCCAAAACACAAAATGGTAAAGCAATGATAATAAGACCAACTATCAAGATAATATCAGCTTTTCTAACTGTCTTTTTCTTTTTTACTTTCTTTTCTTTTGAAGACATATTATTCCTCCAATAGTTATTGTACTAAATTATAGCAAATAAAGCTACTATTTTATAATTTAGCCAATTCTTCCAATAATAACTGATTAACTAATTGTGGATTAGCCTGTCCTTTAGATTTTTTCATGACCTGACCAACCATAAACTTAATAGCACGATCTTTACCAGCTTTATAATCAGCTACTGATTGAGGCTGTTCACTTAATACTTCTAATATTATTGGTAAAATACTAGAAGAATCACTTACCTGTTTTAAGCCTTTTTCATTTACTACTTTTACTGGATCTTGATTTTGCATTACTAATGGCAATACCACATCCTTAGCCTGAGAATTAGATAATTCTTTCTTATCTACCATATTGATCAATGTGCCAAGATATTCATAATTAATATCCTGTAAAGAAGTATTATTCTTATTAATATAAGCACTAACTTCCCCTAACATCCAGTTGCAAGCCATTTTAGCATTAACTGCTACTTTCATAACTTTTTCATAAGCATCAGCTAATTCCTTATTCGCAATCAATACGCTAATATCATAATCATTTAAACCATATTCTTTCTGATAACGGTTTTTTCTAACTTCTGGTAATTCAGGTAATTCAGACTGTATCTGTTTGATCCAGTTTTCATCAATCCTAATTGGGAAAATATTAGGTTCTGGGAAGAACTTATAATCCACATTACCTTCTTTTTTTCTCATCAATACTGTTTCTTTAGTATTTTCATCAAATCTTCTGGTAGCCTGTTCAATTGTTCCACCATTTTCTAGAATATTTTTTTGTCTTGCAACTTCAAAATCAATAGCTTTTTGAACATTGGCAATACTATTTAGATTCTTGATCTCATTTTTAGTTCCAAAAACATTAGAACCTTTAGGTTTTAATGATACGTTAACATCACATCTCATTGAACCCTCTTCCATCTTACAGTCACTAACTCCAAGATAATAAAGTGTCTGTCTTAAAGCTTCAACATAAGCTGCAGCTTCTTTACCATTTTGCATATCAGGTTCACTAACGATTTCTACAAGTGGTGTACCAGCACGGTTATAATCAAGTAAAGATACATTAGTCAAATGGAACTGTTTTGCTGTATCCTCTTCCATATGAATACGATTAATTCTGATCTTCTTTTCCTGATCATCGGTTTTGATCATAATATATCCATTTTTACCAATTGGATGAAACTGTTGAGTAATCTGAAATCCCTTAGGAAGATCAGCATAATAATAATTCTTACGATCAAACTTAATTAATGGATCAATTTCCAAATGTAAAGCTGTACAGATCTGAATAGCTTTTTTAACAGCTTCTTTATTAACACATGGCATAGCACCAGGATGACCTAGATCAATTTCATTAACACAAGTATTAGCTTTTTGACCAAAAGATGTAGGAGCACCAGAGAACATTTTAGATACTGTTTTTAATTCACAGTGAATTTCAATACCAATTACAACATCATATTCCATATTACTCTACACTCACTTTCATATCTTTAAGACCAGTTATTTCTTCAATAGCTAGACCTAAATTAAACATCTTGCTTTCTTCAAAAGCCATACAAGTCAAATTAACACCAATCGGACAGCCATCGATCATACCCATAGGTAATGTCATACTAGGATATCCCGTAAAGTTACCAATAACCATATGATTTTCAACGATTAAATATTCATCACTTAACTGGTCACGACTATTATCATCTAGATGAGGTGCAATGTCATTGCTAGCAGGAGCAATTAAGCAGTCATATTTACTTAATATATCTTTTACTTCATTAACAATTAATCTTCTAACTCTTTGTGCCTGTCTAAATAGTTTTTCCTGATTTTCAACAAATAGA
This sequence comes from Erysipelotrichaceae bacterium, assembly GCA_022780745.1. Taxonomy (GTDB): domain Bacteria; phylum Bacillota_I; class Bacilli_A; order Erysipelotrichales; family Erysipelotrichaceae; genus JALEVB01. Next base: position 4,481 of record JALEVB010000093.1, read on the forward strand.
CCATAACTTCCAATAACAAAACGTTTTCTGATCAATGAACCAAATCCTGCAGTACGAGAATTGATCATAATTTCTTCAACATCTTTGCCTTCTTTTTGAACACCAAATCTTAATCCATCAAGATTAGAATGATTTGCTGTTGCTTCACAGTTGGCAATTAAGTAATAAGTAGGAAGTAATGCTTTGCAAAGATCATCTGGTAATGCTACAAAATCAATAATAGCACCCTTAGCTTCCATCTTCTTTAATAAGTCATTAAAAATATCAATAGTTTGCTGATTAGTCAAACCATCATATACATTCTTAAATACTGCGATCTTTTTGCCATTTAAGTCACTGTTAAGCAGTTTAGAATACTCTTCTACTTCACGATATGAACTAGTCATATCACGATCATCTCTACCTGCTAATACTTCTAATGAAACTGCTGCATCTTCAATTGATCTGGTAAAATATCCTACATGATCTAAACTTGAAGAATAAGGAATAATACCATAACGGCTGATTCTGCCATAAGTAGGTTTAACTCCGACAATACCGCAATAGCTGGCTGGTTTTCTAATAGAGTCGCCAGTATCTGAACCAATCGCAAAATCCACAGCACCACTCGCTACTAGAACTGCCGATCCTCCACTAGATCCTCCTGACATTCTAGTTGTATCATAAGGATTTAAACAAGGACCGATATTACTTGTAAGATTAGTACCACCCATAGCTAATTCATCCATACTAGCCTTAGCAATACAGATTGCTCCAGCCTGCTGTAACTTATCAACGATATGAGCATTATAAATAGGAACATAATTAGCTAAAATATTGCTGCAAGCCGTAGTTTTAATACCTTTAGTACAAACATTATCCTTTAAGGCAATAGGAATACCCTTCATCTTGCCTTCTTTTGGCATATTGGCGATTTGTGCAGATGGATCAATAAATGTTACAACATCA
>JALEVB010000106.1 GCA_022780745.1 Erysipelotrichaceae bacterium
CCATAAGCCCCTGTAGTATTAGTAATAACCATCTTATCCAATAATGGCATATACTTCTCACAACCAGCACTTTCAAGCTGTAACCACTTAATATCACTATTAACTAACAAATCTTTATTAACATTACCAACAACCACTTCATAACCTGTTAGATCATTGATATCACTCTTAGACTTAAAATCAATGTTAACACCATGAACACTATTTCTAACTCTATCCTTCAATTCATCACTACAATTAATACAAAATAAACAATTGATCATCTTAATTTAAGTGCCCTTTCCATCTCTCTTTTAGCAGTCTTGATCTTATCATCCTGACGCTTATCATACAAATCTTTACCCTTAGCCAAAGCAATCTCTAATTTTGCTCTACCATTTTTCAAATACATTTTACAAGGAACAATAGTAAAGCCCTTAAGTTTAACCTTCTGCTGCAGCTTTCTAATCTCTAGTTTATGCAATAACAATTTTCTCTCTCTAGTTTCATCATGATTAAAAATATTACCATGATCATAAGGCGCAATATGCATTTCTTTAATATAAGCCTCATTCTTAATAAAAGTAATATAAGCATCCTTAAACTGCACTTTACCTTTTCTAATTGATTTAATTTCCGTACCAGTCAAAACAATACCAGCCTCAAATCTCTCAACTAAAAAATAATCATGCGAAGCTTTACGATTAACCGAAACAATTTTCTCACTCATAATCTATCACATCCAAACCCGTTTTCTAATTTTCTTCTTAGGCTTAAATACATTAAAATCAACAGTACCTTCTAACTTATTAGCCCCAACGACCTTAATAGTAACACTATCACCAATCGTATACTTATTACCATTCTCACTAACTAAACTCATCATATTAGGCATAAAAGTATAATAACCATCTAAACTAGAAATATGCACTAAACCCTCAACCGTATTATCTAACTCAACAAAGAAACCAAAACTATTAACACTACTAATAATACCATCAAAGACATGACCTATATACTGCTGCATATACTCAGCCTTCTTCATATCATCTACTTCTCTTTCAGCAATCGTAGCCTTTTGTTCACACTCACTAGATTGACTAGCATAATCTTCCATTAATTTTTCATCTTCAATGATATCACTAAAATCCTTCTCAAAAACATATTTTCTTAACATCCGATGAACTATTAGATCAGGATATCTTCTAATCGGAGAAGTAAAATGTAGATACTCATTGCTAGCCAAACCAAAATGCCCTACACAATTAGCATCATACCTAGCCTTTTGCATACTTCTAAGCATCAAAGTTGAAACAACATTATACTCCTTCTCATTTTTAAAATGATTTAAGCATCTTTGAATATCCATAGGATGAATATCACTAATATTACCCTTAAAAGTATATCCCAACACCTTAGCAAACAACGCAAACTCTCTTAGCTTCTTAGCCTTTGGAGCTTCATGAATACGATAAACACAAGGATAACTAAGCCATTTCATATGTCGAGCCACACACTCATTAGCACATATCATAAAATCTTCAATGATTCTCTCTGATAAACCTCTATCCCTTGGCAAAATATCAATAGGCTTACCATTTTTATCAACAACGATCTTAGCTTCTTCTTTATCAAAATCAATACAACCATTAGCTTCTCTTTTTTTACGAATACTATTAGCACAAGCTAACATATCCACAAAGATACTACCTAAATAAGCATATTCTTTACAAACTTTCTCATCTTTAGCCAAGATCTTATTAACATTATTATAAGTCATACGAGCACTAGACTTAATTATTGAAGGAAATAACTCATAATCAGTAACATTGCCATCATGATCAACCATCATATCACAACTAATACACAATCTTTCAACATGTGGATTCAAACTACAAATACCATTACTCAAAACATGAGGCAACATTGGAACAACACGATCACAAACATAAACACTAGTACCCCTTTGATAAGCTTCATTATCCAAAGCACTGCCATAAGTAACATAATAAGAAACATCAGCAATATGTACACCTAGTTTATATCCATTATCTATTTTTTCAATACTAATAGCATCATCAAAATCCTTAGAATCATCCCCATCAATGGTAACAATAACTCTATCTCTTAAATCTCTACGAATACGATATTCTTTTTCATCAATCTCTTCTTTGATCATATTCGCATGTTCCAATGTACTATCGTCAAATTCCATCTTAATACCATTAGAAACCAGAATACTACTAATATCCACACCTGGATCACTAATATGACCAATGATCTTAACAATTTCAGCCTTAATAGGATGTTTATAATCAAGTATTCTAATTTGAACCTTCAAACCCGAAACCAAATTAAAACTATCCCTATTAACGATATTTACACTCTTACCCTTTAAACGTTCATCATCAAAATGAAAGCTATTCTTCTTACCACTAATAATACCAACACAATACTCAGTATTATGAGTAATGATCTTACGAACAACACCTTCATCTCCTATTTTTTCTACCAATACTTCATCATTATCAAAAGCACCCTTTATCGCATCACTAGGAATATAAATACTATTATCTTCATCAAGATCTAAAAAACCAAATCCCTTCTTATTGATCCTAATAACACCACGATAAAAATTAGATTGTTTAACACTATAAAAATAATTATTCTTATCTCTAAAAATCAAATAATCATCTTCCAATTCATTTAAAGCCTTATTAAGCAAAACAAAATCAGAAGTCTTATTTAACTTCAACTCACCCGCTAATTTTCTAATATCAAAATAACACTTCTTTTTACTATCAATTGTCTTTAACAACAACTCTTTTAACTCTTCCATATTTCACCTTCTTTCCAAAATAAAAAGCCTTAACAGGCTTATTATAAAACTCTAATTAAAATAACTAACACAAAGAACAAGATACCTAAAGCCAATGTAAGATTAGAAATAATCTTCTCAGAACCACGTTCCTTCACATTAGCAAATAGATTCAAACCACCATTTCCAGTAAAGGCACTAGAAATACCATCTGACTTCCCACTCTGTAATAAAGTTAATATAATCAAACCTGCAGATACGATCATCAACAAAATATCTAACATAATTTATAAATCTCCTTAAATATGTACTTAATAAGTATACCAAAACAAACAATTTAAAACAATAATTTATCCAACTTTTTTCTCATCAATAAACTTCTGATTAATTATTACTTTGTCTACATTATGATCATAAATATTCTTTCCTTCGCTATATGTAGCTAAGACATTATAATCATCATCAATTATGACCATATCAGCATCCTTGCCAACTTTTAAAGAACCTTTGATACTTGGATCACTATACTTTCTAATAGGATTATAACAGAAGAATTTACAGCATTCTTCCATAGGTACATGTAGTTTTTCAACCAGATTCTTAATACCAAAAATTACCGGTTTGCTACTACCAGATAATCTTCCACTATCACTTAATACAAAACCATCTTCTGTAATATTGATATAAGCTCTATCAGAATTACTATCTCCAAAACCTTTATATCTGCCAACTGGTAAACCAGCATAATCTACATTATCAGATACCATCATCAGTTTATCATGGTCTTTTAATCTTAGATAAATATCGATCATTTCTAAACATATATGCAAACCATCACAAATCATTTCACAGTCAACTTTATCTGATAAGATACAAGCACCTAAAGTACCAACATCACGATGATGCAATCCAGTCATAACATTACCTAGATGTGTTGCAACACTTGCACCTGCATCAATACCAGCACAAGCTTCTTGATAATTGGCATTAGTATGATACATTCCTACCTTAATACCTTTATTCACAAAAAATCTAATAGCGTCTAAACCATGTTCTATTTCCGGAGCTACATCAACTAATTTAAGTAAACCCTTAGCACTATCGATCATTTCTTGACCATAAGATAGATCCACAGCAGGATAACCAGTATTAACACCCTTTTCACCAACTCTGGCACCCCAAGGTCCTTCACTATGAATACCAAGTATTTTACTGCCACGATAATCACTATTAGCTACTTTAGCAATTACTTCCATATTTTTACTATTAGAAGTAGTAGGCATAACATTAACAACACCAAATGAAGCTTCACCTTTTAGATAATTGATAACATCTTCTTCACTAGTTTCACCATGGATAAAACCATAACCAAAACCACCATGGTTATGAGTATCAAAAATACCAGGAATTATTCTATTGTTGCCATAATCAATATCAGCTTTAATATCGGCATCTTCATTATAAATATTAATGATCTTTGATCCTTCAATTTCTAAATATCCATTAAACAAACCATCTTCCAAATAAATACGTTTAGCTTTAATAATCATTATCTTTATCTCCCGTTTATCTTATAAATACATTATACAAGATATAATAATAAAATATATATTATTTTGTATTTTATCTAGTATAATGATTTAGAGGAATATTACATATGAAAACGATATATTTAATTAGACATGGTGAAACATTATTTAATGTTATGGGACTTGAACAAGGACAATGTGATTCGCCCTTAACTGCTAAGGGTATTGAACAGGCATTACAAGCCAAAAAATGGTTCAATGACCATCATATTAGCTTTGATAAGGTTTATACATCAACATCTGAAAGAGCGATAGATACTTGCGAACTAATTACTAATAAGCCCTATACTAAACTAAAAGGACTAAAAGAAATCTATTTAGGTACTAAAGAAGCATCTTTAAGATCTAGCAGTCCTGCATATGGTTATACTGATTATTTTGTTCAATTTGGTGGTGAACATATCGATGAAGTAACTAATCGTATCTATAATACCATAGATAAAATAGCCCATGGTCAAGGAGATACGATATTAATAGTAAGTCATGGTTTAGTAATGCGAAGATTTCTACATAAGATCAATTATCCTAAAACAGATACTGTAAAATATGATAACTGCGTTATCTTTAAAATATTATATGATAATGAGTATCATGTAATTGAAGATATTCATCCAGCACAATAAAAGGCTGTAAATCAATATGATTTACAGCCTTGTTTATTTAAACTTTAACTATTTAAGTTTAACGTTGTAGAATGCTTTCTTACCTAAGTATTGAGCAACAGGACCTAATTGATCTTCAATTCTCATTAATTGGTTATATTTAGCAATTCTATCTGTTCTACTCATAGAACCAGTCTTAATTTGACCAGCATTTAGACCAACAGCGATATCAGCAATTGTTGTATCTTCAGTTTCACCTGATCTATGAGATACTACACAAGTATAACCAGCTTCTTTAGCCATTTCAATAGCGTCGAAAGTTTCAGTTAATGTACCGATTTGGTTAACTTTGATTAGAATAGCATTAGCGATACCCTTTTCAATACCTTCTTTTAAGATTGAAGGGTTAGTAACGAATAAGTCATCACCAACTAATTGGATATGATCACCTAAACGATCAGTTAATTTCTTCCATCCATCCCAGTCTCTTTCACCAAGACCATCTTCGATAGAGATGATTGGATATTTTTCAACCCATTCAGCATACATATCGATCATTTCATCAGTAGTCTTAGTTCCTTGACCAGATTTGCTTAATTCATATAAACCAGTTTCATGGTTATGGAATTCAGAAGCAGCTACGTCCATAGCGATGCAGATATCTTCACCTGGAACATATCCAGCAGCTTTAATAGCTTCAACGATCAATTCTAATGGTTCTTCATTACCCTTAGTGCAGCTTGGAGCAAATCCACCTTCATCACCAACGTTAGTATTGTAGCCTCTAGCTTTTAATACTTTACGTAAGTTATGGAATGTTTCAGCACCCATACGTAATGCTTCTTTAATAGACTTAGCACCAACAGGGAAGATCATATATTCCTGGAAGTCTACTGTAGAGTCAGCATGGCTACCACCATTTAATACGTTCATCATTGGAACTGGTAATACTTTACCATTAAATCCACCGAAATATTTGTATAAAGGAATTCCATAGTAATCAGCAGCTGCACGAGCACAAGCCATTGATACACCTAAGATAGCATTAGCACCTAATCTAGATTTGTCTTTAGTACCATCTAATTCGATCATAACTTTATCGATAGCATTCTGATCAGTAACATCCATACCGATAACAGCATCAGCAATAATGTCATTAACATTGCTAACTGCTTTAGTAGTACCTTTACCTAAATAACGGCTCTTATCACCATCTCTTAATTCTAAAGCTTCTCTTTCACCAGTACTAGCTCCACTTGGTACCATTGCACGACCAAATGCGCCAGATTCAGTAGTAACTTCTACTTCAACAGTTGGGTTTCCACGAGAGTCAAGAACTTCACGTGCATAAACATCAATAATACTAGGCATTGTTTTATTTTCCTCCTATAATACCTTATTACTTTTTTATATTACATCAGATAATCATCTGAAATGTAAACTTATTTTGTTGCATCAATAATAGCTTTGAAAGAATCAACTTTTAAGCTAGCTCCACCAATTAGAGCACCATCGATATCTTCACAAGCCATATATTCTTTAATATTTTCTGGTTTAACACTTCCACCATATTGGATACGAACTTTATCAGCAGCTTCATCACCAAACATAACTCTGATCTGATCACGAACGATATGACAGCAGTTTTGAGCAATTTCCTTAGTAGCACTCTTACCAGTACCAATAGCCCAGATTGGTTCATAAGCAACAACCATCTTACCTACACAATGAGGACATAAACCCTTCATGCTTCCAGAAATCTGTTCACGAATAACTTTTTCAGTTTCACCAGCATCATATTGAGCTTCAGTTTCACCAATACAAAGAATTGGAATAATATTTTCATCTAATAATTTAGAAGCCTTTAAGTTAACTGTTTCATCAGTATCACCAAACATACTTCTTCTTTCAGAGTGGCCAATTACACAATATGTAACACCAACATCTTCTAACATTTCAACACTTACTTCACCAGTAAATGCTCCACTTTCTTTCCAGTGGCAGTTTTGGGCAGCTACTACTAAATTCTTAGCATTATCTACACATTCAACTAAACAAGTAAATGGAGCAGCAATACCATAAGTACTAGCTTCTTCACCAGTTAAATATTCTTCAATGGCACAAACAAATTCTTTAGCATCGCCTCTTAATTTGTTCATTTTCCAGTTACCAACAATAATAGGTTTTCTCATTATAAATACTCCCTTATTTAATTATTTTTCGTTGATAATATCAACACCTGGTAGACCATTACCCTCTAAGAATTCAAGAGAAGCACCACCACCAGTAGAAATATGACTCATTCTATCAGCATAACCTAATTGTTTAACAGCAGCAGCACTATCACCACCACCAATAATAGTAGTAGCTTCAGTTTCAGCTAATGCAGCAGCAACAGCCTTAGTACCAGCAGCTAATACAGGGTTTTCAAATACACCCATAGGTCCATTCCATACAACAGTCTTAGCATTCTTAACTTCTTCACCAAATAATTTAGCAGTTTCAGTACCAATATCTAAGCCCATCATATCAGCTGGAATAGCATCACTAGGAACAACCTTAACATCAACTGGTGCATCAATAGGATCAGGGAAGCTAGCTGCGATAGTAGTATCTACAGGTAATAATAATTTCTTACCAAGTTTTTCAGCTTTAGCCATCATTTCCTTACAGTAATCAAGTTGAGCATCATCAACTAATGAAGTACCAACTTCCTTACCTTGAGCCTTTAAGAATGTATAAGCCATACCACCACCGATAATTAAAGTATCACATTTTTCTAATAAGTTAGAAATAACTTTTAATTTATCAGCAACTTTAGCACCACCTAAAATTCCAACAAATGGACGAACTGGATTTTCAACAGCGTCACCTAAGAATTTTAATTCTTTTTCAACTAAGAAACCAACTGCACTTGGAATATGAGTAGGAATACCAACAGTTGAAGCATGTGCTCTATGAACTGAACCAAATGCATCACAAACGAATAAATCAGCTAAAGAAGCCCAATAAGCACCTAATTCAGCATCATTCTTGCTTTCACCCTTTTCATAACGAGTGTTTTGCATTAATACGATTTCACCATCTTTTAAGTTAGCAACTGCTTCTTCTAATTCAGCACCACGAGTTGCATTAACAAAAGTAACTTTTGTTTCAGGTAATACTTCAGCTAAACGTTTAGCAACAATTGCCATATCATTCTTTTTCTTGTCTGCTGCAGTCTTTTCAGGATCTTTATGATCAACCTTTCCTAAGTGTGAACATAAGATAACCTTTGCATTATGCTCTAATAAATATTTAATAGTAGGTAAAGCAGCCTGAATACGAGTGTCATCAGTAATCACTTCACCTTTATGAGGTACGTTAAAATCTACACGTACAATAACTTTTTTACCTTCTACATTTAAATCGGTAACAATTTTCTTTGCCATAATTTTCCTCCTAGCTATTAATTATTATAGCACTAAAGTGCCTTAAATCAAACGCTTTCAGCACTTTTGTGCTTGTTTTCACAATACAAAATCAATGAAAACGTTTACGCTTTTATTTTAATACATTTTCCAAAACTCTCAACACATTCTTATAAAAAATTTTAGCAATCTTCTCATCATCAAAACCCTCTTCCTTAAGTCTATTAGCTAATAAAGACATATAAGAAGCATCCTTGATTTC
>JALEVB010000168.1 GCA_022780745.1 Erysipelotrichaceae bacterium
AAAAGTAATACTCTCATTTAGAAACAAACAGCCAAAAACTACACTAGAAACCGGTTCAAACATACTAAACATACTAGCCAAAGAACTACCTAGATACTCAATACCCATCTTTAGACAAATAACAGCCACAAACTGTGCCAAAAACGCAATAACTAACATTAGTCCATAACTAATAACGCTCTGATCAAAAACAAACTGATTAGTAATACTACCAAAGATAAATAAAGAAACACATACCGTAATAGCCAGATATAAAGACAATTTATAATTATTCATTTTAGCCAGATTCAATTTCTCAATTCCCACTAAATATAAAGAAAAAGTAAAACCACTCACCAAAGCCATAATAATACCCTTGATCTTAACCAGATCATTAATATCAATAAAACAAAATACCCCACTCAATGCGATCCCTAAAGCTATGATCTGAATTTTACTAAGTTTATCATGAAAAACAAAATGACATAACAAAGTAACAAATAAAGGATACATAAAATGCAAAGTAGTACTAGTACCAACACCAATATAACGATAAGAACTATATAAAAGTAACGTCGTGAAAACCGAACCAAACAAACCAACAAAGATAATTCTTAACAATTCATGATGATCACACTTAAAATCGATCTTATTAACTATCATTAACACTATTAACAAAGGAATGATAAGTAAGCTACGAAAGAAAGTAAGAGTCAAAGCATTATTGCCATAATTATAAGTAATCGAACATAATACTGGTGTAAAACCATAGATCAAAGCCGATAATACCGTTAAAAAAATCCCCTTATTCTTCATCATCTTAACCAATAAATCCTTCCATAAAATCCATAATCATTCTATCATCACTAAATCCTGTCTCATTATCACAGGCTATCACTAAACCTTTATAAAAGCTATCAAAATTACTAATAAGATAGTTTATATCATATTTAACATAATTCGCATCTAAATATTTAAGCAAAAATACAATAATACAACATATATTACCCTTAACAAAAGGATGAATATTAAAAAGCTTAACCATAAAGTTACTCAAAGCAGCAATATTATCAACCTTCTCTTTACTTATCCTATTGATCTCTTCATCAAAATCATAATCAAGATAATCACTAATATAAAGATAAGAACTAAAAAACACTCTCTTATCATTTAAATAATGGCTTCTCAAACTAATATCCCTATTTCTCAATTTCCCAGGAAAATAAGAAATATCATCAACATAAAGCAATTTATGCAATTTCAATAAATACTCCTTACTCAAAACAAAATCATTCTGATATAAAATACTAACCATCCGACAAACAATAAGATCATCATTATTAATATCATATCTTTGATGATAATGGATCATTGCATACAAAATATGTTCATAAGGCATATTATCATTGATCATTTTATCAAGCTCTAATGAAATATGCGGATTAAGTCTAATAGCTAACTGATATCTTTTATCCATACTCATCACCAAAAGAATTATACTATCAAAAAAGGAAATAGCATAACTATTTCCTAATCTAACTCTAAGGCTCCAGTATATAACTGATAATATGTACCATGTTTAGCAATCAGTTCATCATGATCTCCTCTTTCAATGATCCTACCCTGATCTAAAACCATAATAACATTACTATTCTGTATCGTACTTAAACGATGCGCAATAACAAATACTGTACGATTCTCCATTAGCTTATCCATACCAGCTTGCACGATAGACTCAGTTCTAGTATCAATAGAACTTGTAGCTTCATCAAGGATCAATACTGGAGGATCACTTAAAGCCGCTCTAGCAATTGATAATAACTGTCTTTGACCTTGCGATAAGCTAGCACCATCCCCAGTTAAGATCGTATTATAACCATCAGGCAAATGCTTGATAAAATCATGAGCGTTAGCTAATTTAGCTGCCTTGATAACATCTTCATCACTAGCATTCTGATTACCATAACGAATATTATCAAAGATCGTACCAGTAAATAAATGCGTATCCTGCAAAACAATACCAAGCGATCTTCTTAGATCATCTTTCTTGATCAGCTTAATATCAATTCCATCATAAGTTATCGTACCCTATTGAATATCATAGAAACGATTGATCAGATTAGTGATAGTCGTCTTACCGGCACCAGTAGCACCAACAAAGGCAATCTTTTGACCAGGTTTAGCAAACATATTGATATCATGAAGAATGATCTTATCTTCATTATAACCAAAATCAACATCATTAAATCTTACATCACCCTGTAACTTAACATAACTGACACTACCATCACTATGCGGATGACGCCATGCCCACATACCTGTACGTTTATCACTTTCAACGATCTTGCCTTCTTCTTCCTTGGCATTAACCAAAGTCACCTTACCATCATCTACTTCAACTGGTTCATCTAATAATCCAAAAATACGATTAGCACCAGCCAAAGCCATAATAACACTATTAAGTTGCTGAGAGATCTGATTGATAGGCTGTGAGAAAGAACGATTTAACTGTAAGAAAGCAGCCAAGCCACCAATAGTTAAACTATCAGTATAAATAGCCAGTAAACCACCAACTAAAGCACAGCATACATAATTGATATAACCTAGATTACCCATGATAGGCATTAAGATATTCGCATACTTATTTGCATTATAAGCTGTATCATTTAAATTATCATTTAAAGCATTAAACTCATCAAGGGTCTTTTGTTCATGAGTAAAGACTTTAATAACCTTCTGACCAGCCATCATCTCTTCAATATAACCATTGACCTTACCAAGATTTTGTTGTTGCAAAACAAAGTATTTACCACTATTTGCAATTACTTTAGCACTAACATTCTTGATCACCACTACCATGATCACAACCAGTATCGTCAAAGGAATACTAATTCTAACCATGGAAATAAATACTCCAACGATCGTAAACAATGAACTAATAAAGTTAGGCATACTTTGTGATATCATCTGTCTTAAAGTATCAGTATCATTAGTATAGATACTCATGATATCACCATGAGCATGCGTATCAAAATACTTGATAGGCAATTTTTCCATATGCGTAAACAATTTATCACGAACATTCTTTAAAGTACCTTGTGCAACACTAACAAGGATCTTATTATAAGCAAAATTAGCTAAGATACCTACCAGATATATACAAGCCATCATCATCAATGCCTGTAACAATAAGCTAAAATCTGGATTACTAACACCAATTAAAGGAATAATATAAACATCAACCAAAGTCTGAATAAAGTTAGTACCAATAACTGTTGCAATACTGCTTATAAAAATACAAATCACAACTAATAAACAATGCCACTTATAATCCTCAAAGATAAAAGACAACAATCTAAATAAAGACTCCTTAGGATTCTCAAGTTTGACCTTAGGAGTAAAACCTCTTTTACTCACCTAAATTGCCCCCTTTCTTTTGCATCATCACGATATCACGATAGATCTCATTATTCTTGATTAGCTGCTCATTAGTACCAACACCATTGATCTTGCCATCATCTAAAACAATGATCATATCAGCATCTTCAACACTGCTGATACGCTGAGCAATAATGATCTTTGTCGTATCAGGTATTTCTTCTCTAAAAGCCTTTCTGATCAAGGCATCCGTTCTAGTATCAACTGCACTAGTCGAATCATCAAGAATCAAGATCTTAGGCTTTTTAAGCAACGCTCTGGCAATACATAATCTTTGTCTTTGACCACCAGAAACATTAGTACCACCCTGTTCAATATAGGTATCATAGCCCTTATCAAACTTACTAATAAATTCATCAGCACAAGCTAACTTACAAACTCTTTGAATATCCTCTAATGAAGCATTTTCATCGCCCCATCTTAGATTATCAGCGATCGTACCAGAGAATAAAACATTATTCTGCAATACAACTGAAACATTATCACGTAAAACCTTTAGATCATAATCTCTAACATCAACATTACCAACCAAGACTTTACCATCACTAACATCATATAAACGTGATATCAAAGATACCAATGTACTCTTAGCACTACCAGTAGCACCAATAATACCAACAGTAGTACCACTTGGTATTTCAATATTAATATCATTTAAGTTATAATCCTCTTCACTTTGTTTATATTTAAAATAAACATGATCAAATTTAATTGAACCATCTTTAACTTCCATCACTGGATCACTGCTATTGGTAATCGTAGGCTTCTCATTAAGAACTTCACTAATTCTTCGCATACTGGCAATACTCATCGTAGTCATAACAAAGATCATAGAAATCATCATCAATGACATCAAAATATTAGTCGTATATGTAAATAAACTCATTAATTCTCCTGTAGTTAACTGACTATTAACGATCATCTTAGCACCTATCCAGCTTAATAGGATAATACAGGTATACATTGCTAATTGCATAACAGGTGAGTTAAATACTAGATAACCTTCAGCTTTAGAAAAGATACTATAAATGTCCTTACTAGCCTTTTTAAACTTATCAGTCTCATAATCCTCTTTAACAAAAGCTTTAACAGTTCTAATACCCGTAACATTCTCCTGAACACTGGCATTTAAAGCATCATATTTCGTAAAAGCTACTTCAAATATTCTCATTGTAATAAATACGATTGAAAATAAAACAATAGCTAAGAAAAATATTACGATCAAAAAGATCATAGCTAAACGTGCATTGATCCAAAATGCCATAAACATTGCACAAATAAGCATCAATGGTGCTCTAACACAAACTCTGATGATCATCTGATAAGCATTTTGAATATTAGTAACATCAGTAGTCATTCTGGTAACTAAACCAGCAGTAGAATACTTATCAATATTCTCAAAAGAAAAATCCTGAATATTCTTAAACATCGCTTTTCTGATATTCTTTGCAAAACCACAAGAAGCATAAGCAGCATGATCACCACTCTTAACACCAGCAAATAAAGCAATAAATGAAGCTATAAGCATTAATGATCCATAAAAGATAATCATCTTCATATCATTTTTTTCAACGCCTAAGTCAATGATCTTAGACATTAAAAAAGGAATTAACATCTCAAATATAACTTCGATTCCAACAAATATCGGAGATAATAAACTCGATTTCTTATACTCTTTTACTTGTTTTAATAAAGTATTTAACATTTACATTCCTCCTTCAATTTCCTTAATTCGTTTAGTTATCATATCTAACATTTCAAACAATTCATCCTGTTGCTTCAAAGAAAGATCCTGTAAGATAAGATCCTGAAAAGAATCAAGTTTAGCCATCATTTCCACATCAAAATTAGCCGACTTTTCAGTCGTAACAATAATTCTTCTTCTAGCATCCTTATCATCAATGATTCTTCTAATATAACCCTTATCTTCTAAACGATCTAATAAACCAGATACTGTAGGATTACTAGCATTAAGATACTTCTCAATATCCCTTTGCGTAACTATCTTACCATTAAGATTATTACTCTTAACAAATCTAAGGATATTAGCCTGAGCAAAAGTCAGATCATACTCTTTTAAATAATCATTAAACTTCTTATCAAGACCCCAATGAATACGCTTGATCATCGGACCAATTCTTCTTTTATCCATGCATGCCTCCTTTTTATATAGCTTGCTATATATTAGCATGCTATATATTTTATCATTGTTATATCATATGTCAATATAAAATAATAGACATGATCAATTTCATGTCTATCTATTCTTCCAGATAATTTTCAAATGTGCATAAGCAAATACAATACCACTGATTATCAATAATAAATGATTTTGTAATATCCCACTAATAATAAACATCAGTGAAGGAATAATACCCAAGATCATATTCTTATAAATACTATGAAATTTATAAAAGATAAACCAGGTAATATAATATAAGCCTAATAAAATAATATTAATACCCAAATAAGCAACAAAAGCTTCTACGCTTTTAAAACCACCATAAAGATCTTGTATATTTATTACCATTAATATCATACATAGATATCTGCCAATATTCTCAAGTTTTATCAGTAATCTATCATCAAACTTATTAACAAATAATTCTTTCTTAAAGATCGAAGCATAAATATTAGGCAACAATAAAACAATAATAAATATGACCCCAAAATAATTAAACATATCTTAAAAACTCTTCATCACTTATCTTAGCAGCTTCAACAGCTCTAATAATAGCTTTCTCCATAACTTTAGCACTCAATGTTCCAACCAGATTAACATCTGCTTCAACACTTCCTACACTAGCAGCATATATACTATCACCATCAGCCATCGTACCAACAGGATCAATACATCTAGCATAAGCATTTCTAGTCATTTGAGCTATCTTATTTAATTTAGCCTTATCAAATTTAGCATTAGTAATAATACATCCTATTGTCGTATTCGCATTAAACAGATCTTTAGGTTTATTTAACATTTTAATAAATACTTCATTGATATCAATAAATCTTTCACGCTTATGATCTTTTAACCCAGCGATCTTTTTACCTGTAGCAGGATCAAAAATATCACCCAAAGCATTCACAACCACGATAGCACCGATCTTTAAACCATCAACATCAATGGCATAAATACCCAAACCAGACTTGGAAGCACAAGCCATTCCCAACGCTTTACCAACGCTAGCACCACAACCAGCACCAACATTACCCTCACGCTCATCAACCATCTCTAAAGCCTTCAAACAAGCTCTATAGCCCATATCACTATCAGGTCTTACCAAACTAGAACCATAACCAAGATCATAAATACAAGACTGACAAACCAAAGGAACTAAAGCATTACCAGTATTATAACCAATATTATGACTTTCAAGACACTTCATAATACCATCACTGCATGCTAAACCATAAGCACTACCTCCAGATAAACAAATCGCATCCAAAGGATTATCAGCAGTCAAATTAGAACATAATGGTGTCTCCCTGCTGGCAGGTCCACCACCACTAATATCAACACCACACATCGCCTTATCTTTAAAATAAATAACAGTACATCCTGTCTTAGCCTCATTATCCTCAATCGAACCAAGACCAATATTACCAAAATCACTAATTCGTATTTCTTTCATAACTAACCACTTCCTATTATTATGATACACTATTTCAAAAATATAATGATATAATTTAAAATATGAAAAATTTAATAATCAAACAAACAAAACAAATCATTAAAACCCTAATAAGTAATATTATCTTATTTATATCATTATATATTACGATCTTTTTTAGTGAACTATCACTAAGACTAATAACAAATATCTCAATATTTGAAATTCAAGCCTATCTATACGATCTATACTATAGTATTATCATCTTTATCTTCATATTACTATTTAAATATCATGTCATCAAAAGCTTAATAATATCAATTTTATCATTATTATATTGTCTATATAATTTCTATACGATCATGCAATTAGAAAATGATATCTTTTTTTCATTATTGACCAACAACCCTATTATGCTGGCATATCAGTTATTTCTATGCCTAACACCCTTCATCTTAACATTAACCATTTTAGCAATCTCTAATCAGATATATGACCATTATCATGATCGTATCATATATATTCCAATAATGATCCTAATATTATACTTGATATCAAAACCCATGCCCACGCGTATTCATAACTACATGGTATTAGATTATAAAAAACATCCATCTAATACCCATAGTGCAGCTGTATACCAGGACAAAAGCCAAAGAGAATTAATAGATGTCATAGAAAAATTAGGATATATCATAGCAGATATTACCAGATATCAAAATGAAAAAAGAATAACGCTCGCTCATGAAATAAGTGAAGAAGAAATAAATAATGCATCAAACTATCTAGAAAACCATCATCCAATTATCCAAACTAATGAAATGACAGGAATATTTGAAGGAAAAAATCTCATCATGATCCTATGTGAATCCTTAGATGATAGTGCTATTGACAAAGAAATAACCCCAACCCTATATAAATTAAAGAATCAAGGCATAAGCATGAATAACCATTATGCCCCTTTATTTATCAATCATACATCAGATAGTGAATTCATTAGTCTAACAGGTATATATCCATCTCAGGAATATGGATCAACCTATAAATACTTTGCGGATAACAATTATCCTAATGCTATAGCTAACTTATTTAAAGAAGAAAACTACAAGACCAATGCCTTTCATTCTTATCTGGAATATTTCTATAATCGAGACAGTATGTTTCCAAGTCTTGGTTTTGATGAATTCTATGGTGCCTCAGCATTAGGTATTGAAAAAGAAGCAGGCACCCTAAGTGGTTATCAGGGTTTCTATAAGGATATCAATATGATCATTCAAATGTTTAAATATACTGATACAACTAAACCCTTCTTTAACTATTTTATATCCTTAAGCGGACATGGCGTATACAAATTCACTAGACCAGATCTACAGGATAATATAAAAATCCTAAATAACAGCAATAAATATCATAATTATCCCCATGAAGCAAAAAGCTATCTGGCAGCCCAGATGCTTCTAGATCAGGCACTAGCAAAATTATTAGACCAGTTAGAAATCAATGATCTATTAGATGATACTGTGATATGTTTATTCTCTGATCATTATCCATATGGTCTATCAGAAGAAAAAACCATTGAACTATTACTAGATAATGAATATGAATACAGTAAATATCATGTACCATTTATTATCTACAACCCACAGATACAACCTATGCAAATAAACAAATTAACATCAACCTTTGATATTTATCCAACCTTAGCCAATATGTTTGGCTTTGATATCACCAATAGCTACACTATTGGTAATGATGTCTTTTCAGATAATGAAAGCTTTGTCTTTTTCAAAGATGGCAGTATCTTAACTGATAATTTATATTATGATTCTAGTAGTGATCATATCATCTTTCTATCAGATGACACAGACACTACAAAATTAAATATGATCAAAGAAAAAATAAATGATATCAAAACCTATGGTCAAGATATCATACGAGCAAACCTGTTATATTAAAAAACGATCCATATGGATCGCTTTTTTATCCTAACATCATTCTATCGTTAGTGAATTTATCACCACTAGCTTCTTCAAATTTTACTAATAAATCAGCTACGGTTAAATTCTTCTTTTCTTCATTGCTTACATCATATATGATGCGACCTTCATGCATCATGATCAAACGATTACCAATATCGATGGCATCTTGCATATTATGCGTTACCATCAGTGCAGTAAGCTTATCCTGTTCAACTATCTCTTTAGTAAGCTGTAATACTTTTCTAGCTGTACGAGGATCTAATGCCGCTGTATGCTCATCTAATAATAAGATCTTAGGCTTGATCATAGTTGCCATCAATAAAGTCAACGCCTGTCTTTGACCACCACTAAGCAAACCCACTTTAGTCGTCATACGATCTTCCAAACCTAAACCAAGTCTTTTTAAAACTTCTCTAAATTCAGTTTTCTCTTTGGCACTAATACCCCATCTTAAACCACGAGACTTACCACGACGATTAGCCATAGCCAGATTCTCCTGTATTTCCATATCAGCAGCTGTACCAAGCATAGGATCCTGGAATACACGTCCAATATAACTAGCTCTTTGATATTCCTTTAATAAAGAAATCTCAACATTATCCAGATAAATATGACCACAATCAATAGGATAAACCCCAGCAACCATATTCATAAGTGTTGACTTACCAGCACCATTACCACCAATAATAGTAATAAAATCACCCTCATTAACATGAAGATTCAAATCACTTAAAGCCTTCTTCTCATTAACTGTATTAGGATTAAAAGTCTTAGAAACATTCACAATTTTTAACATGACTTATTATCTCCCTCTTTAGTTAACTTCTTATAATTAGAAAGCTGTTTTCTTTTAGCAAGCATTACCGGAACAGTTAAAGCAACAGCAACTAAAATAGCCGTCAAAAGCTTTAAATCATCAGTATTCATACCCATCTGTAAAACAATCGCAACAATCAAACGATAAATAACACTACCAGCCACTACACAGCTTAAACGAAAAGCAAAACTACCTTTACCACCACTAATAACTTCACCAATAACAATAGAAGCCAAACCAATAACAATAGCACCAATACCCATCTTAATATCAGCATACCCCTGATGCTGAGTAACTAATGCTCCACTTAAAGCAACCAAAGCATTACTGATCATTAAACCTAAGATCTTAGTAGTATTAGTATTAACATTTAAAGCTCTAACCATTTGTTCATTATTACCAGTAGCTCTAATAGCAGAGCCAATCTCCGTACCAAAAAACCAGTATAAGATAGCAACAATAACAATCGTAAAGACCATACCAATAATTAAAGCTACCCAGTTAGCACTTAAATTAGTCTTAAGTGCCAACTCTTTAAACATTGTCGTTGTCTGTAATAATGGTGTATTAGATCTGCCCATTATTCTAAGATTAATAGAGTATAAACCGATTTGTGTTAAAATTCCTGCTAAAATAGCAGGAATTTCACACTTAGTATGCAAAAATCCCGTAACAAAACCAGCAATAGCTCCTCCAATACTAGCAAATAAAACCGCTAATACTGGGTCTACACCATTAATAACACAAACAGCACAAATAGCACCACCTGTAGAAAATGAGCCATCAACAGTTAAGTCCGCAAAATCCAATATTCTAAAAGTAATATATATACCTAAAGCCATTATGCCCCATAAGACACCTTGACTTAGGGCACCCTGCATAGCTAAGACAATAGCCATTATTCGACGATTTCAGCCTTATCTAATAATTCTTGAGGAATAGTAATTCCTAATTGGCTTGCAGCAGTAGTATTAACAGTTAACGCACATTGCTCAGCAGGTAAATAAGCAATTGGCATATCAGCTGGAACACTCTTACCCTCTAGGATATCAATAGCCTGTTGGCCAGCAAGTCTACCTAATTCATAATAATCAATACCATAAGTAGCTAAACCACCATTGATAACCATACCACCTTCACCAACGATACAAGGTAAATTATTAGCATTAGCAACACTTGTTACACTTGTCATACCTTCAGCTAACATATTATCAGTTGGAATATAAATAGCATCTACTTTACCAATTAAAGATTCAGTAACCTGCTGTATCATACTAGTATCACTAACTGTAGCTTCAACATATTCCAAATTAGCAGCTGTAGCAGCATCCTTAGCAATATTAGCCTGGAAAATAGAATTATCTTCACTAGAACAATACATAATAGCTATCTTCTTAGCATCAGGCAAGATCTGCTGTAATAACTCAATTTGTTCCTTAACAGGAGTTAAATCAGAAGCACCAGTAATATTATTACCAGGTTTCTCATTACTTGCTACTAAACCAGAATCAGCAGGATCAGTAACCGCAGAAACAACAACTGGAATAGAAGTAGTCTTATTCGCAACACTTTGAGCAGCAGGAGTCGCAATCGCATAAATTAGATCATTGCCATCATTAACTAACTTCTCAGCAATTGTGGTACAGTTAGAAAGATCTCCTGAAGCATTCTGATAATCAAAATCAACCTTATCTTCAGTATATCCAGCCTCAGTTAATGCATCCATAAAGCCCTGATAAGCACTATCTAAAGCAGGATGCTCAGCTAACTGAATAACACCAATTTTGATCTTTGATTCTGTTGTAGTACTAGCATCTGTACCAGTATCATTACTAGAACAGGCAGCCATTGTTGCACACATCAAAAGCGCAACACATGCACATAATAATTTTTTCATTTTCTTTTCCCTTCTTTTTATTTTTGGACATTTTCATTTTATTCTTATCATTTTCATTAGTCAATGAAAAAAGTAACATACAATGTAACATGATAAATATTTTTCATTCTTGTCTTATTCAAAACTAGAAACGTGAGGTTTAACATCATCAGGAATCATACATTTATATTTTTGACCATCCAAACGCTTAACAAATTCCTCTTTGGCCTTTTTGATAAGTTCAGGATCATTTAATAAAGTAATAGCACTATCACATAATACCTCACCAGCAAGCATTGCTCCCTTATAAGCAATCATACTCTTACCCTGTGCAACCCATTGCCAGGTATGAGCACCAGCTCCAATAGCATAACAAGCCGTATTGATCTGAGCACAAGGAACCACCCAGCTAACATCACCAACATCAGTAGAACCCATATTGCAAACTTCACTATGATTTGTTTCTACAAAATAATCATTTATAGGACGATATTTGACATTTTCAATAAGCTTATCCTTATCAACAGCATTAGCAGGCAGATCATTCAAAACATCATCAATATTATAAGTATTCTTAAACTTAGAAGCATACTCCAATTCTTCATCCGTATAATTATTCTGATATATCTTTCTAAAACTATCTGCAAGTACATCTTTTAATACAAAATTAGGAATAACATTACTTAAAGCTTCATCAAAATAAATCTCTAATTTAGTATCCGTCATTAAAGCAGCACCCTTAGCCACATTAACAACTCTTTCATACAATGCTTCACACTTAGGATTAGTCGTACTTCTTACAAAATATTTCAAGCAAGCCTCAGATTGTACAACATTAGGAGCCTTACCACCAACATTAGTATAAGCATAATGAACACGATCACTGCTTTCCATATGTTCTCTTAAATAGTTAACACCAACATTCATTAATTCACAGGCATCTAAAGCACTTCTACCTAAATAAGGAGTACTAGCTGCATGTGAGCTAACACCATGAAACTTAAAGAAAACCGAGATACATGACTGATTAGAACCACTGCATACCTGATTATAATTATCAGGATGCCATGTTAATGCAATATCAACATTATCAAAATAACCATCTCTAGCCAGATATGCCTTGCCAGAACCACTCTCTTCAGCAGGACATCCTACCATTAATACAGTTCCTTCTTTATGATTCTTGATCAGATAATCTTTAAATAAGCATGCTGCCTTGATCGAACCAACACCTAATAGATGATGTCCACATCCATGTCCCGTATCTTCACCACTGGTAATTGGATGATACTCACAAACATCAGCCATCTGATTCATTCCAAATAAAGCATCATATTCTGCCAAAAAAGCAATCACGGGTTTACCATGACCATAACTAGCCACATAAGCGGTAGGCATATTGGCGATACCCTTTTCAACTTCAAAACCTTCATCTTCTAAAAATTTAGTCATTGCTTCACACGATTTATATTCCACCATGCCTGTTTCAGCATATGACCATAATTCATCTTGTAACTTCTTAAATTTATCCATCATCTTAACCTCATCTATTGATATAACGCCTTAAAAACTCTTTAGTACGCTCTTCTTTAGGATTATTAAAGATATCTTCAGGACTACCCTGTTCCAGAATAATACCCTTATCCATAAAAACGACCCTATCACTAACTTCCTTAGCAAACTGCATTTCATGAGTAACAACCACCATGGTCATACCATCTTTAGCCAGATTCTTCATAACATCCAATACTTCCTGAACAATTTCTGGATCTAACGCACTAGTAGGCTCATCAAATAACATAATTTTAGGATTCATACATAAAGCTCTAGCAATCGCTACTCTTTGTTTCTGTCCCCCTGATAAAGTCTTAGAACTAGCATAGATAAAATCCTTTAAACCAACATCTGTCAAATGCTTGATCGCAATCTTTTCTGCTTCCTTCTTATCCATTTTCTTAACTGTCGTTAAAGCTAAAGTACAATTATCCAATACATTCTTATTATTAAATAGATTAAACTGTTGAAATACCATACCAATATCTTCTCTAAGCTTATTGATATCCGTATCTAAACTAGTAAGATCTTCATCTTCAAAATAAATATGTCCACTATCAGGTTCTTCCAACAAATTAATACATCTAAGTAAAGTAGATTTACCAGAACCACTCGCACCAACAATGGTAACAACTTCCTTAGGATGTATACTAAGATTGATATCTTTTAAAACTTCCAAAGAACCAAAAGACTTAACTAAATTCTCTATTCTAATTATCTCTTCCATAAACACTCCTAATTACTACTTGGTAAACCCTTATTAGCAGGTGCATCCAGCTTCTTTCCAACCCAATCTAAAACTCTTGTTAAGACTAATGTTAAGCATAAATAAATAATAGCCGCAATAACATAAGTAGGAAGATACTGATAATAAGTACTAGCTGTCGTTGTCGTTGCAAACATTAGCTCAAAGACCCCAATAACATTCAATACTGAAGTATCCTTGATATTAATAATAAACTCATTGCCAATCGCAGGAATACTATTTTTAACAGCCTGAGGGAAAACAACCTTCATCATTGTCTGCCAGGCATTTAATCCCAAAGATCTGCTAGCCTCTGTTTGTCCTTTATCTACCGCTTCAATACCACCTCTTAAGATCTCTTCAATATAAGCTGTTGTGTTCAAAGTAACTGTAACTAAACCAGCTGTAAAGAAACCATATATCGCATTAATCTGCGCAATAGAATAATCAGGAAAAATAAATCTAACAACATTAAAGCCACCATAATAAATAATAAATACCTGAACCATCATTGGTGTTCCTCTAATGATCGTTACATACCACTTAGCAAAAGTAGAACCTATTAGCTTTAATAACTGCATATTCTCACTATCACGAGGATTAGGAACCTGAATACGCATAAATACTAACAAGATAGCTAAAATAAAGCCAAAAGCCGTACCAAATAAAGATAATTCCAAAGTACCAATAATACCACGTAACCATATCTTACGAGAATTAATGATAAGATAAAACATCGTCTCAATAAAACCATCAGGTCTTTTAGTAGCACCATAAGCAATATAAGCTTTACTACAAAGATCTAATATAACTTTATCAAAGAAACAGATAACAAAAATAACAGCTAAATAAAGACACAAATATTTTTCAATACTATCATATTTAGCAAATACCTTCTTTGTAAAAAAGATATGACGAATAAATAAGATAACAGAAATAACTAAAGTAACAACAAATATAACATACCAGATATTATCATCAACAAGACTCATAATATTAAAGATATTAGCTTCATTATTAAGTTGCATCATAATAAAGATACAACTTAGTATTCCCCCAAAAAAAGCTAATGCCCATTTATGATCTAACCAGCCTACACTTTTTCTCATTTTAATAAACCTATTGAGGCATATTAGCCTTAGCAGTTTCACTTAATTGATCACGAGTATCATGATCAATTGTCGCAAGTGCAGCATTTACCTGTTCAACTAATTCTGTATCCTCTAAACGCATACCAACACAGGCACCAGTAAAGCCAATATTAAATCCTTGACCCTCTTCAAAATAAACGATCGTAAAATCAGGATAAGCATCCAAATAAGCTTCACCAGTTTCCGTATCAACAACTAAAGCATCAGCAGTACCAGCTTCAAGTCTTGATAACATATTGGCAACTGTATCTACTGGAGGTAAATGATCAACACTTTCGATCTGATCAATTACTTCATCATATCTTGTACCTTTTTGACCTAAAACACTAGCACCAGCAAAATCAGCTAATGATGTCGCATCAGCATAACCGCCTTCTTCCGTAACTAGCATACAATATTCAGTCTTTTGAACACTATAAGAATCACTAAAGGCAATGCTTTGTTTTCTTTCTTCCGTATCAGCCATACCAGCAATGATCATATCGATCTGACCTTGATTCAGCGCTTCGATCAAACCTTCCCAAGCCAACTTAACAATAACGATATCAGCATCCAAATATTCACCAATCAATTTAGCCATTTGAACATCATAACCTTCGGCATAAAACCAGGAAGATTTTCAATAGGAAGATTTGTTTCTGTCTGTGTATCTTCCTGCCAGTTATTAGGTGCATAAGCAACCTCCATACCTACACGATAAACTGTTCTTGTACTTTCATTTGTAGCTACATCTTGTGCATCATTAGACGAACTTGAACAAGCAGTACTCATCAATAGCATCACACTTGCCAATACCAGTAAAACATTTCTTGTAAAACTTCTCATATACTTACTCCTCTTATTTCCCCATAAAAATTAAAAACGTCTTTTTCAAGACGTTAGAAGATCCAATATTATTTATCCAACTAAGCGCCTCTTCAAAATGAAGGAGTGTTATAAGTATTTCCTATAACCCCACGTTAATCATTTGCCAATCATTAACGTTCGGCGATGTTTACCTTTCACTAACTTCACAGCTTGCCAGCTCCCTTAGCTACTCTTTTGCACCGCTACCTCTTGTTTGTTTTAATTTTCATGAAAATATAATACTATAATTTTCAGAAAATACAAGACTTTTTTTCATAAAGTAATATTCATAAAAAAAGTAAGCTTTTACCCTTGACAATAGTCTTTTATTTCGGTATTCTATTAGCGAATTAGGATTGTAACTGAAAAGGCAACGCCTAGAAATAGTTTTAAAGAATATCTTTTTACTATTTTTAGGTGTTTTTTTGTACAAGGAGGTAACTATGAAGGTAGTCAGAGTATTCAACAACAATGCAGTTCTAGTAGAAAATGAAGCTAATGAAGAAATGGTTTTAATTGGTAAAGGCATAGCCTTTGCCAAAAAGACAGGTGATCTTATCAATGAAGAACTTATCCAAAAAAAGTTTGTCTTTGAAAACAGTCAGTTAAATGAAAAATTAGCTAAACTATTTAACGAGGTACCAGTTAAATATATTGAACTAACTCTAGATATTGTTGAAATGGCAGGCAAAGAATTAAATACTAAGTTTAATAGTAATATTTATATCGCTCTAGCCGATCATATTGCATACGCTGTTGAAAGATGCTCAAATAATGAAACCATAAAAAATGCCCTTCTTTGGGAAATCAAAAAGTTCTATCCTAATGAATTTGCTGCAGCTATGAAAGCTTTAGAAATGATCAGATATGAAACTAATATCGAAATGACAGAAGATGAAGCCGGTTTTATTGCTCTTCACTTTGTCAATGGACAAAGTGAAGGTGAACTAATGGCCCAAACTGTTGCCGTTACGAAAATCGTTGAAGACATTTTACATATCGTAGAATATCACTTTCATTTCAAGATCGATGAAACTTCACTTAATTATATTCGTTTTGTAACGCATATCCAGTATTTTGCTAGAAGATTATTTGCTAAAGAAGTAATTGATGATGGCGATGACATCTTGTTTGAACAAATTAAAAATCGTTATCAGGATAGCTATAACTGTAGTTTAAAAGTAAAGAAATATATTGGTTCTAATTATCATATCGATATTTCTAATGATGAACTGGTATATTTCATCTTGCATATCAATAGAGTATGCAATCGAAAAAATTAATTCTATATTGGATTGTAACTTTAAGTAGGCAAAGCCAGGAATTATTAATTTGCACATTTGAATCAACAAGGAGGACAATATGAGTAAATTTGAACAAATGGCAAATGAAATCGTCAAAAATGTTGGCGGTAAAGAAAACATTGAAGCAGTAACAAACTGTATGACACGCTTAAGATTTACATTAAAAGATGTAAACAAAGCAAACGCTAAAGCTATTAAAAGTATTAAAGGTGTACAAAGCGTAGTCAACAAAAATGGACAATTCCAGGTCGTAATTGGAACTGATGTCCCAGAAGTATGTGCAGCAATCAAAAAGCTAGGCAGCTTTAGCGATACTGTAGAAACTGCTAAAGAAAAAACATCAGTAATCAATCGTGTATTAGGTGCTATCACAGCAATCTTCCAACCAATCATCCCAGCAATTTGTGGTGCCGGTATGATCAAAGCCGTTTTAGCATTATTAACTGCCGCTCACTTATTAGCAACCGATAGTACTACATATCAGTTATTATCAATGGTAGCAGATACAGCTTTCTATTTCTTGCCTGTATACTTAGGTGTATCAAGTGCTAAATTCTTTAAGATGAATACTTTCGTTGGTGGTCTTCTTGGTGCCATGATCATCCACCCAACCTTTTCAACATTAGTAGCTTCAGGCAATCCTATTACTTTCTTTGGACTACCTGTTAAAGCTGTTGGTTATGGTTCATCTGTAGTACCAGCAATTTTGATCATCTGGTTTGCCAGCTATGTAGAAAAATTCGCAAACAAGATTTCTCCTAAATCTGTAAAAGTCTTCATGGTACCATTGATCACAACTATTGTATCTGCTGTAGTTGGCTTTGTAGCATTAGCTCCATTAGGATCTTATGTTGGACAACTATTATATTATATTTTTGAATTCTTAAATAATGAAGTAAGATGGCTTATCCCAGTAGTAATGGGTGGTCTATGTCCATTATTTGTTATGACAGGTATGCACTATAGCTTTGTACCAGTACAGCTTGCTCAATATGCAACACTTGGATATGGTACATTATTAGGCCCAGGTATGTTAACATCTAACCTATCACAAGCTGGTGCTTGCTTCGCTGTTGCCTTAAAAACTAAAGATAAAGACAAGAAACAAACAGCTATTTCAGCTGGAACAACTGCTTTATTTGGTATTACTGAACCAGCATTATATGGTGTAACGCTACCAATGAAAAAAACTTTAGGATGCGTAATGGCATCAGGTGCTATCGTTGGTTTATTTGCAGGTATCACTAATATGCGTACATATGCATCTGCAACAGCTGGTTTAACAGCTCTTCCTGTATATATCTGTGATGATCTATCAAATGTTAGAAATGCCGCTATTGCCATGGTAGCATCTATCGTAATAAGCTTTGTTTTAACATATCTATTTGGTGGTATCGATGACACAAAAAAAGAAGAAGTAAAAAACGAAACTAAAAAAGAAACTACAACTCTAAATAAATTCGAAGAAATTGCTTCACCTGTTGAAGGTAAAGTCGTAGCATTAAGCGAAGTACCTGATGAAGTATTCTCAAAAGAAGCAATGGGTAAAGGAATCGCTATTGAACCAGCTAGTGGTGAAGTAGTAGCACCATTCGATGGCACTATCCAAGCAATTTTCCCTACTGGTCACGCTGTTGGCATTAAAAATGAAAATGGTGTTGAAGTATTAATTCATATTGGTATCGATACTGTTGAATTAGAAGGCAAATACTTTACTGCCAACGTTAAAAATGGCGATACCGTTAAAAAAGGTGATGTACTAGTAAAATTCGATATTGAAAAAATCAAAGAAGCTGGCTACAACACTATTACTCCAGTTATCATCACTAATTCATCAGAATATCTAGATGTTATCGAAACTCATGAAAACAAAGTAAACAAACTAGATACTTTATTGAAGGTATTTAAATAATGAACTATTCATTTCCAGATAATTTTTTATGGGGTGGTGCCACAGCCGCCAACCAATGTGAAGGTGCCTGGAATATTGATGGCAAAGGTCCATCAATTCAGGACTATATGCCCGATGGTATCGTCAAAGGGCCAAGTGAAGAAGTATTAGAGCGAAACTTAAAACTAGAAGGCATAGATATGTATCATCACTATAAAGAAGATATTAAACTATTTGCCCAAATGGGTTTTAAAGTCTATCGTTTCTCTATTGCCTGGTCTAGAATATTCCCAAATGGTGATGAAGAAACACCTAACGAAAAAGGATTAGCCTTCTATGACTCTTTGATCGATGAATGCTTAAAATATCATATTGAACCGTTAGTTACTATCTCACATTATGAAACACCATATCATCTAGCTAAAGAATACGATGGATGGCGCTCAAGAAAACTAATCGCTTTCTATATTAGATATGCAAGCACATTATTTAAAAGATATAAAGGCAAAGTAAAATACTGGCTAACTTTCAATGAAATCAATAGTATCTGGAACTTCCCATTAATGGGAGCCGGTATTTTAACCCCAAAAGATAAACTAACTAAACAAGATCTATATCAGGCTGCCCATCATGAGTTAGTAGCAAGCGCTATGGCAGTAAAGATTGGTCATGAAATCGATCCTGAAAACAAGATCGGTTGCATGGTATTAGGACTAGTATCATATCCAATGAGCGCTAATCCTAAAGACGCTCTTAGCAAAATGATCAATGATCGCAATGGCGATTTCTTTAC
>JALEVB010000141.1 GCA_022780745.1 Erysipelotrichaceae bacterium
GCATTAACAGCTAATCTTTTGATACTATCTTCGATCTTTTGAAAATTAAAACTGCCATCATAATTAAAATGAATCACATCCTTAGCATCGATAAATGTTGCATTTAAATATGCAGCCATCAGTTTAGCACATAAATACTCACCACGCGATATCAGATAATCAATATCCATATCTTTATGCATCAGACTCTTAATATCACTAAACTCTTTATCAAGATCAACATTTAAACCTAACTGTTCATTGATCTGATAATACTTATCTTCGATCATTTTAAATATTAGATCATAAGAAACCCCATATTTAACATGAGCGTGACATAAGTATAATAGATCTGTTACTTTATGATCATCTTTATTACTTTTACCACAGGCACTAACAACAATAAACTTTCTTGTCTTATCACTATCAACAATATTCTTTACTTTATGAAATTGTTTAGCATCCGCAACACTGCTTCCCCCAAATTTAACAACTTTGATCATAGATCCCTCCAACAAAAACCTCTTTATCACCAATCAGTTCTTTGATCTTCTTAATACTTAATTTCTTCGTAATATAACCCTGATCATTACTTTGAATGATATATTTATCATCTATTACCTTTTCACTTAAGAAATATGACATCTGATAATCATTGCTTATATAGCTTTGTGAATCAATACTTATCGAATCAAGTGGGCGCTTAACATCCAGACATATCGCATTAGCGGTTGGATATCTTCCTGCTCCTTGACCAATAAAAGAAAGATCATTCATATTTTTCGTATTAACGATCACTGCATTATTATTCTTATCAGTTTTGGCTAAGATATGCTCATTACTAATCAACATTGGCATAACAAATAGATTATTCCTATCACCATAACCAATTAACTTACAGGATAAATTATTAGCTTTACAGTAATCAATGACCTGGGAATTAATATATCTGATACCATAACATACGATATCATCAAGATCACATATACTATTATTAATAAGATTATGAGTAATAAAGATCTTATATTTGGTATCTATGCCATCAACATCACTGCTAAAATTCTTTTCAGCATATCCTAATTCAATAGCGCTATTTAAACAACTATCAAAATCAATATTCTCTTTAAACATCCTATCTAATATATAATTGGTCGTACCATTAAAGATCCCCATAAAGCTATTGATCTTATCATTTGTCTTTAGATCACATAAAGCATGCAGCCACGGTATACCACCAGCCACACTTGCTTCATAAGTAATATAACAATGATTTTTGGTAGTTAATTCATATAACTCTTCAAAATGATTTGCTACTAGAGCCTTATTGCTGGTAATAACATTAATGCCCTTATTTAAAGCTTTTGCTACATATTCATACGCAACAGGGATATTTGGCAAACATTCAATGATCGTATCGATATCACTATTTATCACCTCATCGAAATCACTAGTAATAATATTTAGACTTTGATCTTTATTATCTAGTATCTTAACGATCGTATGTTCACTATTTAATAATAGATCATATACCCCTTTACCTACTGTACCATATCCTAATAAACCAATCTTCATAAATAAATGTCCTCATTTCAAATACACTTGTATTTAAAGTAAAAACATAGTAACATTATTATGCAAATAAAGCAAGGTGGATTGTGATGAATAAATTTTATAATACAAGAAATATAAATGATTACTTATGTGCTTCAAAAGCTATTATTAAAGGCTTAGCTTCTAATATGGGACTATATACCTGTAACTTAAATGAGATAGCTAAAATTGATATTGCTAAGCTAACTGATCTTAACTATAAACAAATGGCTACATTTATTATTAGCCATCTTTTTGATGATTATAAATTAGAAGATATCGAAGATTGTGTAAATAAGGCTTATGATGATAAATTTGATATTAAGAATATCGTTGAACTTAATAAGTATCTTAATAATTATGTTCTAGAGCTTTACCATGGTCCTACCTGTGCTTTTAAGGATATGGCATTAACTATTCTTCCTCATCTTTTAACTTATGCTTATAAAATGCAAGATAATCATGATCTAATCTATATCTTAACTGCTACCTCTGGTGATACTGGAAAAGCAGCACTAGAAGGTTTTAAAGATGTAAAGAATACTTATATTTCTGTCTTTTATCCTAAGGATAATGTTAGTAATATCCAAAGAAGTCAGATGCTTACAACTACTGGTAGTAATACCAATGTTATTCAGGTCAATGGTAATTTTGATGATTGTCAAAGAATTGTTAAAGAATGTTTT
>JALEVB010000153.1 GCA_022780745.1 Erysipelotrichaceae bacterium
TAAATATTATCTTGATAGATCACCGGTTTTTACTCGTGGTGATACTTATAAGCTAGCAAGTTTTATTAGTAAGTATATAAAAAAGGGTAATCCTGATGTTATGTATCATATTGAATGTGGCAAGATCAAACCTAGTAAAACTTTACAGGATAATGTTGCTAGCTTGCTAAAAGGTAATAATGAGTTTATCTTACTAGATGAACAGAAGGTTGTTTATGAGAATATTTTAGAATTGGCTCGTAATGATGATCATAAACAGGTTGTGATCATTCATGGTGGCCCTGGTACTGGTAAATCAGTATTGGGTATCAATTTATTATCAGCTATTTTAAATATGGATAAGAATGTTTTATATGTTTCTAAGAATGCAGCCCCTAGAAATGTATATAGAAAGATGTTGACTAATAATAATTATAAGGTTGCTTATATTGATAATTTATTTAAGGGTTCAGGATGTTTTGTTGATACTAAGCAAGATTTGTTCGATTGTCTGATCGTTGATGAAGCTCATCGTTTAAATGAGAAATCTGGTTTGTTTAGAAATATGGGTGAAAATCAGATCAAAGAAATTATCAATGCTGCAAAGTTGAGTATCTTTTTTGTTGATGATAATCAGATGGTTACTTTGCAGGATATAGGAAGCAGTGATGAAATCAAGAAATGGAGTAATTATTATCAGGCTGAAATATATGAAGATGAATTAGTTTCGCAGTTTAGATGCAATGGTTCAGATTCTTATATATCATGGTTAGATAATGTTTTAGAGATCAATACAGAATTAGATGATGAGTTTGAATTTGATTATGATATCAGAATCTTTGATGATCCTGTTAGTTTAAGACAGAATATTTATGCTAAAAATCATTTAAATAATAAATCTAGGATCGTTGCTGGCTATTGCTGGGACTGGATAAGTGGGCAAAAGAATAATAGTAATTATCATGATATTAAGATCAATGATTTTGAGATGTCATGGAATTTAGATTCTAGTGATACCTGGGCTATTGATGAGGATTCTGTTAATGAAGCAGGATGTATTCATACCTGTCAGGGTCTGGAGTTTGATTATGTTGGTGTTATTATTGGTGAGGATCTTAGATATGAGGATGGTCATTTAGTTACAGATTTTACTAAAAGAGCGAAAACTGATCAGTCACTAAAAGGAATAAAGAAATTATATAAAGAGGATAAGAAGAAAGCTGAATTGTTAGCTGATAAAATCATTAAGAATACTTATCGTACTTTATTATCACGAGGACAAAAGGGTTGTTATATATATTGTGTTGATCATAATTTGAGTGAATATTTGAAGCAAAGGCTTAATAAAAGCAAATAGAGGAATATTTTATGGTGGATAAGGATAGAGAAGATCAGTTTTTAAAACAGGTGGAGAATGCTGCTAAAAAGGGTGCTAGCAAGGGTGTTAGAAATAATAGTTTCATTTCTTTGGTCATTACTATAGTACTTGTTTTGGTTATAGTGCTGTTTATTGGTAATAAAATGGATAATTTTAAGGAGGATCTTAAGCAGTTTGTTACTTTTGAAGATCCTAGTATCAGCCATGATCTTATTTTGGATGATGATGCTTTTTTGGGTTATACGGCTGCAGATTTTGAAGAAGCGATAATTACTAATTCGACAAAAGTTAAGAAAATTGAAGTTTATGAACAAGAAGTATCTGATACTGTTACTTTAACTGATACTGGTTTGTTTAATTGGGCTATCTTTAGCAAGTATCAGCTTATCGTTTATGAAGGTAGTGTGGTTTATACGGTTGATATGAGTGATGTGGATATTTATGATATTAAGGTTGACAATGATAATAAGATCATAAGCTTATATATTCCTTATCCTGTGCAGGAAGATATTAATATTAATGAGAATGATATACAGTTTGGTGATGTTGAAAAAGGTTTATTAGCTTTTGGAGATATCGGTCTAACTATCGAACAGGCTAGTCAAATTCAAGAAGAGGCTAGAAATAAGATGCAAAAGAAACTTGATGATACTGATGCAATAAATACTGCTATGCGTTTTGGTAAATTAGTAGTATAGGAGATGTATTCACCAATAGTTAAAAGTGTAGCTAAAGATTATTCTTTAGAAGTTAGTTATAAATAAAAATTAGAGCAGGGTATGCTCTAATTAAACATTAAATTTAGATCGACATCGATATCGATACCATCTACTTTACCATGTTCACTAAACTGCCAGTATTTAAAATCATATGGGTAATTGAATTGTGGTATATAGTTGGCTAACCAGATATCGTAGTTATATAAGGCATTGATGTCATAATGGTTATATGCTAAATCAGGATTGGTATAGATGATGACATTTTGATCCTGGTGTTCGATTCTGCCACAAAAGGCTAAAGCAATATTGCTTTTTTCGATAGCAGTCAGATCCTTGGTTCGATAGTTATCATCATAGTCTATCTTTTCTAAGTCATAAGCAATCGGTAAGTCTAACTGGTATTTTTTAAGGTGTTTTAGAACAAAGTTGGCTTCATCGATTGCTTCTTTTTCATTTATAGCCTGAGAAAAGAAATATACTCCAACTTTTAGTCCAGCTTTTTTGGCATTGATGATGTTTTCTTCAAATTTGTCATCAAGGCTGATATTCCCGCTTTGATAGCCACGATATCCTATTCGGATAAAGACAAAATCAATGCCATCATTTTTTACTTTTTCAAAGTCGATGTTTCCCTGATGGCTTGATACATCGATTCCTAGTGTAGCATTAGGGTATGATAATAAACCATTATCATTTTGTAATAGTTCGATATCATAATGATGTAATGGTATATTATCAATGTTGTTGTGTGATGTTATCTGGTATTTGCTTTTATTTAGTAATATTGTTATAAGGATAATGATGATCATGAACAATATGATCATGATGCTTAAGTTTTTGTACTTTATTTTTCTTTTTTTAGCCATTTTTTATTTTAGGTATATTTGTTTTAGTTTGTTTAGATCAGCGTCTGTAAGCTTTAAAACATCATGCAGATAGCTATTTATACCATGGTGTTTATTGTCGATGATATCAAAGATATGTTCGACATATTCCTTGCATACTCCTTGACAGTATGGTATCTGTTCAATGATGCTATCTTTAAAGTTTTGCTGTTTCATATCATCCATGATCTTATCAATATCTTTTTGATAACAGTTATTAGTAAATAAATAATCGTCAATGATCACTTGGCGATCGACATCTAAAGCACTTAATAATAATATCGTACCAATACCAACACGATCTTTACCAGCTGAACAATGATATAGGGTAGCACCATCAGTTTCTTCTAATAAGATATGAAAAAATGATTGATAATGCTTAATAGAGAATTCATCTGATAAGATCTTATCATAGATAAATTTCATATTATCTTTGACTGTAAAATTCATTTCTTCAATCGTTCTTGCTAACCATTCAAGCTGATTTTTAGGTTTTTGCTTATATATATCTTTTTCATGAGTTACGCCAGCTCTAAATGTTTCGATAATAGGGTTAAATATATATATAATACCATCTATTAAATAATCAGGCTGTTCATTGATCTCATGAAGAGTACGAAAATCAATTACTCTTTTTAAATGATACTGGTTGACTAGAATGGCTATATCGTCTGTTGTTGCCTGGGCAGTTGCACCACTTCTAATTAGTTTATATGGTTTTATTTGTTTGCCATCTTTATTATAGATATAGCTTAAATCTCGAGTATTAGGCATATTTGTTAGTTCTATTCGTTTCATGTTTACCTCCAAATTTGCTATTTTATTTTAGCATTTTAGGCTATATAATGATAGTAAAGTTTTGATTAAGAATTATGGAGGAAACATATTGGAAACAAATAGAACCATACATTTTGAAGATCTAGATCAGGATAAAGCGATGAATATTATTGGTATTAATGACAATAATATTAAGATCTTATCTTCATGTTTTAATACTAATATCACATTTAGAAATAATGATTTTATTATTAATAATGCTGATGATGCAACATTTGGCATGATACAGGAAGTATTGATGGCTTTATATGAAGTAGTTAAAAAGGGACAGATCGTAACTGATAGAGATGTTATGTATTGTTTTCGTTTAGTTACTAAAAGTGAAAAAGTTGATCTAACTGGTTTAAGTAAAAAGGTCATTGGTAGAACTTTAACTGGTAAAGTAATTGCTCCTAAGACTAATGGTCAAAAAGCTTTTGTTGAAGCTATGGAGAAATATGATATCTGCTTTGCTTTAGGACCAGCTGGTACTGGTAAAACATATCTGGCTGTAATTGAAGCTGTGTCAATGCTTAAAAAAGGTTTAGTAAAAAGAATAGTATTAACTAGACCTGCTGTTGAAGCAGGAGAAAGCTTAGGCTTTTTGCCAGGTGATCTAAAAGAAAAGGTCGATCCATATTTAACACCATTATATGATGCATTACATGATATGCTAGGTGTTGAACAGACAGATAAATTAATTGAGAAGAAGGTTATTGAAATAGCTCCTCTTGCTTATATGCGTGGACGTACTTTGGAAGATAGCTTTGTTATTCTGGATGAAGCTCAAAATACAACGATAATGCAGATGAAAATGTTTTTAACACGTTTAGGCTTTAATTCTAAAATGGTTATTACTGGTGATATTACACAAATGGATATTGCTGGCAAGCCTTCGGGATTAATACATGCGGTTAAGACTTTAAAAGATATTAAAGAAATCAAGATCTTACAATTAACTAGCGATGATGTTGTTAGACATCCTTTGGTTCAAAAAATCATTGAAAGCTATGCTAATAATAAATAATTGTGGATTTATATCCACTTTTATTTTGGAAAGGAAAATATATGAGTATATTAACTGTAAGTAATGTATCATGCTCTTTTGCTCAAAGAGAAATTTTAAAAAATGTATCATTTAGACTATTAAAAGGAGAACATGTCGGTTTAGTAGGAGCTAATGGAGAAGGAAAGAGTACTTTTCTTAATATTATTACTAATAAGATAACACCTGATGAAGGTAAGATCAGCTGGTGTAATCATATTAGTGTAGGTTATCTTGATCAGCATACGATCCTAGAAAAGGGCAAGACGATATATGATATCTTAAAAGATGCTTTTTTACCGCTTTTTGATCTAGAAAAAGAAATGATGGACAAATATGAGAAGATGGCTGAAGCAACTGATGATGAGTTAAATGCATTGATGGATGATACTGCCCAAATACAGGAGATATTAGATCATAATGGCTTTTATATGATCGATACTAAGATCAAAGAAGTAGCTAGTGGCTTAGGATTATTGGATATTGGTTTAGAACATGACGTTAGTAATCTTAGTGGTGGTCAAAGATCTAAGGTATTGTTGTGTAAATTGTTGCTTGAAAATCCTATGATACTGATCTTGGATGAGCCTACTAATTATTTAGATGAGAATCATATCAAATGGTTAACTAATTTTTTGCAGAATTATGATAATGCTTTTATTCTGGTTAGTCATGAGATCTCTTTTTTAAATGATGTTGTTAATATTATTTATCATGTTGAAAATTGTGAACTTACCAGATATGCTGGTAATTATGATAATTTTATCAAACAGCATGAAATTAAGGTAAGAAATCAGCAACTGGCATATGAGCGTCAGCAAAAAGAGATTAGTAATATGCAGGATTTTATTGCTCGTAATAAGGCAAGAGTAGCGACAAGAAATATGGCAGCTTCGAGACAAAAGAAATTAGATAAGATGGATCTTATTGAAAAGCCTAAAGAGAAAGCTAAACCGGTTTTTAATTTTAAAACAGATGTTACTTTATCTAAGACTGTAATTGAGTGTAAGGATCTGGTTATAGGTTATGATCATCCTTTATGTCGTCCTATTAACTTAGTAGTGGAAAGAAATGAGAAAATTGCGATCAAGGGTGTTAATGGTCTAGGAAAGACCACTTTACTTAGAACTTTGATGCAAGATCTTGAGCCTATTAGTGGCTATGTTGAATGTGATAGGAAGATGAAGGTAGGTTTTTTTAAGCAGGAAGATCATAGTATTACTAAGACAACATTGGATGCTTTCTGGGATCATTATCCTTCTTATACTAATTATGAGTGTCGTAGTGCTTTAGCTAAGTGTGGTTTAACTACTGATCATATTGAAAGTCATGTTAATGTATTAAGTGGGGGAGAACAGGCTAAATTTAGATTAGCGCTTATTATGAATAAGCCTTGTAATATTCTTTTTCTAGATGAGCCTACTAATCATTTGGATGTTGATGCTAAAGAAGAATTGAAAAAAGCTATTAAGGAATATAAGCAGAATGTTATTCTTGTTTCTCATGATCCTTCATTTTATGAAGATATCGTTGATCGCATCATTAATATTGAAGAATATACAACTAAGATAATATAAAAAGAATAGACCGTTTTGGTCTATTCTTTAGTTACTTCAACTTTTGGCAAACTATCGATGATTTTTCCATCGGCTGTTATGGCACATCTTCCAATATTACAGCAATGATCACTCATACGTTCTAGATTACCTAGGATATCACAATAGACACTGCTTGCAACACCATTGGTACATACATTGGCTTGCATACGTTTGAAGTGACTTTCTCTTGCCTGGTACTCTAAGCCATCCATATAGTTTTCATCTTCCAGAAGGGCTGAATATAGGTGGAAATCTCGTTTTTCATAGATTTCCATTGATAGATTTAGCATATGTAGAAACATATCAAACATCTGGTTGATATCATCAGATGCTTCTTTAGAGAATTGTTCATTAGCTTCAGTTACCATTTCAAAGAATTCTGCCAGATTCATGGATAGATCACCGATTCTTTCAAGATTTTTAATTACCTGTAAATGTAAGTTCATATCTGCCATATCTTTTTCGGTCATATGTGGCATATTACTTACTTTTAAGATATATGTAGTGATCTTATTATCTAAAGAATTAATCAATGATTCTGACTGACTTAAGTTTTCTTTATCTTCAGCTTGACCTTTATTAATAAAGAAGTTTCTTGTTTCTTTAACATTATGATCAACGATCGTACTCATCTTAATGATAGCTTTTTCAGCAACATTTAAAGATACACTAGGAACAGCAGTTTCCTGTATTGTTTCTAATTCATCAACATTGATTTCAATCTTTTCTGGTTCATTGCCAGGAATGATCTTTCTGATGATCTTACATAAAGTACCTAAAAATGGTAATAGGATCAAAGTTGTAGTTACATTAAAGATAATATGGGCTACAGCTATCTGCATCATTAATGGAATATTTAATGTATTAGATAAATAGATGATAAAATTAGCAAATGGATGTAACAGTATCATCGCGATCATCGTACCAATAACATTAAATAGGGTATGTAATCCAGCTGTTCTTTTAGCTGATAATGATCCGCCTAATGCAGCTAAGATACCTGTAACTGTTGTACCGATATTACTTCCAAAGACAAATGGTAATACTGCCATAAATGTCATACCACCAGCTTCATATATCTTTTGTACAACACCGATAGTAGCAGCACTACCTTGGACAATACCTGTCATAATAGCACCTGCTAATAATGCTAAAATGGAATTAGTACTCATTGCTTGGGCAAATTGAACAAATTGTGGAAGATCTTTTAAGACTTTTAATGAATCACCCATGATACTTAGACCATAGAATAATAAACCAAATCCTAAGATGATCTCACCGATATATCGAAACTTCTTGCTTTTGGCAAAACTTATTACGATACCACCTAAGAATACGACATATAAAGCATATTGATCAATTGACAAACTAATTAAAAAAGAAGTGACTGTTGTACCAATATTAGCACCAAAGATGACCCCAGCAGCCTGTTCAAGTTTCATTAAACCAGCTCTAACTAAACCGATAGTAATAGCTGTAGTAGCACTAGATGATTGAACCAGGATCGTAATCAGCGCTCCAACTAATACTCCCATGATAGGGTTTGATGTATATTTGTCAATGTAGTCACGAAGTTTATCGCCAGCAACGGATTTTAAACCGTCACCCATAAATTTTATACCAAATAAGAATAAGCCAAATCCTCCCAGGATCATATCCCAGCGGATATCGGCTAGTGTAATCGCTTGCATGTAAACTCCCTCTACCTTCTAGCTAATTAAAATTTTAACAAAACTTTACATAAAATTAAAGAAGAATTAACATAAGTACCTGTATTTGACTAATAATTAAATGATATTTGCATATACATAATATGATATAATGAATAAGCGGAGCTTAGATATTATGAATATTGTAATTACAAATAAAACCAGAAGTAAAGAGTTTAAACCTTATTATTATCTATTTGACCAGGTTGCAAAGGTTGCAGAAAAAGAATTAGAATTAAAAGATGATTATACGATATCAGTTATTTTGGTCAGATCTAAAAAGATCAAAGAGATCAATCGTGATTATCGCAATATAGATAGGGTAACTGATGTTATAAGTTTTGCAATCAATGATCAAATTGATGATTATGAAATGATGGAAACGGAAAAAGAGTTAGGTGATGTTTTTATCAATGTTGATTATGCTTATCTTCAAGCTAAGGAATATGGCCATAGCTTTGAAAGAGAATTTGCTTTTTTGTTCTTGCATGGATTATTACATTGTTTAGGTTATGATCATATGCAAAAAGAAGATGAAGAAGTAATGTTCAAAATTCAAGATCTTATTATTGACCAGGTGGTTAAACGTGAAATTTAAGGTTGCTTTTGAAGGTTTATTATTAGCTATTAGGCATAAGAGTGTATTAATACAGTTTGTTTTAGCTTTAATAACTTTAATAGTCTGTTTTATCTTGAAATTAGAGCTATTAGAATTTGTTACGATACTATTATGTATTGGCATGGTTATTGTTAGTGAGATATTAAATACCTGTATTGAATTATTATGTGATCTATATTCAACCTCTTATGATAAGCGTATCAAAAAAATTAAGGATATTAGTGCTGGTGCGGTATTATTTGCCAGCATCATTAGTTTGATCATTGGATCAATGATTTTTATCACTCATATATTATAGAAAGGATATACTTTATGTATCAGGATGTA
Source organism: Erysipelotrichaceae bacterium (assembly GCA_022780745.1). Lineage (GTDB taxonomy): Bacteria > Bacillota_I > Bacilli_A > Erysipelotrichales > Erysipelotrichaceae > JALEVB01. The sequence continues at coordinate 9,075 of JALEVB010000153.1, forward strand.
TTAAATGAAGCTTTTGAAGCGATGAAAGATGCTTATGCACCATATTCTAACTACCATGTTGGAGCATGTGTCAAATGTAAAGATGGCAGGATGTTTAGAGGTGTTAATATTGAAAATGCTTCTTATGGAGCAACTAACTGTGGTGAAAGAAGTGCGATATTTGGAGCTTATAGTTATGGATATCGCAAAGATGATATCGAAGTATTGGCAATCGTTACTGATGGAGGAAGAATTGGTGCTCCATGTGGTATTTGTCGTCAGGTATTATCTGAATTGTTGAATGAAGATACGCCAATTGTTTTATCAAATGGTATTGATATGCAGATAACTAATATCAAGGAGTTATTGCCATTTAGTTTTTCTAAGGATGATCTTGTAAAATGAAATCAGGATTTGTGGGATTGATCGGTAGACCAAATGCAGGTAAATCGACTTTATTAAATGCTTTAGTTAAACAGAAACTGGCAATTATTTCCAGTAAGGCTCAAACTACCAGAAATGCGATAAGAGGAGTATTAACTGATGATGAAGCTCAGATCATCTTTATTGATACGCCTGGTATTCATAAACCTATTCATGAATTAGGCAGACAGATGAATAAAGAAGCTTATACGACTATGAGTAGTGTTGATCTTATTTATTTTTTAGTTGATGGTACTAAGCCATTTGGAACAGGGGATCAGTATATTCTGGATATGATCAAAAGACAGGATCTTCCTGTATTTCTGATCTTAACAAAGATCGATCTTTTGCAAGAAGAACAAGTAAGAGAATTATTATTAAGATATACTTCTTTATATGATTTTAAAGAAATAATTCCGGTTAGTGCCTTAGAAAATTTTAATGTAGAAGAATTAGTAAAGACGACTAAAAATTATCTGGAAGATGGTATCATGTATTATCCT
>JALEVB010000154.1 GCA_022780745.1 Erysipelotrichaceae bacterium
AAAAAACATTTTTATGATCAGTATCGTGATGTATTAGATAAGTTCTGATATATCACTTTTTTTACATATTTCATCTAATTTGGGATAAGGATACCAGTCAGTATCTTCACTGCCATATTTGATGGTATGAATGATCGCATCTTTGCTGATATATAGATTATGTGGAATATTAGGCATGATCATTAAACTTTCATTTTCATGAAGTTTGATAAATTCAACCTTTTCTTTCATTAAGGCAATGATGACCCAACCTTTTTCAATCAGATATAATTCTTTCTTATGATAGTGAACATGGCTGTTTTGCCAGTATTGTTCACTTTTTGCTTTGGTTAGAATATAGGAACTGCCATGTTCACTATTTAATCTAAAGCGTAGTTCACCACTATCCATTAACTGATGATTGGTTGTAATACCATAATTTTTTGCCTGTTCAAAATCAATATTTTCCATTGTCAAACCTCTTTGAATATATTATATAATAACTAAATAGAATAAAATTATATTTATTTTGAGGTATTTATGAAATTATTAAAAAATGCAACGATATATGCTCCCCAATATTTAGGTAAAAAAGATCTATTGTTAGCAAGCGATAAAATTGTTTTGATCGATGATGATCTAAGTGCTTATCAAAATCATCAGGAAATAGAGTGTTATGACTTAAGTGATAAGACCATTGTTCCAGGATATATTGATAATCATGTTCATATTACAGGCGGTGGAATGGAACAAGGCTATAATAGTAGAGTTATTGAATCTTTTCTAAGTGCTTTTACAACTTGTGGAGTAACAAGTGTTGTTGGTTTACTTGGTACTGATGGTATTACCAGAAGTATGGAAAGCTTGATTGCCAAGGCTAAAGCTTTAAAAATGGAATGTCTTAGTGTATATACTTTATGTGGTTCTTATGCTTATCCACCTATGACATTGACTGATGATATTGAAAAAGATATTTTAATGATCGATGAAGTTATTGGTGTCAAGTGTGCTATGAGTGATCATCGCAGTTCTAATATCACTTCTTCACAGTTAATTGAAATAGGTAGTAAAGCTTATCGTGCTGGAATGTTAAGTAATAAGGCTGGAATAGTTACTATCCATATGGGAGATGGTAAAAAGGGACTAGAACCATTATTTGAAGCATTAGATAATTGTGATTTGCCAGCTCGCGTCTTTTTGCCTACTCATATGTTAAGAAATGATAAATTGATCAAAGAAGGACAAAAACTAATATCTTTAGGTGGTAATATCGATTGTACTATTAGTGATAAAGAAGATATGGAAAAATTATTAAGTATTATCAATGATGATTCAATTGATCATATTAGTATCTCGAGTGACGCTTTTGGTTCAATGCCTAAGTTTGATAAAGATGGTAATTGTATTGGCTTAACTTACGCTAATTGTTCATATTTGCATCAAACGATCAAGTATTTGGCTAATAATATTGGTTTAGAGAAGGCTTTAAAATTATTAACTGTTAATCCAGCTAGGATCTTAAAGCTTTCTAATAAAGGTAAAATTATGGCTGGATATGATAGTGATCTATTAGTACTAGATAGTAAGCTTGATATTGAAAGTGTATTGCTTAGAGGTAAATGGGCAATAAATGATCATAAAATTATGTTAAAAGGGAAGTTTGAATAATTGTTAAAACTATATAAATTTGATATCATTGATATGTAAAATAATAAGGGAGTTAATATATGGTAAGAAATACGGGTACAGTTTCAAGAGGAATACGCTGTCCAATAATCAAAGAAAATGATAATTTAGTAGATATTGTTGTCGATAGTGTTATTAATGCTACAAAAAGTGATAATTTTGAACTACATGATAGAGATGTAGTAGGTATTACGGAATCTATCGTTGCAAGAAGTCAGGGAAATTATGCTAGTGTAGATGCGATTGCTAAGGATATTCATAATAAATATCAGGATGCAACGATTGGAGTTATTTTTCCTATTATCTCTAGAAATCGTTTTGCGATCTGTTTAAAGGGTATTGCTAGAGGTGCCAAGAAAATAGTTTTAATGTTAAGTTATCCATCTGATGAAGTTGGTAATGCTTTGATTAGTTTAGACATGGTTGATGAAGCTAATGTTGATCCATATACAGATGTCTTAACAGAAGAAAAATATCGTGAATTATTTGGCTATCCTAAGCATGAATTTACAAATGTTGATTATATTGAATATTATAAAGATTTGATCAAGAGTGAAAATTGTGAAGTAGAAGTAATATTTGCTAATAATGCTGTTAAGATCTTAGATTATACTGATTGTGTCTTATGTTGTGATATTCATTCACGTAAACGTACTAAACGTATTTTAAAGAAACATGATGCGAGAATCGTTTATGGTTTAGATGATATTTTAACTAGTAGTGTTGATGGTAGTGGCTTTAATGAATTATATGGTTTATTAGGTTCTAATAAATCCACAGAAGAGATGGTTAAATTATTCCCTAGAAACTGTAAGGAATTTGTTTTAGAAGTTCAAAAACAGCTATTAGATAAAACAGGTAAACATCTAGAAGTAATGGTCTATGGTGATGGTGCATTCAAAGATCCTCAGGGTAAGATCTGGGAATTAGCTGATCCTGTGGTATCTCCTGGATTTACTGATGGATTGATTGGTACACCAAATGAATTGAAGTTAAAATATCTGGCTGATAATGATTTTAAAGATTTGAAAGCTGATGCTTTAAAAGAAGCTATTATTGAAAAAATTAAAACTAAAGATAATGATTTAAAAGGAAATATGGCTTCTCAGGGTACAACTCCTCGTCAGTTAACTGATCTAATTGGTTCATTATGTGATCTAACAAGTGGTTCTGGTGATAAGGGAACACCTGTAGTTTTAGTACAGGGATATTTTGATAATTATACAAATTAAGCAGGATCTTCCTGCTTTTTGTCTTAAGGGGGATGTAAATTATGAATATTATTACGATCAGCAGACAGTTTGGCTCTAATGGCAGGCAGCTTGCAAAGTATTTAGCTAGCTATCTTAATTATGATTATTATGATAAAGATATTATTAAATATCTGGCTAAAAGTAATAATTTTGATGAAGAGTATGTAGATGCGATATTAAATAGTAAAGGATGGCAGGTCGTTCCTAAGACTTTTCGTTCTTCATTGGCTTTGCCATTAGGAGATAAAGTGGGTCTATTGCTGGATGAACAGAATATTATTAAGGAAATTGCTAAGAAGGGTCGTAATTGTATTATTGTTGGAAGAAGTGCTGATGAAGTGTTAAAGGATCTTCATCCTTTTTCCATCTTTGTTTGTGCTCCACTACATACAAGAGTTCAAAGATGTTTAGAGCATGCTAAAGAAGATATTAGTTATAAAGAAATGGAAAAAATGGTCAAAAGAGTTGATACTGGAAGAGCTAGAACCAGAGAAATCGTTTCTAATCGTCCTTGGGGTGCTTCGGATAGCTATAATATGGTTATTAATACGGAAGGTATGGATATTGAAAAACTAGCTAAGGCAGTGGGGGATTTTGCATTAGCTTACTTTAATGATCAGCAATGATACATATTATTTGTTATAATATAGTTGAAGGTGATAGCTATGTTAAAGAAATTAAGAACATTTAGAAATGATATGATTTTCATATCGCTGTTTAGTTTATTTTCTGGGATCATGATGGTTGTTTATCCTGATATCAGCAGTAA
>JALEVB010000156.1 GCA_022780745.1 Erysipelotrichaceae bacterium
ATAATTGGTCATATATAAAATATATTCCAACTGATGGTAGTGTTAATAAAGTTACAAAAACTGATATTATAAACGCATTGAATATTACTGATATTGATCTATCAAAATGTAAGGTGTGGTTAGAAACTACTGATTTAGAACAAAGAATGATATATGCTGTCGAAGCTAAACAAACTATTAATAGAGTATCTATTAATATTTCTAATCCTGTGCCTGGCAAGTCTTTAGCAGAAGAAATTAATAAATCCACAACAGATGTTAATTATACAGCATCTTCTATTGAATGGAATACAACAGATGAAACCGCAGGTTATTATAAAGAATATATAGCATCAGTTACTCTAACTCCAAAAACAGGGTATGCATTCATTGATATGTATATTGATGGCTCACCAATAAAAACATCAGCTTCTGTTAATGGGTTTGATGCTACAAGTGTAACTATGAATACTGATGGTACTTTAACAGTTACTTACAAATTTGATCCTACAGCAAAAGATGAATTTGATAGTATTCCAGCAATGTCTATGGAAGTAGATAGTGCTGATGATATCAATACTGAGAGATTTCCAACAGAAGCAGAAGTTATTGGCAAATCGGGAATAGTATATAAAGTAAGAGTAGTGGAATGGATAAAAAATTCTAATAATCCTTTGGAATATGAAGGTGTTCTTGCCCCATTACCTGAAGTATTAAAACATAATTTTAACGATGGTCCTGCAACAGTAAAATTAACGTTAACTGTAAAGCCTGCTGAAGTTGTTCCTACACCAACACCTGTTTCTACACCTAATAGTGTTACCGATGACGGTTATGTAGTGCCTAATACGGGTGTTAAATAGTTTAATATTAGTACTGCTAAAGTAATTTAGCAGTTTTTTTAAAATTGTTATATATTTTGAGCATATTTGTTTATTATTTTAAAATTAGTATTGTATAATTTAGGTGCGTAATAGATGGAGGAAGGTTTATTCATGAAAGAAGTTTTAGATATAATTACTAATGAGACATTGACTTATTCACAACAGTTATTGGCTTTAGCTCGTTTGGCTGAGAGTTTTGATCATACTATTGAGTTATCTGATGAATTGGTTAAGGCTAAGAATGAAGGTATTATTTGTGATTTGAATGAGGGTAATGCTCCTTATCGTCCTCGTTATATTTGCCCTAGATATCAACTGTTATTGGATAAGGGTTCTAAGTTTTTACAGTTGGATGCTCCTAAGGATCTGTATGAAGCTTTGAATAGTTTATTAATTATGTATCGTCATGTTCCTTCTATTACTTCTTATCCTGTTTATCTTGGTACTTTAGATGAGTTGTTGGAACCATTTGTTGTAAAAGAACCTTATGAAATGGCTAAGAAGGCTATAGGTTTATTCTTGTTGAATATAGATAGAACATTATGTGATTCATTTGTTCATGCTGATTTAAGTGGCAAGGATACGGTTACTGCTCGTATTATTTTAGAGTTGACTATTGAAATGCAATTGGCTATTCCTAATTTAACTGTTAAATATGATCCTGAACGTACTAGTGATGAGTTTATGAAGCTTTGTATCGATTGCATGTTAAAGACAGCTAAGCCAAGTTTTGCTAATGATAAGATGTTTACTAAAGAGTGGGGCAAAGATTATGCCATTGCTAGCTGTTATAATGGTTTAAGAGAAGGTGGAGGAGGCTTTACTTTACCTCGTCTTAGAATGTATGAATGTAGTTTGAAAGCTAAGGATGCTGATGACTTTATTGATAATGTTTTACCTTATTATGCTTCTTTGATGTTAAAGATGATGGATGATCGTATTGAATTTATCGTTGAGAAGAGTAGTTTCTTTAAATCTAATTTCTTGGTTACTGAAGGCTTTGTAGATTTGGATAACTTTACTGGTATGTTTGGTATGGTTGGTTTGGCTGAGTGCTGTAATCATTTATTAGGTATTAGTGATCCTAGCAAAGGTTATGGTAATAATGAAGAGGCTGATAAGTTAGGTGTTAGAATCATGGAGAAACTTCATGGTATTGTTGGGGCTCATGAGTCTAAGTATGCTGCTAATTTTGGTCATCATTATCGTTTGCATGCTCAAGTTGGTATTGATTCTGATGGTAGAGAGAATAGTCCTGGTGCTAGAATTCCTGTTGGTAGTGAACCTGTAATGCCTAAGCAGATCATGCATAGCTGTTTGTTCCATAAGTATTTTGAGACTGGTATTGGTGATATCTTTAAGTTTGAAGAGACTTGGGTGAATACTCCTGATGCTTTGATCGATATTATTAAGGGTGCTATTAAGAATGGTATGCGTTACTTTAGTGGTTATTTAGAGAATAATGATGTTGTTAGAGTTACTGGTTATCTTGTTAAGAAGAGTGAACTTGCTAAACTTGATGCTGGTAAGCAGTCTTTAAATAATGTTAGTGTCTTTGGTCAGGGTGCTAGAGATTGTTCTAATGCTTTAGATCGTAGGATAGTTGGTAAAAATGAAGGCACCAATTAATCGTATAATTGAATTTTCTAATGTAGATGGTCCTGGTAATCGCATGGCCATCTTCTTTCAGAAATGCCCTTTTAGATGCTTGTATTGCCATAATCCTGAGACTATTAACTTTTGTATTAATTGTCAAAAATGTGTTGCTAAATGCCCTGTAAATGCGTTAGAGAGCATTGATGGCAAGGTTGTTTGGCATAAGGATAAGTGTGTTAATTGTGATACTTGTATAAAGACATGTGAACATATGGCTAGTCCTAAGATCAGCTATATGAGTGTTGAAGAGGTTATGGATAAGATCATATTTGAGAAGGATTTTATTCAGGGTATTACCGTTAGCGGTGGAGAGTGCATGGAAAATGCTGAATTCTTGACGGCTTTGTTTAAAGAAGTTAAAAAGCTTAATAAGACTTGTTTTACGGATTC
>JALEVB010000179.1 GCA_022780745.1 Erysipelotrichaceae bacterium
AGAAATGGTCATCTATTTAGGAATTACCCTATTTGCATTATACTTTGTAAGAATGTTACTAAGATATTTTGTTCAATATTATGGACATGTCATTGGTGTTAAAATGCAGGCACAAATGCGACGTGACATGTTTACCAAACTGCAGCAGCTCCCATATGAATTCTATGATAATCATGAAACCGGAAGGATCATGTCAAGAATGACTAATGATCTGATGGATATCAGTGAATTAGCGCATCATGGACCAGAAAATATCTTTATCTGCGGAGTTATGATCATAGGTTCATTCCTATATCTATGTACTATCAATATTAAATTAACTTTGATCATCTTTAGCTGTGTACCTATTCTAGTCATTGTATCTTTAGTAATGAAAGGTAAAATGCGTGAAGCCTATATGGAATCAAAGATATCTGTAGCATCCATCAATGCTGCCTTAGAAAGCAGTATCTCAGGTATTAGAGTAACTAAAGCTTTTAATAATAGTGAAAAGGAACAGGAAAAATTTGAAGTCGGAAATGTTGAATTTGTTAAAGCCCGAAAAAAAGCTTATAAAGCTATGGGACAATTCCATTCCAGCACCCAGTTTATTACTGATATTTTTAATGTAATTGTTTTAATTGCTGGTGGCATATACTTATATAACAACCAGATAACTTTTGGTGATTATTCAACCTTTATCGTATCGATCAACCTATTTATCAGCCCGGTTACAACATTAATACAGTTTGTTGAACAGTATGAAAATGGAGTAACAGGCTTTGAAAGATTCTTAGAAATCATGGATCAGCCTATTGAATATCAAAAACCAGATGCCAAAAATATTGATCATCTGGATGGTCATATCAGTTTTGATCATGTATCCTTCCAATATGAAGCAAACAAAAAAGTCCTTGATGATATCAGTTTTGAAGTCAAAAAAGGACAAACTCTAGCCCTAGTAGGACCAAGTGGTGGCGGTAAAACAACGATATGTCATTTATTGCCTAATTTCTATCAGATATCACAAGGCACTATCAAAATCGATGATATCGACATCAAAGATATTACCTTTGAATCATTAAGAAAAAATATCGGTATCGTTCAGCAGGATGTCTTCTTATTTTCAGGAACCATCTATGAAAATATCCTATATGGCAATCTGAATGCCAGCTATGAAGAAGTCGTTGAAGCAAGTAAACTTGCAAATATCTATGACTATATCATGACTTTGCCTGATAAATTTGAAACTCAGATTGGTGAAAGAGGTGTCAAACTATCTGGCGGTCAGAAACAAAGACTATCAATAGCCAGAGTATTCTTAAAGAATCCAAGTATCCTTATCCTTGATGAAGCAACCAGTGCCTTAGATAATACGACTGAAATTTTGATCCAACAGGCTCTAGATAAATTATGTAAAGGCAGAACAACGATCGTTGTTGCCCATCGTTTATCAACGATAAGAAACGCTGATGAAATCGCAGTAATCGCTAATGGTAAGATCATTGAAAAAGATACTCATGATAAGCTAATGGCTAAAAATGGTATCTATAGTAAACTATACAAAGTCCAATTTAGAGAAAACGATCTGCAGTTAGATCAAAACATTATGAATCAATAAAATAAGAGGTTCACTACATAGTGAACCTCTTATTTTTATTCATATTCTTTAGTGATCTTAGCAAGCTCAACAGGAATATTGATATGCTGAGGACACTTAGTAACACAAGCCTGACATTTTTTACAAGCTGTACTTCTAGTACTTTCATCCATATCTAAATAAGCACTCTTATTCAAATCAGCTTTCTGATAGATATTACCCTCATTATATACCTTAAAGTTACCAGGAATATTAACGCCAAATGGACAAGGCATACAATATCTGCAGGCTGTACAATTAACTTTAGTTCTAGCTAAGAACATATCCCTAGCCTTTTCAATGATCTTCATTTCATCATCAGTTAATGGCATAAAAGTATCAGCTGTAACTAAATTATCCTTGACCTGTTCTAAATTAGACATACCAGATAAAACACACATGACATTATCATGATTCATTACCCATCTAAGTGCATAGCTAGCATTAGACCAGTCATTATATTCCCTAAACATCTTATCAATATCATCAGGAACATTAGCTAATAAACCACCTCTAACTGGTTCCATAACTACTACTGGAATACCTAACTTCTTAGCTAAGGCATAGCCTTTATCACCAGCCTGATAATTATTATCCATATAATTATATTGGATCTGGCAGAAATCCCAAGGATAAGCATTGATAATTTCTTCAAATACTTCATAATCATCATGGAAAGAAAAACCTATATGTTTAACTTTACCACTAGCTAAAACATCCTTTAAATGATCTAATACTCCCATCTCTAGGACATGATCCCATCTTTGTTTACTAAGAGCGTGAAGCAAATAGAAATCTAAATGATCTATCTGTAATTTTTCTAACTGTTCATCTAATATTTTATCAAATTCTTCAATACTATTGATCTTCCATACTGGCATCTTACTAGTAACATAAATACTATCGCGATCGATCGTCTGTAACCATTTACCTAAAACGATCTCTGATTGTCCCTGATGATAAGGATAAGCAGTATCAAAATAATTTACCCCATTATCTAAAGCCAGATCTAACATTTCAAAAGTTTTTTGTTCATCGATAGTACCATCCTCTAAAGTTGGAAAACGCATGCATCCAAAACCCAATAAAGAAGTACTAAAATCTTTAAAATTACGATATTGCATAATTTTATCTCCTAACATTAATACTTATATTTTACTTCAAATATCTCAAAAAATAACACTTGAATTTTATATATGTACTTGTTATAATAATACATGCAACGCGGGTGTGGCGAAATTGGCAGACGCACCTGACTTAGGATCAGACGCCTCACGGCATGGGGGTTCAAGTCCCTTCACCCGCACCAATTGTAAGTAATGCTCATTTCTAGAATATAGAAATGAGCTTTTTTATATTTTTCATCTGCTTTACATTCTTGAAATTTTGTAACATTTTTGTTGGAAAAATGTCTAAGATCTTATCCTCATCAAACTATTTGTTATTATAGACATGTCAGATATTTATTACAATCACATTAATTGTACTTTTTAACAAATTCATTATAATTTGTTAAAAAGGAGCTCTACTATGTCTAGAATAAATATTAATGATACCCTTCCTGATTTTCAAATCACTACTTCATTACATGATGATGTAAAACTATCTGATCTGGTTAAACAAAAAACGGTTTTCTGGATCATTCGTTACATTGGCTGTACTGTTTGTCGCTATGATGTCCATCTATTAGCTAATAATTACCAAAAGATCAAAGACAAGGGATATGATCTATTTGTAGTCATGCAAAGTGACAAAGCACATATTATAAATGAATTAAAGGATGCTAATATTCCTTTTGAAATCATTTGTGATAATAAACTAGAAATCTATAAAACACTAGAGATAAATCCTGCTGCTAGTAAAGAAGATATGGTAAAAGACAAAGAAAAGCTAGCTGCCAAAGTAGCTAATGCAAAAGCACTAGGCTTTAAACACGGAGATTATGAAGGTGATGAATTACAGTTACCTGCCCTACTTATTACAGATAAAGATTTAAAAGTAACTTATGTTCATTATGGTAATGATATTACTGATATGCCAAGTGTTGATGAACTAATAGAAAAGATACTATAGAGTATAGGAAGAAATTAAACTTCCTTACCCCTCTCATTGCACCGTACGTACGGTTCTCGTATACGGCGCTACATTTATAGTATATACAAAACTGCTTAGCTAAGTAGTAATCAAGGGGATTAACTAAACCAGTTATTCCCTTTTTCTTATTGGTGTCAAATAGAATAATTGGGTTAAGCATATAATTAACCACATCACCATTGGAACGGACATATGTACCATGCCTGGCACACCAAAAAAAGATGTCAAAATGAAGACATCTTTTAATATTGCTTTTAATTTTATATTTAGAATGAATTATTAAAAAATTACTATATTATACGTAAAAATTATTACATATTAAATTTACTTGCAAAATGTAAAAATTTTTTTGTTTTATCTATGAAAGCAAGTTTTA
>JALEVB010000181.1 GCA_022780745.1 Erysipelotrichaceae bacterium
CTTAGTGGCTGCGATTATACCTATAATACAACATATCTTATCGGAGATATCTACAACAGCGTGGTTAATGCGATACTAGGCATAGTAGAAGGCATGAACTCCATCAATGCTTCACTAGTAAGGATGCTGATGGAAACTGTGAGCTCGGGCAATAATACCGGACTTGAGATCCTGAAATCATTTGGTTCACTTAATTCACTTGTCGCTTTAGTATCGACATTATCGCTAGCAGCAATAATCGTTCAGTTTGCCAGATCGATATATCGCAATTTCTTTATGACTAGTGATAACATCTATGCTCCATCGGCCATCGAATTAGTGAAGAAAGTCTTCGTGGCAGTATTTACGACATATCTTATTCCCTATATCGTCATCACTGCCTTTGTAGTAACAAGTTATGCCGGGATGAAACTCCCGACTATCATGATCACCAATGATGAGCTCGATACATCACTCTATGATGCATATACACTGATGAAAGAGTCGGGTATCAGCTTTTCGACGTATTGTGAACTTGGACAAAAGGATGCTGGTGTTGCCAATGTATCAGCCTTAAAAGGGTCTGATGGCAAGACACAGATAAAATATGAGATTCTAATGCAGGATAACTCCTATAGCAATATCAAAGTACCTATCGAAGGTATGAGCGCGTATGATTTTTATTGTGGTTATGCCAATGAAAAAAGTGAACATCTAAAATATATGGAGAACACGCTAGGCGATGAGATCCATCCAAAGAACGTCTATGAGAACTTTGCCGATTCAAAAGTTCTAGCAAAGATCGCTCCGATAGGAAATAGTGGAGCATTTATCGGTGTCGATGCTTCTTTGACACTTGTATTAGGCGTCATAGGAATGATAGCGATCGGTATCGCTTGGCTAGTTATCCTATTATCCATCACAAGAAGAGTGATAGATCTTATCGTACTTGTCGGTATGTCATGGTGGTATATAGGGGCTTCGATCTCAGATAATCCCAAACAGTCGTCTATCGGTGAGCTATTTAAAAAACTGCTTTCTATTTGTTTGACACAATTTATCATGACCATCGAGATATATATCTTTGCAACGACATTGAGTGGCATATTGACCATCAGCGGTCTAGTATCAACGATCGTCTGGATAGGAGTACTGACTTCGACTCCAACTGTCGTAGAAGAGATGGTATCATCGACTGGAGCAGTCGATTCAGCATCAGGATTATCAAAGGGTGCATGGTCGTTTGCTAAAGGGATATTCTTAGGAAGGTAATTATGAAATATATATTTGATGTCCCATGTCGTTTACTTAAAAAGAAGGGGATATTTGGACAACTTGAAAACATCGATATCATAGCTATCAGTATCTTAGGGCTATTTGGATTATCAATGGCACTTTTGATACCAGGCTTCATTGGTATCATCGCTCTTGGATTATCTATACTTTTAGCATGGATAATATTTATTCAGCCAATGAAATATGGTGACAACGCTAGAATATGGTTTATGAGAAGAATGAGATTCAAAAAATCTCAAAAGCTATATTATTTCTATCGTTATCATAATATGAAGGATGGACATAAATAAGCAAGCATAGAATATTATTTTACAGATATTCATAATAAAGTTTGCTGAATAAGTTGACATCTTAGATATTGCATCTAAGCACTTAGCTTAACCAAGTCACCAGTTTTTACGAACTTGCACTTCTATGAAAACAGACAGTATCTAAGCTATATCAAGGTAAACAAAAACGTTAGCAAAATTTACTAACGTTTTATTAACCTATAATTCGTAGTCGATAACGACTTTTATTCCTTCGCCAGTTGCAGCAAATTCTAATGCTTTACTTATATCATCATGTTTAAATTTATGAGTAACCATCGAAGCAATTGGTGTTTTTTTATGCTCTATGTGATCAATAACTTCCGTGATCGTTTCATGAGTATATCCCTGAGAACCATAAATAATTGGTTGTGCTGCAATGAAAGGCCTTCCTTGCAATTCTACTTTTCCAAATACGGATATGATTGCATATTTAGTGTTATGCCTTGCATAATTAAATACCTCAGATAGCAACGCTGGTGCTCCAGCAGCATCGATATACATATCTACATCTGGAATTGGGAAATAATCTGGATAAACACCAAATATTTCAATTAATTTTTCTTTAAGGTCATTATTAGTAGTATTAATTGTTTTGGCACCTAACGCTTCTGCTTTAGCTAGTCTAAAATCATTTCTATCTACTACAACAACATTTTTAATTCCTCTTCCAATAAGACCGGCTATAGCTCCTAAGCCGATAGGGCCTGCGCCAAGCACAACAATTTTATCATCTAATTTTGGATTATGTGCTAGTGCACCTTGAGCTCCTACAGACATTGGTTCGATTATTACAGCCTCATTTAAATCGGTATCATCAGCAAGTGGATAGATATTTACACCTGTTTTTGCATTACTTACTAATGCATATTCACTGAAAGCACCTGCCATAACAGAACCTGCTACACCATATGGTTGACTCATTACAGGATCAACAAAAACCTTGCTTTGAAGCTTAATATCTTCAGATACATTTTTTCCTTTTTCGACTACGATACCTACAAATTCATGTCCAAACTGTGAGCCTGGAAATACTCCGTAATTTTCACCGCCATGAAAATAAATACCTACATCAGAACCACAAATTCCAGCTTTTAAAACTTTTATAAGGACATCATTATCACTTACTTTTGGAATTGGTCTTTCTTCAACGGTAACATTTTTAATTGCATTATAAATCGCACATTTCATCATCTTTGTCATAACATTAGCTCCTTGATAATATTTTAACAAAGTGAAAGTGGTGTACAATTCACATATTAAGTTAAGTGTGCAAAAGCCTACCAATTCGTTTTTTTATTGATTATTGATTCATGAATGCTCTCGTAATTCTGATGGGAATCAAGATAAATCTCTGTCATAAAAGCAGGGGATTCGATCATTCCGGACATGAGCCATTTTTTCAATAGCATTACTTGAGTTGCAGCATATTTATACGAAAGATATTCAAGTTTATTTTGATCTTCTATGACATCTTTAAATAAATGTATAAATACTATTTTGTTTCTTTCAATTATTGTTTCAAATAAGCTATTTTGATCATTCTCTTTTATAGCAATTATAAAAAAATCTTTATTATCAAGAAAAGCCTGGTATATCTTTGTAACAAAGATTTCCGTTGTTAGTTTTTTATCGAAACATGTTTTTATCGTACTTTCGATAGTTTCGATATAAATATCTTCTGTGATTGCTTGACGATCCGGATAATAGTTATAGAAGGAACGTCTCGATATCTTTGCTCTAGATACAATATCTTTTACAGGTATTTTGATTGATTGGTTTTCTATGACTAATGAAATAAACGCTTTTTTAATTTTTTCTTGAACTAACATCTTACTTACCTTATCTTCTAATAATATTATCAATATAATCGATTTTTATAAATTAATATATTACATATTTGATAAACAAATAGTTTTCTTTTAAATTAATTTTTCTACATAACGATATCGCCATCTTATCATAAGACATACCAATATGAACTTCATCAATCAAAAGTGGAGGTTCGTTATTTATTAAGAACAAATTTGTTTCTTCTATGGTTTCTTTTAACACTAGAGGATCATCAAATGTTATATATCCAAAATTTTTGCACACGTACTACAATAATGTTGTTTTATCAACTTTTCTTGGACCTGTAACCAATAATACAGGAAATTGTTGTAGGCATTCACTGATCACAGATTCAATATGTCTTTTAATATACATAAATATCAGTTATTAAAACTTATTTATAGCATATGCAATTATCAACATTTATCATCAATACCTTTTTCTATAATTGCCTATAAAAAGTGAAGGTGATCATTTGAACAACAATGTTATCAATAAATCAAAAGACTCAGAAGCGACCAGCATCAAAAA
>JALEVB010000198.1 GCA_022780745.1 Erysipelotrichaceae bacterium
TAGGCAAATCCGTTGGATTACCAGGCATATGGACACTATTATCCATTGTAGTATTTGGTGGCTTATTTGGCGTTCTAGGCATGCTATTAGCCGTTCCAACAACCGCATGTATCTATACCTTTGGATCAGAAATCGTAAATATCCGCCTAAAGAAAAAGAACTTAACAGTTACTGATGCAAAAGTAATAAAAAATGATATAAAAGAAAAAGAGGATCGATGATTAGCATCGATTCTCTTTTAGTCTATTATATCATTTTCACTTAATTCTCTTATTTCATTCTTACTATTAACAAAATAAGCTTTAGGCTCACAATTTTCACTAGCATAACTAAAAGCAAAATCACAATTAGTAGCTACTCCATAATTACCATTTGCATCTAAAGCAATCACTGATATTGATAACAATTTTCTATCCATTTTAGCATTAAGCTTTGCCAAAGCTTTTTTACAGGCATCCATCGCACTATAACCTTCACTCATAAGTCTAACCGTTTCATATGAGATCATACCACGTGATATTTCTTCACCAACACCCGTAGCACTAGCAGCACCTATCTTACTATCAGCATAATATCCACAACCAACAATAGGCGTATCACCCAAACGTCCATCTTCCTTCATAAATAATCCTGAAGTACTGCAGGCACTGATCAGACCATTCTCATCTTTGCAAACAAAACATACCGTATCATGGCCATCATATGATTTTAATTTAATGTCGCTATCTTTTTTCTCAAGATACTTTTCATATGCTTCTTTAGTAAGATTATCTCTTGTCTCAAAGCCATTTTCTATCGCATACTTATATGCTCCTTTACCAACGATAAAGTTATTAAAATGCCTATTTTCATCAGCTAAGGATTTAGCCAGCTTAATAGGATTCTTAACATTTTCCGCGCAACCAACAGCTCCAAAACAGCCAGAATTACCATCCATATAGCCTGCATCAAGCTGAACTACACCCTCTTTATTTGGCAAACCACCAAATCCCACTGAATGCAGATCTTTGTTATCTTCAACCTTGCAAATAGCATCAATGATCACATCTTCTGCTTTTTCATTGTTCTTTAATCTTTCATATGCCTCAACTGTACTAGCATATGACATTTTCCATGTTCCAATGATTGCCCACTTCATATTTATACATTAAATGCATCAGGTAAATCATTCTCCAGCAAGATCGTATCCTTAGTATCCGCTAACTGATAAACCAATGCAAAAGCCTCCTTTACTGTTTTTGTAACATATACATTATTCATATCAAAACCGCTCTCACTTAAGCCTTCATAAATAGCCTTAGTCTGAATAGGTCCTACCAGAATAACAACATCAACCTGATCTTTCATCTGTTTTCCCAGATCTTTATTGATCTCATCCTGCTTATCACCAAGATCAATTAATCCTGGTGTAACGATAAAACGCTTATTAGGCATCATACTCATAACTTTTAAAGACATGCTAGCCCCACTTGGATTAGAATTAAAGGCATTATCAATAAAGGTATAGCCATTGATCTTCTTAACTTCTAAACGATGTTCAACATATTGAACATTTTTAACACTACTAGCCAATTTATCAAAATCAACACCCAAATATCTGGCAATCGCAATAGCAGCCAGAATGTTCATAATATTATGCTCACCTAACAGTTTTGTCTCAAAAGGATATTTAACACCATCATATAAAACATTAAACTTACTACCCTTAGGACTATAAACAATATCACAAGCCTGATAATCAGCATCATGATAAATACCATAAGTAACTAACTGACAATTATTCTTAACATGATAATTTCTAATATACTCATTATCAGCATTAATAACTCCCAATCCATCACTAGGCAGATTCTCGATCATCTTCATTTTCTCATTTATAATATTCTCAATTGAACCAAAAGTATTTAAATGCTGAGGCCCAATGGAAGTAACCAAGCCAATCTTAGGATGAACAAAATCACATAAAAACTGAATATCATTAACCTTATCAGCACCCATCTCACAAATAAATACTTGATGCGTAGGTTTCAAATGTTCTCTAATAGTAATCGTAACCCCCATAGGCGTATTAAAGCTAGCAGGAGTCATCAAAGATCTAAACTTATCAGACAAAATAGCCTGCAAGATATTCTTGCTACTAGTTTTACCATAGCTACCAGTAATACCAACGATCGTTAAATTATCATAAGATCTTAAGATCTTCTTAGCATCATTAATAAAACCCTTTTGCACAAAATTCTCAACTGGTGCTGTAATAATTGCCATAACATAAATAAGCACCCAGTTCATAACATATGCAAGATATACTACTATCATTAAATGATCACTTAATAAGTTTATTAGCAAT
>JALEVB010000008.1 GCA_022780745.1 Erysipelotrichaceae bacterium
GCATAAGCTTTTTTGTCACACACTTTAAAGCTATTATTAATATATGTATCCTTATAATCTAAAGCAAAAAACAATACATATATTTCTAATATCACACCAATAATAACAACTACTACTCCCCAATAACACTTAATATCATATTTCAATAAACTAAGCGTTGAAATAACCATCATGATGCATCCAATGAAAAAACAGTAATTCAATAATTTATGGTGAAATCTAACTTGATTTATATCATAAATGAAATATAATATAAATCCTATAATTCCTACAATAATAGCCATGATATCGACATTTTTCCCTTATGTGTATCAATTCTAATGATACACTATCTATTATATTGTTTCAATATTTCTTTCAAAAATTATTCACAAAATTGTACATTTTTAACTCTTTCTCTCATGTTTATTTGCATACATTTTATCATCGGCAATCTTGATCAATTCTTCAAAATTCTTGCCATCCTCAGGATAATATGCAATTCCCAAAGAGAACTCTAGATCAATGATCAGATCATCATTAACTTTTAAGACATGACCATTCTGTAATTTTATGATATCTTCTACCATCGTATTTAATTGACTAATACTTGCATAGTTATATAAAACAATAATAAACTCATCTCCACCTATTCTAGCAACGATATTATTATCATTTTCTAGCTGACTTAATAAACTAGCAATCTGTTTTAAGTAAACATCTCCAACATCATGTCCATAATTATCATTAACTAGTTTAAGATTATCAGTATCAATTAAACAAATAGCACCTAATCCTACATTGATCTTTTGGATACGTTCTAACTGATGATAAAAACCTTTACGATTATAGATATTAGTTAAAGCATCCAAGTCTCTTTCTTTCTCTAAACGCTTCTTAGCTAAAACATCTGCAGTAATATCAATTAAAACTGTTAACTTGCTATAATCATAATAGAATGATTCAATACGAATGAATCTATTATCATTCACCTGATAAACCATATCATAATTATCAATTTTTATCTTAGGCAAAGAAGTGATCATATCATCTAGTTCTTTAGGATGATCGATCAGATATTCAAAACGATCATCATCAAGATTTAAGATATATTTAACTCTAGAAGTAGTTAATGCCTTTTTAGAATCATAAGCATATTCCAAGATACCAATAGGAATTCTAACCCTATCTAATACCAATGATATCTTTTGCGTAAATCCAAACATATTAGTAACCATTGAATTAATATGATCACTTAATTCCATAAACTCTTCAGTCGTATCTACTCTCACTTCATAGTTAATATTATCATTTTCAATCTTATCAAGACTCTTATTGATTTCATCAATACTCTTAATGATCTTTTTATCAAGTACTCTTGTAATAATCAAAATAGCCAGTATATATATGATCAATAAATAAAAAGCTAAAGTAATACTATCTGATAACACCTGTTTCATAAGGATACTAGAAACACTAGTTCTAACAAGGATATAATCATCAATACGATAAGTAACGACATAATTACGAATATCATCTATATATTGTATCGACAATTTACTTTCATGATATTTTGAACTTACATCAAGATTAATATTATCAGCATATAGGTTCATATGATTAATATTAGTACTTCCAACTATTTGCTTGTTATCAGCATTAATGGCATACAAATTAGAACCAGCATCAACAATAAAACCACTAAACAAACTAGCAAGATCTTTACCTTGTATCGTTTGTAAATAACGATCAGGAACCAAACCAATCTGAATAATATAAGAATGATCACTTTGCCATACAGCTGCATACTGCATCATTTTATCTTCAGCCGTATTAGGAGTAATATCCTGACAAAGCTGCATATTATAATCACTTAACATTGGTTTGAAGAAACTTATCTGTTCACCTGAATCAAAATTAAAACCATAATATTCCGGATTAGTACCAGCATATATCTCACCATTGGTATTAAAGAAATGAATCTCATCAACCTGCAAAAAATCAGCTATCTCTTTTAATTTATCAACACTATTAATAGCATCAGGCTCAAGCTCCAATAATTTAGCCGCCTCTTTCGCTTTACTTAATGTCTGCTTAGTAAACAATTGATAATAAATATCCAACTGTTCATCATTTAATATTAAAGTCGTCTCAATCTGCTTAAAAACATTCTCTGACCTTGAAACAAAATTATTCTCAACGATCTTCATTCTAACAAAATAGTTAGAAGCAATTATTAAAACAAATGATAAACTAAATACTTCTAATAATATTTTAAATATCAGTTTACGCATTTTCATCCTCCTTTGGATGATAATCTACACACCACTTCTCAAAATCATCTACACTCAATGGCCTAGAAAACAAATAACCCTGGATCAGATCACAATTAGCCATCTTCAAAAATTCATACTGCTTATTAGTTTCAATGCCCTCAGCAACAGTTAATACCCCTATCGATTTTGCCAAAGCAATCAAAGCACTAATGATCTTCTTTGACTTTTCACTTAGATCCTTAAAAAATACTTTATCAAGCTTAATAATATCAATATCAAAAGATCTCAACAAACTAAGTGAAGAATAACCACAGCCAAAATCATCCAAAGAACACATAAAACCATTATCATGTAACTTACATAAAGCATCTTTCAAAACATCCAAACGATCAAAATCAATAAAAATCGACTCTGTAAGCTCAATTTCCAATATTCCATCATCAATATTATATCTATTCTTAATATCAACTAAATCATTAACAAAATTCTCATCATTCAAATGAACTCTTGAAATATTAAAAGAAACCGGCATTACTTTAATATTATTCTCTTTCCATCTAGCAATGATCTGACATAAATTCTCAAAAATATAATTATCAAGCTTAATGATCTTATTATCCTGTTCAAATAATGAAATAAACTGTTCAGGATAGATCATACCCAAAGTTGGATGCATCCAGCGAACCAAGGTTTCAGCACCATATATCTGTTTAGTATTAATATCGATTTTAGGCTGAAAAAAGATCTTAAAATCATGTTTTTTGATAGCCTCATCGAATGATAATAACAGTTTTGAATTAAAAACTGTTAAAGAAGCAAGATCATAATCATAATAAGCAATAAAATCTAATTCATTAACATATTTATAAGCCAAACGCGCTCTATCCTTAATACTTCTAATATTCAATTTATGATTATCAATAACATAAGCACCAGCCTTTAAAACAACATTATAACTTTCTAACTTATTAATGATGTCCTTAACTCTTTTATTAATTATCTGTACATCACTCTCTTTCATACAGATAAAATAATGATCAGCTTCACATCTGGTAACATATTCATTATTTTTTAAACTAGCACCAATAACATTATAAATATGCTTCAATAATCTATTACCATTATCAAAGCCATAATTATCATTAATGATCTTAAAAGATCTGATATTCAAAAATATCATCGTATAAGTATAAGGAACATTATTTTGAATAACTCTTTCACATTTCTTTCTAAAAGCATAATCATTTATACCTTTAGTAACACTATCAGTATAAGCAAGCTCATATAACTTTTTATTACTTTTAGTCTCTAATACCCATGATAAAAACAATAAGATCAAGATAATAACACCCTCAGCAATAAACAAAGAATAATTATTACTGATATAACTATTAGCACCCTGATAAATCATTGACTTAGGAATCATACTAAACAAAACCCAGTCATAATTAATAACACTATAAGCTAAAATAAGATTGCCATTAGTAGTCGAATCTGTAGTATCGACATAAATAATATTATCATTATCATTATTAATAATACTCTCAATATCAATTTTCCCACTAAATAACTGTGAAATATTCAAACTATTTTCTAGTCCTAAAATGATCTTGCCATTGCTATCAACGATAAAATTATTACAACGGCCATTAAACGCAACAGTCCTAATACTATCTTCAAACTTACTACTCTCAAAAACACCCAATAAAATACGGTCATCATCGATAACTGAAGTAAATAATATCTTCTCTTTACCAAAATAACCTACCGTACTTTGTGTAAAATACACTTCTCTATCCTGAGTCAAATAATTCCAGTAATCATTTTCATCATCTTTTAAGATCATGATCTTTTCAAAATCAAAAGCGTGAGCCTTATGATAGAAAAAAGCATCACTAAGATATGAGCTATCCATATTTTTAATACTAGAAGCTAACTGATCAAGATAATTGCTATAAGTATTCAAACGAAAATCAACATCACTAGCAATCTGACTATTAATATCTTTTAAATAACGCTGTGTTCTAGCCTTAAAAACCCCTGTAAGCTTTTGCATATTAAAAAAAGTAGAACCCAATAATAAAACAATAATAGCACTGACTAAAATAACTCTAGCCATGCTCTTATTCTTATTACCAATTTCTACTTCCCTATTAATACGATCCCTTATCATGTTTATAATATAACAAACATAAGGAATATTTTCAAACCTAACTTACAAACTGACTATCAAAAGTAATTACAGTAAATATCTGCTTGCCATCCTCTTGTAACTGATCATCGATCATTTTCTTGATTTCCTCTTTAGAATATTTACAATCAAAAGGAATTACACAATCAAAGATCAGATTATTATGCGTTGGTCCACTAACGATCCTAAAATCATGAATAGTCATTTCACTATTGATATTATTAACAATAGCATTAACTTTCTCTTTATAAAATTTTGTAAGTTCATCACTAGTATCGACAGGATCCATATGAAGTGTCATCATAATATGTAACTTGGCACCTATTTCTTTTTCAATCTCATCGATCAGATCATGTGTCTTAACAAAATCTGCGTTAGCCTCTACCTCCACATGACAAGATCCAATAGCTTTTCCTGGTCCATAATCATGAATGATCAAATCATGGATACCAATAATATCATCATGATCACAAATGATCTTCTCAATATCCTTAACCGTTTCTCTATCAGCAGGTTTTCCTAACAGATCACTTAATGTATCATTCAAAATACCATATCCACTATATAAGATAAAGAAGCTAACAACAATACCCATAACACCATCAACTGGCAAACTGGTAAAGCGGCTTAATACTAACGCAATGATCGTCGTGCTGGTTGCAATAACATCATTCATACTATCAGTAGCTGTTGCAATCATTGCAGTATTATTGATCTTTTTTCCAAGTTTCTTATTAAACATGCTCATCCATATTTTAACTAATACGGTAATGATCATAATGATCAAAACAATATTGCTATAGACAATAGTATTAGGATGAATAAGCTTATCAAAAGATGTTTTTAATAACTCAAAACCAACAAGAAAAATCAAAAAGCTAATAATAATAGAAACAATATATTCCATTCGACCATGTCCAAAAGGATGATCTTTATCAGCTGGTTTTGCAGCTAAACGATAACCAAATAAAGTAATAACACAGCTAACACAATCACTAAGGTTATTAAACGCATCAGATGTGATCGCAATAGAATTACTTAAAATACCCATTAAAAACTTAATTACAAATAAACAGATATTACAAAAAATACCAACAAAACTACTAAGCATACCATAATGTTCTCTTACTTTATCATTATTAATATCATCAGCATTTTTTATAAATATTTTAACTAATAAATTTGTCATTTAATCACTTCCCATTGATGTATTTTATCACAACGTTCACATTTTTCCCACACAAAACCAAGCATCATCGTAAAAAATAATTCCATAATGATCATCATTGATAAATTATGATAACCAGCAAATATACTCATGATCAAACTAATGATAATCAAAACAAAACATATGATCATAATACTATATATAAGATTTTCCATCTGATATTTGTGCCATTCATTTTGATAATGATAAACATCCATAAAACTAACGACTACAAAGCTATTCATGATGATAATAAAATAATAAAGCCAGTCATAATAATGGCAAAAACCAGCAACAAACATTTCACATCCTGCGATCATCATAATTTTAAAAATAATATTTTTTAAATCATGATAATGAATGATCATCAATGTCATTCCAGCTCCTGCAATTAATAAAGCCCATGTAACCTTGATTTCATCACATAAATAATAAGCATTAGCTAAAAAACATAGAACTAATTGTAAATATGCTATTTGTCTTCTTTTCATCTAGTATCACCATCCATGCTTAAAGTATAAATATTTTCCCAAATAAATATGTCCCATATTTGGGACATGTGATAAAATATGATTATGAAAATTCTAAAAACATTACAGATATTACAAAAATATTCCGATGAAAATCATCCCATGACAGTTAATATGATCATTAATATGTTAGCTAAGCAAGACATCAGTGCAGAAAGAAAAGGTATATATCGTGATATTAAGAAGATGATGATGGCTGGCTATCCTATTGAGAAATGCAGTAACAATCAGGGTTTCTATTATCAGCATGAACTTGAATATGCCGATGCTAAGATCATCTGCGATACTATCAATGCATCTAATTTTATTAGTATGAGACATAGTCGTAAGCTAATCGATGAAATCATGAAGAATCTTAGTATTTATGAACAAGAAGCAATTGATCAAAGTTTATGTTATATCGCTAATAAAGTTGATACAACCAAACTAACCTATACGCTTACAAAGATCCAGGATGCAATCAATCTTCACCAGCAGATAGCTTTCTATTATTTTGATCATAAATTTAATAATGAGATCGTTTATCGTAAAAACAATCAGGATAATAATATTTATCAAAGAATTCCCAAAGCTTTAGTACTAGTAAATGATAAATACTATCTGATTGCTTATGCTATCAATTATCAAAGCTATGGCATCTTTAGAGCAGATAAGATACAGATCATTGATGAAAAATCAGTAAAAACCGATTTTATCTTACCAGCTCTAGATATTAGTAAATTTATTAATGAAAACTTTAATATGAATATTGGAATCAAAGAAAATATCGAGATAAGATTTGATAACGATGTAGAACATATCGTCTATGATCGTCTATTAGATGAAGCAATTAGAACTTATAAAGATGACAAATACTTTATTATTAATTTTGATGCTAAAATATCTAGTGATCTAATATCGTGGATCATGTCATTTAAAAATAAGGCAAAAGTATTAAAACCTAAGTCATTGATCAATGATATTATCGCAACCAACAAGGAGGTATTAGAAATATATGAACAAGATCGATCATCTTCAGCAAATAATTGATAGTTCAAATCATATCGTGTTTTTCACTGGTGCTGGTGTATCATGTGACAGTGGCATTCCAGATTTTCGTAGTGTCGATGGCTTATATAATCAAAAATATGCCTATCCTCCAGAAATGATATTAAGTCATAGTTTCTTTATGAAAGATCCTTTAGAATTCTATCGTTTTTACCATGATAAAATGTTATATCCAAATGCCTTACCTAATATTACTCATAACTTTATAGCAAAATTAGAGGCTATGCACAAATGTGATGGTGTAATTACCCAGAACATTGATGGTCTTCACCAGAAAGCTGGATGTAAAAAGGTTGTTGAACTACATGGCAGTGTGCATCGTAACTATTGTACTTCATGTCATAAATTCTATGATCTTGATTATATGATCAAACATGATGGCATTGTTTTATGCAGCTGTGGTCACATCGTTAAACCTGATGTTGTTTTATATGAAGAATCACTAAAAGAAAAAGATTTAGATGAAGCTCTAAATCTTATTACTAACGCTGATTGTCTAATTGTTTGTGGTACCAGCCTCAAAGTATATCCAGCAGCAGGACTTGTCAGATATTATCAACATGATAAATTAGTAGTAATTAACAAAGATAGTACTGATTACGATCAATATGCTGACTTAGTCATTAATGATAGCTTAAGCAATGTTTTAAGCCAAATAAAGCTCTAAGGATATATTTCTCCATTTTCCATACTAATATTTCTTATAGCCATATATTCATCAATCGTAACTAGCTGATAACCTTCATCGATCAATTCAGGTATCAGTTCAACGATAGCTAAAGCTGTAGGCTCATAAATATCATGACAAAGAATAATAGCACCACTATAGACCTGTTCTCTAATGGTGTTTTTAATTTGTTCAACATCCCTAGTTTCCCAGTCTAAAGTATCAACATTCCATAATACAATAGGATAATTGATATAATCTTGTAATTTAGTATCATATTCACCATATGGTACTCTAAAAATATGAGGTTCATAAATATAATTAGAAATATCATAAAATACCTTATCATGAACCATATTCAATTCATAATCTAACTGTTCACCTTTGATCTTAGTAAGATGCTCATGTGAATATGAATGTGAACCTATTTGTGAACCACTATTAATAATATCTAATATAATATTTGGATATCTTTCAACATTCGTACCTAAAGTAAAGAAAGTAGCCCTAGACTGATACTTCTTTAAAGTTTCAATTATCATTGGAGTATATATACTAGGACCATCATCAAATGTTAAGGCAATAAATTTACGATCATAATTAACATAATGATAAGGAATATCAACATCATATTCGACATCATCAATAATTGTCTTACCAATAACTCTTTCTTGATCAACATCAATATTAATCAAAACATCATCAGCAATTTCTTTAGCATCGATACTAAACTGTTTTACAACAGGTGTCTTAACATCAAAAGTAAAAACTCCATCATCATAACTTACATCATTATAAATTCCACTATCATACTCGCTTAACTCCATAAACTCACTAGTATAGGGATAATCAAGCAATGATGCATCATCCTTACAGATATTTCTAAAGCTATTAGCAATATACCTTAAAGCATCATCAGTAAAGATCGAACTATCTAATCTACTTTGAGTACGCGCATTAAAATAATAAGTATAAACTTTTTGAAAACCCTCATAATCCTTTAAACCATAGGTAAGTTTAATAATATCGTGATTTTTTTTAATATTATATTCCCCACGTATCAGATATCTTTCCGTACCCTTTAAAGGCAGATTTTTGGCATCATCCATAATATCATCAAGAATATTATCATCAAAATAATAAGTATCACATGGATAATATAATCTTATATAGCGATTAGAACTGCGATAATTGATAAAACCATCATTTACTATTACCGGATCTTTAATAAAATCAGGTACTAAAGAAATATTATATAAGTAAAACAAACTTCCAATATTAACAATTAATAATCCAAACGCTATAAAAAACAAAGTCCAGTTTAACTTCTTATTTACTTTGCCTGATTTTTGAACTTGATCTTGCTTGTTCTTCATCCATTTTATATTTATGTTTATAATTTTCAAAAGTAATCATTATTAAGATAATAATGATCACTATGACCGATAATAATATGAATAGCTGATCTATCTGTATAAACATAATTGCTCCTTATCTAAAATTATATCATTTTTTAATATTTTAACTAGCATGTTACTATAAATAAAAGTATAATTATCATGTTGATTTTGAAAGGATGATATGATGTTTATCAACATTATCTTACTTATAATCGGATTTATCTTGCTGATCAAAGGCGCTGACATCTTCGTTGATGGTGCAAGTGCCATTGCTCTATTATTAAAAATACCACCAATCATCATTGGACTAACCATCGTCGCCTTTGGTACAAGTGCTCCAGAAGCAGCTGTATCAATTGTCGCAGCTTTAGAAAATTCAAGTGCTATTTCCATT
The DNA here is from genome assembly GCA_022780745.1 of Erysipelotrichaceae bacterium. GTDB lineage: Bacteria > Bacillota_I > Bacilli_A > Erysipelotrichales > Erysipelotrichaceae > JALEVB01. Next base: position 9,692 of record JALEVB010000008.1, read on the forward strand.
AGTAATGTTATTGGTTCCAATATTTTCAATGTTTTAGCTGTATTAGGTATTAACGGTCTAATCTGCTCTTTACCAATTTCTAGACAGGTAATTAGAAAAGATCTTCCTATTTTATGCTTATCTACTATCTTAACACTATTATTTATGATCGATGGTAAATTTACCAGGATCGAAGGTTTGATTTTCCTATTATGCATTGTTCTATATGTCATCATGCTGATTAGATATTCTTTAGCTAATAGTGTTGAAAAAGAAGATGAAGAAAAACCAATGAGTCTATCTAAAGCTATATTATTTAGTATTATTGGTATTGCAGGAATTATCATCGGTGGTCAATTAACGGTAGATAGTGCTAAAGCCATAGCACTAGACCTAGGAATGAGTGAAAAACTGGTAGGCCTTACGATCGTATCGATTGGTACTTCTCTTCCCGAATTAGTTACTGGTATCGTGGCTGCCAGAAAACATGAAACTGATATAGCTATTGGTAATGTTGTTGGCTCATGTTTATTTAATCTATTATTCATATTAGGCATTAGTTCAAGCATCTGCCCATATAGTTTTGAAATGGTATTATATATCGATGCTATTATCATGACAGCAGTTATCATCTTACTATATGTGATCGCATTAGTATTTAAAAAAGTTGATAAAAAACAAGCGATACTATTTATTATCTTATTTATCATTTATATGATATATATTATTTATCGAAACTAAGATACCAACCGGTATCTTTTTTAGTATAATAGAGTAAAGGAGGTACATTTAAGCAATCAATAACATTGACATTAGTGATTAGATGTGTTTAAATATACTCACGGAGGCATATTATGAATACATCAAACATCACTAATTACAAACCAAAAGATTTTGCTGAATTATTAGGTGTTTCTGTAAAAACATTACAGCGTTGGGATAGAGAAGGAATTCTAAAAGCAAATCGTACTCCAACTGATAGGCGTTATTATACTTACGACCAATATATTCAATTCAAAGGCGTGAATAATGAAAATGATAATCGTCAAATTGTTATTTACGCCAGAGCGTCTACAAGAAATCAAAAAAATGATTTACAGAATCAAGTAACATTTTTGCGACAGTTTTGTAATGCGAAAGGTATCATTGTTGACCAATGTATTGAAGATTACGGAAGTGGTCTAGATTATAATCGTAAAAAGTGGAATCAACTATTAGATGAAGTAATGGAACGAAAAATTAAAACTATAATAGTTACGCACAAAGATAGATTTATCCGATTTGGTTATGATTGGTTTGAAAAATTCTGTATGAAGTTCAGTACAACCATAATGATAGTGAATAATGAAGAACTATCGCCACAAGAAGAACTCGTACAGGATATTGTTTCAATACTTCATGCGTTCTCTTGCAGATTGTATGGACTTCGTAAGTACAAAAAGCAAATAGAAGGGGATGAGGAAATTGCTAAAGAGCTTCAAGACAGAAATCAATCCGAAACCAGAGCAGAAAGTCAAGATCAATAAGACTATTGGTACTTGTAGATATATCTATAACTTTTACATTAGTCATAATAAAAATTTACACGATAAAGGAGAAAAGTTTATGACAGGCAAGAGTTTTAGTGTATGGCTTAATAATAAATATATACCTAATAATCCAGATAAAATATGGATTAAAGAAGTATATTCTAAAGCTGTTAAGAAATCTATCGAAGATGGATGTACAGCTTTTACAAATTTTTTCAAACATCAAAGTGGTTTTCCAAAATTTAGGAAAAAAGGAAAATCTGATGCAAAGATGTACTTTGTAAAGAATAATCCAAAAGATTGTCGATGTGAAAGACACCGTATTAATATTCCTACTCTTGGTTGGGTAAGACTTAAAGAAAAAGGTTATATACCTATTACTAAAGATGGATGGGTTATTAAAAGCGGCACAGTATCAATTGAGGCAGGCAGATACTACGTATCAGTTCTTATTGAAATTCCAGATACTAAAATTGTTACTAATAGTAATGATGGTATAGGAATTGATTTAGGGTTAAAACACTTGGCAATTGTTTCAAATGGTAAAACCTATAAAAACATCAATAAGTCAGCAAGATTAAAGAAATTAGAAAAACAATTACGAAGAGACCAGAGGTGTCTTTCTCGTAAATATGAAAATTTAAAGAAAGGAGGAATTACTCAAAAGGCAAATATACAAAAACAAAAGCTCAAGGTACAAAGACTTTATCAAAAAATAAAGAATATCCGTACCGATTACATTAACAAGTCAATAGCTGAGATAGTGAAAACCAAGCCATCTTATATAACGATTGAAGACTTAAATGTAAAAGGTATGATGAAAAATCGTTATCTCTCAAAAGCCATTGCATCACAAAAGTTTTATGAATTTAGAATTAAACTTAAAAATAAATGCGATGAAAATGGTATTGAATTAAGAGTTGTAGATAGATGGTATCCATCATCAAAATTATGTAACTGTTGTGGTGCTATTAAGAAGGATTTGAAACTTTCAGATAAAATTTACAAATGTGATTGTGGCTACATAGCAGATAGAGACTATAATGCAAGTCTTAATTTAAGAGATGCAATAACTTACAAAATTGCATAAGCAAGCAAATGTAAGTATGTACCGATGGCTTTAGTCGGGAATTTACGACTGTGGAGTGTATAAAAACTTGTGAGTAGTATGTCACTTGTGACTACAAAAGCATGCACAATGAAGCAGTAAGTAATGTTCGTGAGAACTTACAATATCTCGATATGTTTGAGTATATTTAAACATATTTTGAGTAGCAG
>JALEVB010000067.1 GCA_022780745.1 Erysipelotrichaceae bacterium
GTGAATATAATAGAGGCAGAAGTATGTGTAGATCATGTACATATGCTGATAGAAATACCGCCAAAAATGAGTGTATCAGGATTTATGGGCTATCTAAAAGGAAAGAGTAGTCAAATGATATATGAACAATTTGCAAATGCAAGATATAAATATCGAAGTAGAGAGTTTTGGTGTCGAGGATACTATGTAGATACAGTAGGGAAAAACACGAATAAAATAAAAGAATACATAGCAAATCAACTAAAAGAAGATCAAATAGCAGAACAAATGGAATTAGAATTAGAAGATCCATTTACAGGTAAAAAGAGATAAGAATATGTGTGTCGCAGATCACACAGCGCTGTAAGGCGCAACTTTGAGAGCAGGGTTTTACCCGCATAGGAAAAACCACCGGCTTCAATCTCTTCTTTTACAAATGAACAGATTGTAATCGGGACATTTATCGCTGCATTGTCTGCCATATTTACATTTATCATAATTGGAGCATTCTAAAGACAAAGAAGTTTTATATTTAAGAATCCTGTGGTTCCTAATTTCCTTAGCTACCGTAGTAGGGGCTTTACCGATAGTATCAGCAATCGACTTTTTAGAAGAACCATTTTCACAACCGGTATGATATGACTCTATCGTTCAAAGATAGATGAGTATAATAATTAACATTCATAATAATACACGCTCCTGATTAAAATTATGAGTAATCATCATCTACTTTTTATGATAGTGTTTTGTAAGAATAATTTCAGGTTTAACTTGCCTAGACTGGAAATTAATTTTGCAATTCAGTTTTTAAAAATATTTTTTTAAAATCCATTGACAATCTGTAACCGCTGTCATATTATATTTTCGTACATAGATAGACTGTAACTCTAAAAAAGGCATAACTATCAAGACATGTATTTAAAGGTGTTTTGATTTGTATGCCTTTTTTTAGGCTAGATAGGAATAGTTATGAGTTTATTTGATTTATTTAAAAGTGATGATGATTCATTATTGGTAATGCCATGTGATGGTAAACTGATTGATATAACAGAAGTAAATGATCAGACATTTTCTTCAAAAATGATGGGCGATGGCTTTGCGGTTATACCAGATTCAAATGTCATCTGTGCTCCATGTGATGGAACACTTAGCATGGTATTTAGAACTAAACATGCTTTTGGTATAAAAATGAAAAATGGTATGGAAGTACTTGTTCATATAGGCATCAATACTGTAGAGCTTAATGGTAAAGGTTTTATAAGTTTGAAAAAAGCTGGTCAGATTATAAAAAAAGGAACACCAGTAATTGAGTTTGATTCTGAGGCTTTAAAAAACTATGATCAGACTATCATGGTCATAATTACTAATGGAAATGATATAAAATATAAGAAAATAATCACCGATTCACCTCAAAAGAAAAAGGAAAGGGTCATAGTGAAAGTGTGACATATGAAATTGCTAAAGAAAATAAATAATAATTTTGCTTTAGGATTAGATTCAAATAATGAACAGGTAATTGTTGAAGGAAAAGGAATAGGTTTTGTAAAAATGCCTTGTGAATTTAATGAACTTGATAAGATTACAAGAACCTATTATGACTTTAACGAAAGATATATAGATCTAATAAACAGTATTCCTCAAGAAGTATTAGATACTGCTAATAACATATATGAATATTTCACATCGAAGATCGATTGTTATGTTAATCCTAATCTACCATTTATTCTTGCAGATCATATAAATTTCTCGATAGAGAGAATGACTAAGAATATATTCGTAGGTATGGATATGTATTATGATCTGATGCATTTGCATCCTGTTGAATATGAAGTATCAGAGTATGCTCTTAAGGTAATTAAGAAAAATCTTGGTGTAACATTACCACCAAATGAAAAGACGGGGATCATCTTAAATCTTGTAAATGCTGAAGCAAATATTAAGAAAGAAACCAGTAAGACAGAAAAATATATCAATCAGATGATTGATATTATTGAAAATGATATGAATGTTAGTATTGATAAGAATTCATTCAATTATTCAAGATTTGTATCACATGTAGAATACCTGTTTAAAAGATTGAGCAATAAAAGCTCAATAAGCAGTGAAAACAAAATGATATATGATTCTTTAAAAGATAAATTTCAAAAGACAAGTAATTGTGTTGATCATATATCAGACTATATAGAAAAAATGGAAGGAACTAGTCTAAGTCAGGAAGAAAAGCTATATCTTATCCTTCATGTCAATAGACTATGTGAACGTGCATTAGGACTGTAACTCATTAAATTGAGGCATAACCAATACACTAAATAGTAATATCACTATTTTTGTATTGGTTTTTATTTTGGTTTATACAATGTTAGCGGCCGAACATTGTTAAAACATATATTAAAAATAAGGAGATTAGAAATTTATGGCAAAAAATAACAAATATCAGCAGTTAGTTGATGAATTAGGATCTCTTGTTGGTGGTAAAGCTAACATCAGTTATTTTACTCACTGTGTAACAAGATTGAGATTTAATTTTAAAGATAAGAGTTTAGTTGATACAGCTAAAATTGAAAGTATCAGCGGTGTTATGGGTACTCAATGGGCTGGAAATCAGTTACAGATCATTATTGGTTCAGGCGTTGATGAAGTATATGATATGGTATGTAATAAATATGAACTTGAAAAAGAAGATTCTATTGATGAAAATCTAGATGAAGATAAAAAACTTACTTTAAAGACATTATTACCAACACTATTAGATACATTAACATCTATTTTAGCTCCAATAATTCCTGCAATCGTTGCTTGTGGTTTATTACAGGGTGTTTTATATTCTGCAATGTCTTTTGGATGGTTAGATGCTAATAGTGATACTTATGTATTCTTCTTTAACTGTGCACAGGCAGCATTCTACTTCTTACCAGTATTGATTGGTTATTCAGCTGGACAAAGATTCAAATGTAATCCATATTTAGCTGCAACAACTAGTGCTATCATCATGTTACCATCATTAGCAGCATTAGCTGGAACAACAGTTAAACTTTTTGGTATCATTCCTATTACTTATGCTGGATACTCATCTAGTGTTGTACCAGCTATTTTAACAGTATATTTTGAATCACATGTTGAAAAATTGTGTAAGAAATTTGTTCCAAAGATGATCGATATTATTCTTACTCCACTTATTAGTGTAATGATTTCAGCTGTAGTTGGTTGGGCATTATTAGCTCCAATCGGTGGTTGGATCGGTACTTTTGTAGCTGAAGGTATCTTATGGTTATATAATACATTAGGTCCTGTTGGTGGAGCAGTATGTGGAGCAATCTATCCATTTATGCTAATGTCTGGAATGCAGGTTGCAATGTCACCAATTATTGCTCAAAACCTAGCTACATTAGGTTATGACTTCTTATATCCAGTAACATCAGCTGCATCAAACTCTGCAATGGCTGCATGTGCTATCTACATCTTCCTTAAGGCTAGAAAAGAAAATGTTAAGTCTGTAGGATTATCAACAGGTGTAACTGCATTGATTGGTGTTACTGAACCAGTATTATTCAGCTTGATCACAAAATATAGAAAAGCATTGATTGCAACTGTAATTGGTGGAGCAGTTGGTGGTGCTATCATGGCATTGTTCAAAGTTAAGTATTTATCATTTGGATTTGTACCTTTCGGAACTATCGTTTTAGCAATGTGTGATACATTCGTATATTACTTAATTGGAGTATTTGTATCAATGGCAGTTGCTGTAGTTGTAATGATGTTATTGAAATGGAGCGATGAAGAGTAATGGCTTTTCCTAAAAATTTCTTATGGGGAGGCGCTACGGCAGCTAACCAGTGTGAAGGTGCCTTTGATACTGATGGTAAAGGATTAGCAGTATACGATATTATTTCTTCAGGAAGTCATGCAAGACCTAGAATAGTATCACCAGCTATGAATCAGGAATACTATTATCCTACTCATAAAGGTATCGATCATTATAATAGATTTAAAGAAGATTTTGCCTTATTTAATGAAATGGGATTTAAGGGATATAGAATGTCAATAAACTGGTCAAGAATATATCCAAATGGTGATGATGAAATACCAAATGAATTAGGTTTGAAACATTATGATGATGTTTTTAAAGAATTGAAGCATTATGGTATAGAACCTGTAGTGACGATTTCTCATAGTGATATTCCATTAAATATTGGTAAAAAATACGGTGGATGGAATAATAAAAAGGTTATCGACTTATATTTAAAGTATTCAACAACGATAATGGAAAGATATAAAGACTATGTCAAGTATTGGATACCATTTAACGAAATCAATGATATTTTCCTTCCATTAAGTGGTGTTGGACAAGGTGCTTTTGTGCCAGAAAAAGAATGTTCATTCTTAGATCAGCCTGAATTATTAAAGGAAAGAATGCAGGCTTTACAAAACATGTTCATTGCGTCTGCTAAAACAGTAATAGCAGGTAAAAAGATAAATCCTGAATTCCATTTTGGAACGATGATCTGTCATATAACTAGATATCCAAGAACATGTAATCCTAATGATGTGCTATTAGCCTTCAAAAATGATCAATATTTTAATAATACCTGTGCAGATGTTATGATCAATGGAGAATATCCATACTATGCATTAAAACAATTTAAAGAATGGGGAGTTCCAGTTGAATTAAGCGAAGAAGAAAAAGCTATTTTGAAAGAAGGTACATGTGACTACTATACTTTCTCTTATTATCAAAGTATTTCAGAAAGTACTTTAGATTTTGCTGATCAAACTAGTGGAAATATTATGGGTGGAATTAAAAATCCTTATTTGAAGGAAACAGCATGGGATTGGCCTATTGATCCAGTAGGGTTAAGATATACGCTAAATAAGGTTTATGATAGATATCATTGCCCTATTATGATTACTGAAAATGGAATAGGATGTATTGATGAGCTTACAGATGATCATAAGGTACATGATGATTATCGTATTGATTTTTTAAGAGATCATGTTGTCGAGATGAACAAAGCAATCGAAGATGGTGTAGATCTAATAGGTTACATGATGTGGGGACCTATTGACCTTGTGAGTGTATCAACAGGTGAAATGAAAAAACGTTACGGTTTTATTTACGTTGATACAGATGATAAAGGTAACGGAACATTTAACAGATACAAAAAAGATAGTTTCTATTGGTATAAACACGTTATTGAAACCAATGGAGAAGAATTATAATTAGATAAAACTGTGGGAATCTATGAATAGAAACCCACAGTTTTTA
>JALEVB010000074.1 GCA_022780745.1 Erysipelotrichaceae bacterium
TGATAGCTATCGATTTCATATTGAACTTCGCTAAGTCTTTGTTCAACACTTATGATCTCATCAATGGTCGTACATTGGCTATACATCTGATCAAGTTTTTCTTTTTGAGCTTTTAGACTACTTATTCTAGCTTCAATATCAAAATAACTATCTGTTACATCATCAATACTGGTATTAATTGATTTTACATAACCAATTTCCTTTGCGCCATTAACAAAATCATTAAAAGAAGAAGCTGGAATACGAATAGTATAATAGGCATCATTTCTATTTTCGTAATTATAAATACTGCTGGTTTGGATATAGCCTTCATAATTGTTAACTAATTCGTTTAGCATATTATTAGTGTTATCAAATTCCTTTGTTTGAATCGTTAGGTCACAATTGATAATGATCTTATTGTTTTCATCTATTGTGATATTTGAGTCATATGTTGTAACACTATCTCCTGTTTCTTCATAAGTCATTGTTTCATTAGTTGACATGGACATTTTATTACTTGCACAGCTAAATAAACAGCTTAATATGATGAAGGTAAATATTAGCTTAATGATTTTTTTCATGATGTCTGCTCCTTATTTTGGTAAAATAATTATAGCATATGCATAAAAATTATTGCTTAATTTAAAAAGGTGTGCTATTATTTTTAAGCACAAAAATGGCTCGTTGGTGAAGTGGCTTAACACAGCGCCCTTTCACGGCGTCATTCACGAGTTCGAATCTCGTACGAGTCACCATAGGGGTGTAGTACAATGGTAGTATATCGGTCTCCAAAACCGCGGATGGGAGTTCGATCCTCTCCACCCCTGCCATTAAAAAAACTAAAGGAAGCGTAAGATCATAAGATCAGCGCTTCCTTTTTTAGATAATATTGAAATGTTTTAATGCTTTATAGATACCATCATCATCCATATCACTAGTTACATAGTCACTTGCTTGTTTGCAGGCTTCGGTTGCATTACCCATTGCGACACCGATCTTAGCAAATTTGATCATTTCAACATCATTATTGCCATCTCCAAAAGCCATTACCTCATCTTTAGATATATGATAATGTTCCAGTAAAGCTATCATACCATTGGTTTTATCGCCATCTTTGTTGAGAATATCAAATGCTTCATCAAACCAGTTGATCTTGCGACAATGAGGCAGATCTAGCTTATTTACTGCATCCAGATTTTTAGTATAGAACATCATCTGATAAATCGTATCACCATGATATTTATCAACTTTTGGTGGAATGGAAGATATTCTGGTTTCAATATCGATAACATGGTCATCAACATAATTGATATACATCCTGTCTTTTTCAATTAAGATAATAGGGAAAAGCATGTTATTGAATGGTTCTATGATCTGGTTGATATCATATTGATCAATAGGACTACCATAGATAACTTCTTTTTCTTTATTTATTGTTAACTGACCATTGATTAGGGCATAGCCATCAAATGGAATATCGGTAACCTTCATATATTCTAATTCTGGTAAGGCTCTACCAGTAGCTATAAAGACTTTTATTCCTTTCTGTTGTAATTTAGAAATACATTTCTGGTTACTTTGAGATATAGCAGCAATTTTATGGGAGAATAGTGTCCCATCAACATCAAAAAATATAGCTTTAATCATGATTTGATTATAACAAACTTGTTTTTATTTGTTCAATTTAAATATTAGTTAAATTTAATAAAAGTCATAGCTAAACTATGACTTAACTAAAATATACTAATGGTTCTATAGGCTGATTATAGAATTGAGCTCTTGATGCATATAATATCAGTGTCTGATTTTCATTATCTATATCTACCAGTTTTAATGTACCCTCAATTTCTAACCAGTCATTTAGATGCATCTGATCAACTTTAACACCAGTTACAGTCAATGAGATATCCTGCAGATCATTACCACAGCAAACCATGGCTTTTCTGCCAAAGATAAAAGAATTGTTATAACCTTCTAATCTTTCAAGATACATGCCTCTTAATATGATCTTTTTATTGGCATATTTAGCTGGATCTTCTAAAGCATCCATATACCAGATACCATAGTCATCATCTAGGATATCAATAGGTTCTGCGTTGATATCAAAAGGTAATTCTTCTTTTTGTAATTCAACACTTTGACCATATTCTCCTTCATAAGCGATGAAGGCTTTTTTATTAACAGCTTTGATAGATCCTCTTAAAGCATTTTTCGAACTATTTGGTTTGCAACGATTAAAGATGATCAGATCTGAATAACGTATCTGTTCATACATGTATGAGCGCATATTATTCATATATGAAGTAAAGGTCGTTGCATCAATAGTTGTAATGATCTGAACGATCGTAAACATAGGATCTAGATCTTTGGTTACTAATTCAGTAATTGATTCCATTCCATTACATTCAATAAAGATCTGACTTGGTTTATACATTGCATATAATTCTTTAAACTTTTTGTTAGTTAAATAAACACTAGAATCTAAATATTCAATATCAGCATTATTAGCTTTTAAGTAATCTTCATCATATTCTTCTTCACCTTGTTCAAGACAGATGATAAGGGTAGTAGGGTTATCAGAATTAAAGGTTGGATCTTCTAATGTATCTTTGATAACAGTGGTTTTACCACTATCTAAAAAACCTGTAAACAGATAAATTGGAACTTCGATCATAAGTTAAAGATTTCCTTTATCGTATCATGGTCAACATGTGAACCAATTACTGAAATTAGACCTGTATAAGCTGGATTACCTTCACGAATATCAATATCACCTGATACATAGTCGAAATTGATCCATCCACCTTCAACATTTTCAACGAT
>JALEVB010000090.1 GCA_022780745.1 Erysipelotrichaceae bacterium
GGCAAATTAATACAAAAATTCAAAATACCAGCAATATCAAAACTAAAATTAATACCCAAAAAAGTACTAAGTAACGTTCTAATAATTTGTGCAATACCAATAGCTCCACCATTATATAGATTTAATGGAACAATAAATAAGTTAACCCCAGCTGCAAACAAAACAGACCCAAAAACAATATTAAAAAGCTGTGTGGGGGAATAATCTTTACTCTTCATCAAATATTTCCACCTTAGTCATAATATCACCATTATGCATATGTCTAAGGGCTCCCAAATTATCTGTAACCTGTCCAAAAACCGTATGTACACCATCCAAATGAGGTTGAGGTTCATGACAGATAAAGAATTGACAACATCCCGTATCTCTTCCTCGATGAGCCATACTCATCGTACCAGCTACATGTTTATGTACATTCTTATCACATTCACATGGAATAGTATAGCCAAGATCTCCTGTACCATTACCATAAGGACATCCACCCTGTGAAACAAAATGTGGAATAACACGATGAAAGATCTTGCCATTATAATAACCACTCTTAACTAACTTAACAAAATTTGCTACTGTTATTGGTGCTTCATCTGGATATAAAACAAATGGTAATTGTGCACCATTATCTAAAGTAATTGCTCCCTTAATTTCACTCATGCTATATCTCCTTTATTTCTTATCAACAATTGTAACTTCTTTAACTTTTACGATACTATTAGCCTTTACAAAGCCTCTAACACAACTAGTAGGATAAACATTAGTATGTCTTCCAATGATCGTACCTGGATTTAAAACACTATTACAGCCAACTTCAACATAATCACCTAACATCGCACCAAACTTCTTGACATTAGTTTTGATCTTCTCAATACTTCCATCTTCATTAGGAACTCTTAAAGTAACCAAAGTCTTATCTGATTTCAAATTAGATGTAATAGAACCTGCACCCATATGTGACTTATAACCCAAGATAGAATCACCAACATAGTTATAATGAGGAGTCTGAACATTATCAAATAAAATAACATTCTTCAATTCCACTGAATTACCAACTACACAATTTGCACCAACCAAAGCACTGCCTCTAACAAAAGCACAATGTCTAACTTCCGTATTAGGACCAATAATACAAGGTTTACCTAAATAAGCAGTAGGTGCAACAGTAGCACTCTTATGCACAAATACCTGTTCACTAACTTCATCATATTCATTTCTATCTAAATTATGCTGTAAGCTGATGATCAAATCTTTAATACCCTTTAAAGCTTCCCATGGATACTCAAATCCTCTTAAATAATCAGCAGCCATTGTATGTTCCAAATCAAATAAATCAACAATTCTATACATAACAAACCTTCTTTCTAGATAGTATTTTATCATAAGATAATAATAAAAAAGAAGAAATTATTCTTCAGAATCAACTTCTTCAGCTTTAACTTCCTCTTTAACTTCTTCTTTTACTTCTTCTTTCACAAATTGCTTTAACTGATCTTCCAATAAACTAATTACCTTTTTATTAGTCTTGATCATCTCAATTAAATCATCCTGATTCTCAATTGCAGTCCCATTAACAACCAGATTATAATAAGCCTCACCTAATCTAGCATAGTTCTTACGAACTGTTCTTTCATGATGTCCAATCTGTGATTTCAAATCGATCTTATTCTTCTCTTCACTAACTTTAGCAGCTACCTGATTAACACCATCATTAAGCTTTTTAGCAGTCTTATCTACTAATTGTTCTAATTCTTTAAATAAATCTTCCATTTTTTCTCCTACTTTCTTTTACTTTCTAGTAATTCATCAACTATTTCTGATATTTCATCAACGCTATTGATACCCTTAGCAATCAAATCACTTATTCCACTTATAATAACATCAGCATAACGCGAAGGATCCTTAATATTTAACTTATCCTCATCAATACCTTCCTGAAAGATCGCTTCTAATTTTTTACTAGCTTCTTTTTTACAGCTTTCTAAACTCTTATATGATATTGGCAACAATTTCTCATCATCAAGTTTTTGTAACATCTCATCAAATGCTTTAGTAACATTGATAATAAACTGTTCAAAATCTTTCTCAAAATCATCACTAGAAATATCATTCATGATCTTTCTTTTAAACTCATCGTTATACTTCTTACTAATTGCTTCAATGACATCATCTTTAGATTTAAAATAATAATAAAATAAACCCTGAGCAACATTTAATTCCTTCACAATAGCACTAATAGCTGTATTGGCAATACCCTTTTCACTAAACAGTTTCTCAGCGGTATCGATCAGTTCCTGTTTTCTTTCTTCACTGTCTTTACTAACACGCATGTCATCACCACCTTTAGTGATTATAATATAGCATTATGACTGACTGATTGTCAATCAGTATATTCTTAAGAATTTCTAAACATTTTATCACAATAATATGCTATAATCTTGTCGTTATGAAATATAAATGTCCGATCTGTAATGAAGAATTAAAATTTGCTGATAAAAGAATGGTTTGCAAGAATAACCATAGTTTTGACATGGCAAAAAGTGGCTATGTAAATCTTTTTATTACCAATTCTACTAATCATGGTGATAATGATATTATGGCCAACAGTCGAAGAGACTTCTTAGCCAAAGGCTACTATCAACCATTAAAAACTAAGATCATAGAAACTATCGATCAATATAAACCTAATAATTTATTAGACTTAGCATGTGGTGAAGGATATTATACAGCAGATTTTCCTGTTGATGATAAATGTGGTATCGATCTATCAAAAAAAGCTATTAATATCGCTTCTAAAGCTGATAAAAAGACCCAGTATATCATTGCATCGATCTTCAATAATCCTTTATATGATAATTCAATTGATATGATCACCACCATCTTTGCTCCTATAGCCTATGATGAGATCATAAGACTATTAAAAGACGATGGTATCTTCATCATGGTCAATCCGGGAACTGATCATCTATACGAACTAAAACAACAGGTCTATGATAATCCCTATAAAAATGAAGAAACTATCTTCAATTATGATAACCTAAAAGAAATAGACATCATTAAAGTAAAGGGAATAATGAAACTAGATAATAATACTGATATCATCAATCTCTTCAATATGACCCCATATTACTTAAAAACATCAAGAAAAGATATTGAAAAACTTAATAATATCACTAGTCTAGATATAACCTATGATTTCAATATTCATATATTCAAAAAGCAGTTTACATCAAAGTAAACTGCTTTATTTAATAAAATCACTAAAACTGCTCTTTAACAGCTTATTTAAGCGATCAAAATTAATAGGATTAGTAGAGAAAATACACTCATGTACATATAATTCGATCATTGTCGCATAATATCTGCTAATAAATAGATTATTAAACTCATCCTTTAAATAATCATTTCTTCTTTTAGTTAAGATATCATTAATAACGATTGCAATATTATCGATCATCATATCTTTAAAACTATTTTGACCCTCGACTCTATAAGCAATCTTATAAAATTCACGATTTTCTTCCAGGTTATTAATAAAACACTTGATAAGTTCATGATGATCATTATTACTATGACTTTGGGCTTCATGAATATCCTCATAAATAATGGCATTCAGACAATCATATTTATCTTCAAAATGATTATAAAAAGTAGCACGAATAACCCCTGTCTCATCACAAATATTCTTGATCGTAATCTTCTCAAAAGGCCTTTTCAACATCAAACCACGAAGACTCTCACACAAGTTGACCTTCATCATCGATTTCTTATTTACCATCTAGATACCCCTAAAAAAGTCAAAATAGCGAATAATATTATGCATGCACCTTCAATAAATTCAAATATTTTCTGATACTTAGCACCATAACTATAACCAAATCGCAACCCTAACATCGTAACAAAGAAAATCGTAATAAAGGAAATGATCATCATCCGATATAGATGACTTCTTAATAAACCCAAACAAATACCAGCACATAAAGTATCCATGCTAGTCAAACAAGCCAAAGCAATACACTTATGATCATTAAACTGTCGATCCAGTTTTTCTTCAAAACCCTTATAAAACAAAGCTCTATGCAAAAACAAAACACCTTCACAAAACAAAATGATCATCGCCAGATCAATTAAAAATTTATTATCAACAATATTGCTTAAAACCTTAGAAAATAAATATCCACCCAAAAGAAAAACGATATTAGTAACTGCAAAAATCAAAGGATACTTAATAGTCTTTCTAATATCCAGATCCTTGATCGATGCACCTTTTTCCATCATCACAATGCCACTATCCATTGCTAAACCAAAAAATAACAATATTATAACAAGCATAAGATTTCCCCCAAATTACCCATATTATATGCTTAAAATAACATATTTTGAATATACAAAAAGAAATTAATGTAAAAGAAAAAGCTCCTATCGAGCTTCTTCTTTTAATATATTTTAGAAACGGGGGAAAGAAATTATTGTTCAAACAATACTATCTCTTGTTTGACATTATTAGTATATAATGTCAATGTGTTTAAAAAATGTAAACAATGTGAAAGTTTTGTGAATAAGTTTCATTTAATGATGATATGTAATAATCCAGCTAAGATCAATGCCTGATCACTGCTAACGATCACATTATATAAAGCATCATTACTGATCTTAATATTATTAATAATGCTGCCAGACAAATCACAATGATCCATTCTGGTATGCAAAAACTCACTATTAGTTAGATCACAACCCTCAAAGCTGCCATTAGAAAGATCACTATCATTAAAATAACTATTAACCATTTTATTGTCTTTAAAAATGATCTTTTTAAAAACAATATTACTCATATTAGTATCTAACATATAATTATTAAGCATCTGACAATGATCAAAACTATTATTACTAAGATCTGTATTTAGCATTTTACTATTAACAATATGACATTTCTTAAAATAACATCTTACAAAATTAGTATTAGTAAAGAGACAATTATTAAACTTACAGCCAATAAAATCAACATTCATAACATCTTTATCACTAAAATCAATATTGCTAAACTCACATCCATTAAATACTCTGGCATTAGCATTAAAGTCTTCATTATTAAAGATACTATCATAAACGATAGTATCTTCAATATCCTTAAATTTTAAACTTTCTAACACTCTCATAATTTAAGCTAAAGATACAGTCTTACTAACCTTACCACACTTATTATTATAAGCCATGATCGTAATATTATCATCACCAGTTTCAATTATCCATTCAACCTTACAAGCAATATCATTACGATTAGTAGTCTGCAAATTACCATATAAGCTGCTAGAAGTATCACACAAGCTATAACCACCTAAACTATCAATTTCAATAGTTTTATCTTTAGATAATACCTTACAGTTTTCAATAGTTACCTTAATGCTTTCATCCTTCTTAAGCTTTTTAGCCTCATTAGATAAATATGTAGGCATATATCCATCATTAGCAATCACTGCTTCTACTTTATACATATTATCCGCAAGCTTAGTTACTATCGTATCCTCAATATTCAATTTAGGCAAAGCCAACAAATATCTTAAACTAAACTTCGTAGCCTTCTCTACTTCTTCCTTTAAGAACTTACAAGGACAATTCTGTAATAAGAATTTATGATTAAAGCCACCAACTTCAACTTCACCAAACTGTGGATGATCAATTTTAGTCCAAGGCTTGAAAGCGTCCAAATCATTTTCCTCACTAAATTTGATCATCTTATTATAAGTATCCATCATATCTTCAATTGTAGGCTCTTTTTTATCAAACCAGTCAACAGGTTTACCAATATGCTTGTTAAGATCCCATAATTCCATCGTATAAGCGAATATTCCCTGATCCTGATAACACCAGTCATCAAAAGCTCCACTAGGGAAGAATACCTGATCCTTATTAAAATTATCAAAGATATTAATACATGGATAATCCATTTCCTTAGTAGCCATCTTGCCAATTGTCTTATAGATCTTCATATCAGTAGGATCACCATCTTTTTCATGCTTAGTTCCAGGAGGATATAATAATACTCCACCACTAGTATGCATCGTCAATACTGCACCAATATTTGGATGTTTCAAGACAAAATCAACAACAGCTTTATTCTCAGGATTACTTAATGGATAATAGCCTGCACCACTTTGTCTTACTTCATTGTACCAGCCATAAGGATAA
>JALEVB010000116.1 GCA_022780745.1 Erysipelotrichaceae bacterium
AATATTCTTTCCAATAAAAACATCTTAAAATCAAAAGCAAAATAGAAAACGATCTTACTAATAAAATATAAGCCATTACAAATGATCAAAGTCTTTTTATAACCAATACGATCACAAATATATCCCCAAGGTATCTCCAACAAAACCATCGTCAATGTAAAAACAGCTTCAATGATACCCATCTGCAATAAACTTATCCCTCTAGCTAAACGATAAGTCGTTGCAATAGATGCATAAAAAACCATGCCTTGTAAAAGACATATCATATACATTAAATAGATATTTTTATTTTTCATTATTTATGTTCCCTTCTAATTAAAAAGAAACATCATTATCAAATTCTAAGCATCTTCTTCACCAAAGAAAGTATAGCATATACCTATTATTTCACAATAACAAAAAAGAACAGGAATAATCCTGTTCTTAAATTGATCATTTTAAATATTACTATTTAATGATTTCAGTAATGTTACCAGAACCTACTGTTCTACCACCTTCACGGATAGAGAATTTAGTACCTTGTTCGATAGCGATTGGGTTGATTAATTCAACTGTCATTTCAACGTTATCACCAGGCATTACCATTTCAGTTCCTTCAGGTAATGTAATAACACCAGTTACGTCTGTTGTACGGAAGTAGAATTGAGGACGATAGTTACTTACGAATGGAGTATGACGTCCACCTTCTTCTTTAGTTAATACGTAAACTTGAGCTTTGAAGTTTGTATGAGGAGTAACTGTACCAGGTTTAGCTAATACTTGTCCACGTTCAACTTCATCACGGTTAACACCACGTAATAATGCACCGATATTATCTCCAGCTTCAGCGAAGTCTAATAATTTACGGAACATTTCGATACCAGTTACAACTGTACTCTTAGTTGGACGAATACCAACGATTTCAACTGGTTCATTTAATTTTAACATACCACGTTCAACACGTCCTGTAGCAACTGTACCACGGCCAGTGATTGTGAATACGTCTTCAACAGCCATTAAGAATGGTTTGTCTAATTGGTGAACTGGAGTAGGGATCCAAGAATCTACAGCTTCCATTAATTCATCAATTTTGCCTTCCCAAGCTGGGTCGCCTTCTAATGCTTTTAATGCAGAACCACGGATAATTGGAGTTTCATCGCCTTCGAAACCATATTCATTTAATAATTCACGAACTTCCATTTCTACTAAGTCGATTAATTCTTCATCATCAACCATGTCGCATTTGTTTAAGAATACAACCATCTTAGGAACACCTACCTGACGAGCAAGTAAGATATGTTCACGAGTTTGAGGCATTGGTCCATCAGTTGCAGCAACAACTAGAATAGCACCATCCATCTGAGCAGCACCAGTAATCATGTTCTTGATATAGTCAGCATGTCCTGGGCAGTCAACGTGAGCATAGTGACGTTTACCAGTTTTATATTCAACGTGAGCAGTATTAATAGTAATACCACGTTCTTTTTCTTCTGGAGCTCCGTCGATTTGGTCATAAGCCTTAGCTTCAGCTAAACCTGCTTTTGCTAAGTGATTTGTGATAGCAGCAGTTAAAGTAGTTTTACCATGGTCAACGTGTCCGATAGTACCAATATTAACATGCTCTAAAGATCGGTCAAATTTTTCCTTTGCCATTTTGCAAATTTCCTCCTATTTTCTTTATTTTACCATAATCATTTTAAGATAAACACCAAGATATTGCAATATTATTCTTTAGTATTTTTCTTAGCGATTTCTTCTGCAATGCTCTTAGGAACTTCTGAATAGTGATCCATTTGCATTACATAATTTCCACGTCCTTGAGTGAAAGATCTCAAGTCTGTAGAATATCCAAACATTTCAGATAATGGTACAAATGCTCTTACCTTAATAGCATTTCCAACTTCTTCCTGTTCTCTAATTTGTCCACGACGTTTAGTAATGTCGCCCATTACAGAACCTAAGTATTCAGCTGGAGCAGTTACATCAACTGACATGATTGGTTCAAGAAGTACTGGCTTACATTTCTTAGCAGCTTCTTTTAATGCTAAGCTTGCAGCAACCTTATAAGCCATTTCTGATGAGTCTACATCATGGTAAGATCCATCAAATAATGTAGCTTTAATATCTACAACTGGATAACCACATACTAAACCATTGTTTAATGCAGCTTCCAATCCTTCTTGTGTAGGTTTGATATATTCTCTAGGAACTGAACCACCAACAACGGCATCAACGAATTCGAAACCTTTGCCTTCTTCATTTGGTTCAAACTTGATCCATACGTGACCATATTGACCACGACCACCTGATTGTCTAACGAATTTACCTTCACAATCAGCAGCTTGTCTGATAGTTTCACGATAAGCAACCTGTGGAGCACCAACGTTAGCATCAACTTTAAATTCACGTCTTAATCTATCAATGATGATATCCAAGTGTAATTCACCCATACCAGCGATGATAGTCTGACCTGTTTCTTCATCTGTATAAGTTTTGAAAGTTGGATCTTCTTCAGCTAGTTTAGCTAAAGCTAAGCCCATCTTATCAGAATCAGCTTTTGTTCTTGGTTCAACGCTCATCTGAATAACTGGTTCAGGGAATACCATTGATTCAAGAATGATAGGAGCTTTTTCATCACATAAAGTATCACCAGTAGTAGTTGCTTTTAAACCAACAGCAGCAGCGATATCACCGGCATATACTTCCTGAATTTCAGCTCTATGGTTAGCATGCATCTGAACTAAACGTCCAAATCTTTCTCTAACATCTTTTGTAGCATTTAATACATAGCTACCAGCAGTAGCAGTACCAGAATAAACTCTAAAGTAAGTTAACTTACCAACAAATGGGTCAGTCATTACTTTGAATGCTAAAGCAGCAAATGGTTCTTCATCACTTGGATGTCTAGCTTCTTCTGTACCATCTTCTAAATGACCCCTAATAGATTCAACATCTAATGGGCTAGGTAAGTAATCAATTACTGCATCAAGCATTAATTGAACACCCTTGTTCTTATAAGCAGAACCACATAATACTGGGAAGAATTCAGAAGCACAAACACCCTTACGGATAGCAGCTTTAATTTCTTCAACAGTTGGCTCTTCACCTTCTAAGACTTTCATCATTAAATCATCATCATAGTCAGCAACCATTTCAACTAAGTGTTGTCTTAATGTTTCAACTTCATCAACATATTCAGGACTAATAGGTTCAGTAGTAACATCTTTACCTAGATCATCCTTATACATATGCTGTTCACGTTTGATGATATCAATGATACCTCTAAATGTATTTTCAGCACCAATTGGTAATTGAACGGCAGCAGCCTTAGCACCTAATCTATGACCAATTGAATTAACGCTCATCATAAAATCAGCACCAGTAGCATCCATCTTATTACAGAATACGATTCTTGGAACCTTATATGTTGTAGCCTGTCTCCAAACTGTTTCTGTCTGAGGTTCTACACCAGCTTTTGCATCTAATACTGTAACAGCACCATCTAATACACGTAATGAACGTTCAACTTCAACTGTGAAGTCTACGTGTCCTGGAGTATCGATGATATTTACACGATAACCCTTCCATGTAGCAGTTGTTGCAGCAGAAGTAATAGTGATACCACGTTCTTGTTCCTGAGCCATCCAGTCCATTTGGCTGGCACCATCGTGAGTTTCACCAATCTTATGTGTTTTACCAGTGTAATAAAGAATACGTTCAGTCGTTGTTGTTTTACCAGCATCGATATGAGCCATGATTCCTATATTACGAGTGTGAAATAAGTCATACTCTCTTGCCATAATATTTCCTTCCTATTACCAGCGATAATGTGCAAACGCCTTATTAGCATCAGCCATCTTATGTGTATCTTCTTTCTTCTTAACAGAAGCTCCTGTTCCATTAGCTGCATCAATAATTTCAGCTGCTAATCTTTGTTCCATTGTCTTTTCATGACGAAGTCTAGAATAATTAACGATCCATCTTAAACCTAATGTTAATCTTCTTTCAGCACTAACTTCGATAGGTACCTGGTAGTTTGCACCACCAACTCTTCTAACTTTTAGTTCTAATAATGGCATAACATTACCTAAAGCTTTTTCAAAAACTTCCATAGGTTGTTGTCCAGTCTTTTCTTCGATAATATCGAATGCATTATATAAAATGCCTTGTGCTACACCCTTTTTACCATCTAACATGATCTTGTTAATTAATTTAGTAACAAGTTTAGAATTGTAAATAGGATCTGCAACTACATCTCTTTTAGCTATATAACCTTTTCTTGGCATGTCTAATTCCTCCTATCCTATTTACCCTTTGGCTTTTTAGCACCATATAATGATCTAGATTGTTTACGATCATTAACACCAGCACAGTCTAATGTACCTCTTAAAATGTGGTAACGAACACCTGGTAGATCCTTAACACGGCCACCTCTGATCATAACAACGCTATGTTCTTGTAAGTTGTGACCAATACCAGGAATATAAGCTGTAACTTCCATTCCGTTTGATAATCTAACACGGGCATATTTTCTTAATGCAGAGTTAGGTTTTTTAGGTGTCATTGTACCTACACGAGTACAAACGCCTCTTTTTTGTGGACTGCTTAAATTAGTTGGTTTACTTCTTAAAGAGTTAAAACCTTTATTTAAAGCAGGTGATTTTGATTTCCATACTTTGTTAGCACGACCATTACGTACTAATTGGTTTATTGTTGGCATTCCATAATCTCCTTTCGCCTTCTTGATTTATGCACACATTACCAAGTGTGCCATTACTTTGTATATATTAAGCTTTCCAAATGGAAAGCCCAATTTATCGCTAAGCTTTATTAAAATATCACATAACACAAGCAAAGTCAAATACTTTTTACAAAATTGCTGAAAACATATTATATAAGGCCAAAACAACCAGTAAAACCAGGGTACTGATATATAAAATATCAATATGATGACTATTCATTTTCTTATTTACCGTACTACCAACAATACCACCAATTACAGCGGCTATTAAGATAAAAGGTACTACACTCAAATCATAAGGCATAAACTGATTCTTGATAAAAGTTGTTGTCAGCTTAGAACCCTGTGAAAAGAAAATAATAACAATTGACAATACCACACTTTCCTTAGAAGTAAAAGAAAAGAAGAAAGACAATACTGCCAGATTCAAAGGACCTCCACCAATGCCTAAGAAAACCGAAACATTACCAAGCAAAAACCCAATCAGAAAGATCATAACTGGATTAGTTAATTTTAAGGTTCTGATCTTATCTTTCTTTAAGGTATAAACCAATATAATACCCAAAACAACAGCTAAACAGCCATTTTGAATAACTTTAGTCATTTGTCCTAAAGCCTCATTAACAAAACTAAATAAAAAGTCCCCACTAAAGCCACCTAATATACTACCAATAGCCAAAGTAACCACAATAGGAAGCTCAAACTTAGCTTTATTCTTATACTGTTTATATATTGAAACAATAGACATCGTAAAAACCGCCATAGCTGAATAAACACCAATCGTAGCCGTATTATGCATATTGATCAGATCAAAACAAGGCTTAATGATGACACCACCGCCAAGTCCAACAGCCGCACCTAAAAAAGTCGCAACAAACACAATCAAAACATACATCAATATAACCATGTCATTACCCCCATTAACTCATTAATACTTCCTTTTCCATTAGCATTTCTTTCAGATCATCATAAATATCATCGATCTGCTGTGTTTTACCTTCATATAAGTCAATATCCAATGCTTCACATAAATGATATAACGTATTTAATATATAAGGATTACTTGCAACAATAGACGAATATAAGCCCTGTTTGCTAAAGATCTCAACAAGCTTATCAAGCATTTTTTCTAACTCATTTTCAAATGGCATAATATAGACCATATCCAAAATCATATCATTTGTCAAATCATAGAAGATCAAAACCAGAAGATTAAACTCTTTACCATTTCCTAAACCAAAATTATTATCACAAGGAGCAAACAGATAATCCATATCGATTGCAAGCTCTCTTTCATTTTCATCTAATTGTGCTATTTTGTAAAATTCACTTTCTGATAAACAAACATCACTAGCATATAGATCATCATACATACAAGGCTTATCAACAGTTGAAATATTCCATCTATGATTAACGCTTGAACAGCACATTATTTCATTATCATCAAAATCCGGTTCAAAATTATTCTCTAACATATAATTTAGACAATACAATAAACCTTCAAAAACCCTAATAATCTCTTCTAATCTATCTTCAGCTAAAAAAGATGGAAAATAACCTTTCATAAACTCCACAAAATAAATATATTCACCATCATCAAAATCAAAACCACACTTATCAATGATCTCCATATTATCATATGGTACCTGATCACGATCACTTTCATAATAGCAGCAGACACATTCACTAATACCCATTAAATAATCTGAACTAACATCAGGAAATTGATTACTAGCAGCTCTTAAAAGATCATATAAACCTTTTATACCATGATATATGCCAATAGCTTTACATTGACCATTTCTACCCATAATTGTAATATAATAAGGTTCATCGTTTTCCTCTATTTCAACCACAAAAAAATCGCCATCCCAATATCTGTTCCATGGCTCTAATTTTGCAATTTCAATAACCAGATGATATAAATATTTCCATCTATCTAAAATCATACAAACCACCAATACTATCTTAACATAATACAAGCCTTACCTAAAGCCATAAAAAAAGCATCATACGATGCTTTTACTTATAATCATCAAATTTTAAATTGGTACCTAAGACTTCATCTTTCTTAGATTCATCATAATAAACCCAGTCAGGATTATATCTTAAAGTTGAACCTTCCTGAATATATTTAACATAA
>JALEVB010000127.1 GCA_022780745.1 Erysipelotrichaceae bacterium
TAATCCCTATGTTAAAAATATATATAAAACCTTCTAAGTGTCTCGCACTTAATTAAAGCTAGAAGTATTATACCATCTAAATATCAATAAGCATAGAAAAATTTATTCTCACATTACATTTATAATAAAAAAATGCTAAGCTTTTTGCGAAGCAATGCTTAACATTAATTTAATTCGATTTTCCTGATTAACACTTGTTGCACTAGGATCATAATCAATAGCCACGATATTGGCATTACTTACGACCTCTGTGATCTTTCTAACCATACCCTTGCCATTAATATGATTAGGTAAACAGCCAAAAGGCTGAGTACAAATGATATTATCATAACCCATCTCACATAACTCCATGATTTCCGATGTTAATAACCATCCCTCACCCATCTTGCATCCAAGTCCAATGATCTTCTCACCTAATTTTTTACCATTTTCAAAACGAGATCCAGGATTAAAGCTGGAATAATTTTTTACACTATTATAAATAATACTTTCAAGATCTAGCATATAATGATAGAAAAAATCATATATATACTTTTTAATGATACTACCACCATATAATTCATGATCGATCAAACCATTATCAATACAATATAAAGCAAAACCCATAACTCCAGGTATCATATATTCAACATTCTGGCTTTGTAAAAACTTCTCCAGATTATTATTGCCTAGTGGTGCATATTTAACATAGATCTCACCTACGATACCTACTTTGATCTTATTAGTCTTTTCTAGTCTAATAGCAGCAAAATCTTCAACGATTGCTTTACAGTATTTTTTTAGATCCTTTTTACTATAACCTTTATTATCATTTAAGATATCTGAAAGATAAATAGCCCACTTATCGATCTTTTCATCTGTTACTTTATCTATTTCATATGGTCTGGTCTGATTTGCCAGCAACATGATCAGATCACCATATACCAAAGCAGCCAATGCTCTTTGTATCATTTTCAGATTAAGTTTAAAACCTGAATTCTTCTCTAAACCACCAATATTTAAGCTAATAACCGGTATAAAGCCATATCCCGCCTTAACCAAAGCTTTTCTCAATAAATGAATATAATTGCTGGCACGACATCCTCCACCTGTCTGGGTGATCATCAAAGCCACTTTATGAATATCATACTTGCCACTATTTAAGGCATCGATCATTTGCCCAATAACTAATAATGCTGGATAACAGGTATCATTATGAACATATTTTAGCCCATTATTCACAACACTATTACCATCATTATTCAGAAATTCGATCTTATAACCTTCATTTTCAAAAATAGGCTTCATGATCTTAAAATGCACAGGTAACATATTAGGAACTAAAATCGTATAATCCTTCTTCATTTCCTTTGTAAATTCTACTCTTTCAACCATCTACTTACCCTCATTGATTGCTTCTAGCAAACTGCGAACACGGATCTTACACGCACCAAGATTAGATATTTCATCTATTTTGATCTGCGTATAGATCTT
Source organism: Erysipelotrichaceae bacterium (assembly GCA_022780745.1). GTDB lineage: Bacteria > Bacillota_I > Bacilli_A > Erysipelotrichales > Erysipelotrichaceae > JALEVB01. The sequence goes on from JALEVB010000127.1 coordinate 1,474, forward strand.
ATTATTGCTTTCAAGCATACTGCGACATTCATCCGTAGTGATTGCATCACAGCCACAGCCAAAACTTACAAGCTGCACTAAATTCATATCCTTAACATCTTTAATATATTCACAGGTATCATATAATCTGGCATGATATGTCCACTGATTCAATACATCGACTTTAACATGTTTTTTGACCTTATGAGCTATTACATCTTCCGAAATAATAGCACAATCAAAACTAGCTATCATATTATCAATACCATGAGAAATTTCAGGATCAATATGATAAGGTCTTCCCGCTAAAATGATAATATCACGCTTTTCTTCTCTAGCCTGTTCTATCATCTTATCGCCTGTTGCATAAATATCATGCATATATTTATCATAGCTGTCATATGCACATCTAGCTGCTTTATAAACGTCACGATGAGAAATATCCTTAAAATGCTGTTTCAAAATACTATGCATCTTATGAATAAAGAACATTGGCTTATTCAAACTGATATAATCATAAATAAAATCGACTTTATTTAAATTCAAGATATTAGCCTTAATAACTTCCGGATAATAGGCAACTACCGGACAGTTATAATGATTATCCGTATTATGCTCATCAATGTTATATGACATGCAAGGATAAAAGATAACATCAACATTTTTAGCTATCAGCTCTTCAATATGTCCATGCATTAGTTTAGCTGGGAAACATACCGTATCTGATGGTATTGAATTTTGTCCTCTTAAATAAGTCATACGATTAGAATAATCGCTTGTAACAACATTAAAACCTAGAGTATTGAAGAATACAGACCAGAAAGGTAATAATTCATACATATTTAATCCCATTGGCAAGCCAACAGTTATATCCTTAGTACCCTTTAAAGATGTAAACTGTTTTAGTTTTTCTCTTTTAACATCATACATATTAAGCTTAGTCTTAACTTTTTTTGTTATTGGTCTTTCACAGCGATTACCAGAAATAAACTTACGATTATCATTAAAAGTATTAACTGTTAACTGACAATGATTCTCACATAATCCACAATTAATATTATTTACTTTATGCTCAAAATTTAATAAATCATCTAAAGTTAAGATATTACTTTTTTGATAATTCTTATTTTTAACATACAAAGCAACCCCATAGGCACCCATTAAACCAGCAATATTAGGTCTAATAACATTAACATTCAATTCTTTCTCAAATGCCCTTAAAACCGCATCATTATAAAAAGTACCACCCTGAACAACAATATTCTTGCCAAGATCTTCAACACTAGCACATCTAATAACCTTATATAAAGCATTCTTAACAACACTAATAGCTAATCCAGCTGAAATATTCTCAATTGAAGCCCCATCCTTTTGTGCCTGCTTAACACTAGAATTCATAAAAACCGTACAACGAGAGCCAAGATCAACAGGCTTATCAGCAAATAAAGCCAATTTAGCAAAATCAGCA
>JALEVB010000174.1 GCA_022780745.1 Erysipelotrichaceae bacterium
TTTACTCTTAATTATCATGATATCCTCCTAACATGCATTATAATCCATATATTTGATATTACCCATCTTGCCATCTAGACGATTACCATGTTCATCTATTGGCTTAACAACATAACCTTTATGACCAAACATTTCAATTTCCTGTCCGCAGACATTACCACTAATGATATCTTCACAACATTCCATAACATTATCAAGGATATCCTTATCACTAGTAAATGTACCATGATTTCTTAAAACAAGATCATATTCATTCTCAAAAGTCTTAAGTTTCTTAAGTGATCTTAAATACTCACTAGCAACCGTTGACATCTCGCCAAGTAATAAAACACCAACCCCACAGGCATCACCAAAAACAACCATTCTTTCCTCAACGATCAAAGGAACCATCATTCCCTTAGTATGTCCTGATACCAAAATCATTTTAATATGCAAACCACCAAGATCAAATACTTCACCATCTTCAATATCTTTTAATTGTCCATCATACATAGGATTAAAATCTTTAATAGCTATATCTTTCAAAAAAGGGGTATTGCTATATTGTTTCAAACGATAAGAAGTATCTGCATGTTCCTTAAATAAAGCAACATCACGATGATTGATATATACTTCATCAAAGAAACAGCATCCTGCAACATGATCGATATGACCATGAGTCAAAATAACAAATATTTCTTTATCAGTAAATCTTCTGCAGTATTCCTTAAGATCACCAAAACCATCTAGAGTATCTAAAAGACACGCTCTATCATCACCAATCACCAAATAACAGCAGTTATTAAGAATATCAATTATTCTAATAACCCTATCACTAATTATCTCATGTCGAAAAAATTCCATACTGTAACACCTCAAGATAATTCTAACACAAAAATAAAAAAACACTCGATATTCGAGTGTAAATTTTTAAAATGGTGGTCTCAGCCGGGATTGAACCGGCGACACATGGATTTTCAGTCCATTGCTCTACCAACTGAGCTACAAGACCATTTGGTTGCGAGGGAAGGATTTGAACCAACGACCTCCGGGTTATGAGCCCGACGAGCTACCAGACTGCTCTACCTCGCGATATTAGATTTTTAATGGCGGAGGAACTGGGATTCGAACCCAGGCGCCAGTTTCCCGACCTACCGGTTTTCAAGACCGGACCCTTCAACCACTTGGGTATTCCTCCAAATTTTTATGGTGGACCCTGTAGGACTCGAACCTACGACCAACCGGTTATGAGCCGGTAGCTCTAACCAACTGAGCTAAGGGTCCTCTATTGGGTCGCAAATAAGTATATGGTAGCGAGGGTGGGATTCGAACCCACGACCTCACGGGTATGAACCGAGCGCTCTAGCCAACTAAGCTACCTCGCCATATAAATGGTCGGGATGGCAGGATTTGAACCTGTGACCCCTTGATCCCAAATCAAGTGCACTACCAAGCTGTGCTACATCCCGATTTATATAAATAATGGCGCGCCCAGTAGGAATCGAACCCGCAACCTTTTGATCCGTAGTCAAACACTCTATCCAGTTGAGCTATGGGCGCAAATTTAACTGCAATTTCACAGTGCTATATTATAATAACAAATCACTTTGATAATTGCAAGCATTATTTTTAATTATTTTCAATGTCAGCAATCATACCAACACGTTTAGCATGGCGATCACCTAAGAACTTAGCATTAAGCCATGCATCAACAATAGCCTTAGCCATATTTAAACCAACGATACGAGCACCAAAACAAATGATCTGAGCATTATTATGCTCCTTAGCTAACGCAGCACTAACAGGTTCTGAACAGCATGCAGCTCTAATACCCTTAACTTTATTAGCTGCAATACTAATACCTATACCAGTACCACAAATACAAATACCACAATCTACTTCTTTATTAACAATAGCTTGTGCTACCATCTGTCCAGCTAATGGATAATCATAAGAATCATGACCATCAGTTCCATAATTAACCACTTCATAACCCTTACTTTCTAAATATTCTACGATTGCAAACTTTAAATCTGTTGCAGCATGATCATTACCAATACCAATTCTCATCTTATTACTCCTAATCAAACAAACAAAATTATACTTAAAAATACTATCAATGACAACATAAAATAAAAAAAAAACAGCTTATTTATAAGCTGTTAATTTAACCTAGATGGTGGAGATAATGGGACTTGAACCCATACGGTATTTCTACCACCGGATTTTAAGTCCGATGCGTCTGCCTATTCCGCCATATCTCCAGTTTGGAGGTTCCTACCGGATTCGAACCGGTGATCACAGAGTTGCAGTCTGTTGCCTTACCAGCTTGGCTAAAGAACCATATGACCAGCTATTCGTTCCGTGCTCAATTATATTATCACAGCTATTTTCAATGTGCAAGTACTTTTTTTAAATTCTTGTTATTTTATTAGCTAAAATTAATGGTAAAGCATTATTGCTTTACCATTAATGACTAACTATTGATTTTTAACCTTGATCCATAGATCACTTAATTTTTTCTTTAATACTTCATTATGCTTAAATACTTCATCTTTGTCATAATTAGTTCTAGGAACATATGCTTCTTTAGGGAATTCTTCACTTAATTCTTCTAAAACTTCGGCATTACTTGAAGTATAACCAACAGTATATGAATTATCATATGCAGCATCATATGAAATCATATAATTAATAAACTCATTCGCTAATCCAGGACATTTAGCATTACTAGGTATTACCATACCATCAGACCAGACATTTGTACCCTCTTTTGGTAAAAAGAAACCCATATCTTCATTTTCACTTAGTACATATGCAGCATCACCACTATACATAATAGCGATATCTTTTTCGCCATTAACCATCGCATCAATTACTTCATCTGTTACAAATGAAGGATCAACAGCTTCATTTACATCTAGTAACCACTGATAAGCTTCTTGGATCTGATCTTCATCTTCAGTATTCATTGAATATCCTAAAGCTTTTAAAGCAATCATGAAACTATCTCTTTCAGAATCATATAAGAATACTTCACCCTTATATTTTTCATCTAATAAGATATTATAACCTTTAGTTTCTAATTCATTGATATCAACATTATTCTTGTTATAAACAATACCTACAGTACCCCAGAAATATGGAATAGAATATTCGTTATTAGGATCATATTCATTAACTAATTTCTGAACATTTTCATCTAGCAAGCCTATATTAGTAATAATATTATGATCTAAAGGCTGTAATAGATCTTCATCAATTAATCTTTCGATCATATAATCACTTGGAATTAAAATATCATAGGCACTGCCACCTAATAACTTGGTATACATAGCTTCATTAGAATCATATAATGAATAATTAACTTTAACATTATACATTTTTTCAAAATTACTAATGGTATTTTCACCAATATATTCACCCCAGTTAAAGACATTTAAAACATTGCATCCATATTCCTGTTGAGCATCCATGACTTGTTCAACATCACTTTCTTTAGAACAGCCTGTAAAGCTTAAAGCAATAACTAATGCTAATAATAATTTTACTTTTTTCATACTATATTTCCTTTGCTATCATTTTTTGTTTTCTTTTATCATTGATCATTGGTACAACATTTATCGTTACTAGAACAATAGTAATTATAACAACAATGATCGTAGATAAAGCATTGATCGTTGGGTTTATTCTTTTAACATTAGAATAAACATAAATTGAAATATTATTTACACCAGGACCAGTAGTAAATAATGAAATAACAAAGTCATCAAATGACATTGTAAATGCTACTAAAGCCCCAGAGATAATACCAGGCTTGATCTGCGGTATGATAACTTTGATTAGAGCTTGAATTGGTGTACATCCTAAATCTAATGCTGCCTCAGCTAAATTATCGTCTAACTGCCTTAATTTAGGCATAACACTAAGAATTACATACGGAATACAAAAAGCAATATGAGCTAACAATAAAGTAGTAAAACCTGTTTCAATATGTAAACTAGTAAAAAATAACATAAAGCCAATAGCTGTAACGATCTCAGGATTTAACATTGGCAGATTATTTACCTGTAAAACACACTCTTTAATTATTCTCTTTGATTTGCTTAAACCAATAGCTGTGATCGTACCAACGATAGTTGATACAACCGTCGCAATGATTGCAATTACAACCGTATAATAAATAGCCTCCATGATCGTACGATCACTAAACATCTTACTATACCATTTCAAAGAAAAACCGGTAAAATTAGTCAAAGACTTACTCTCATTAAAACTAAAGAAACAAACATAGGCAATTGGTAAATAGAAAAACAATAATACCAATGAAATATAAATAGTTGATATCCAATTCTTCTTTTTCATCAGTTTGTCTCCTTTTCATGATCTAATTTCTTAGTAATATACATACTAATCAAAATAATAATTGCCATGATCAAACTAATAGCACTACCAAAGTTCCAGTCTCCAGTAGAAATAAAGTAATTCTCAATCAGATTACCAATCAGTACAAAGTCTCCTCCACCCAATAGTTTAGGAATAAAGAAACTACTAACAGCTGGTAAGAAAACCAAAGTAATACCACTAATAACCCCAGGCAAACTAAGCGGCAAAGTAACTTTCAAAAATGCCTGCCATTTATTAGCACCTAAATCATTTGCCGCAACGATCAGATTCTGATCCATCTTAGTTAATGAAGTATGGATCTGTAAGATCATAAAAGGCAAAAAGTTATAAACCATACCAACATACACTTTCAATTCAGAAGACATTGGTACATCGTTCAAAATACCTCTCCAGGCATAAGTTCTAACTAACATGTTGATCCACATAGGCAAAGTGATCAATAAAACCATTAAGCCCTGTTTATTACCCTGTAATTTAGAAATAGCATATGCACAAGGATAACCAATAATAATACATATAATCGTAGTATTAATTGCAATCTTTAAAGAACGCCATAATACATTAGGAAAAATACTATCCTCAAAGAAACGAACAAAATTCTGCAAAGTAAACTGTAAAGTCAAAACATCATTACCCTGGGTAGTAAAAGCATACAAAACGATCATCAGCATTGGGACAACGATCATAATGATCATCCATGCAATATAAGGGTAAGTCATACGAGAAAAACTTTTCATGACTAGTAACTTCCCATCTTACTCATAACATGAATATCTTCAGGTTCAAAAGTTAAACCAACTTTTGCTCCCTCTTCACGATAATCAGTAGTATGTACTTTAAATTCACGTCCCATTGTTGCAAAGGTGATCTGATAATCCCCTTCTTTTATATCTTCATCATCAAAATCATACTTAACATCCCAGATCTCAATTGGACTCTCATCTTCAAGTGACCACGCCTGAGCATTAGCCCATTGCTTAAGATCAGTATCTAAGGCAATACTCTCTTTGATTTCATCAACTGTTTTATAGAAATCAAAAGCCTGTATTGCTTCTTCATTATTTTTATCTTCAGTATAATTAGGATTAACAACTGTTATATTAATAGTAATTTCTGTACCCTTATTAGTTTTAAAAGTACAAGGATAAGTACCAATAGCCTCTTTTACATCATATTCAACCTTAGCAATAGAAACATCTTCATTATCATCATTCCACGCCTGCGCATTAGCACGTCCAATAACGATACCATCTGTAAGATCCTTAACATCTTCTAGATCCATATAGAAATTGCTGGCACTTATCTTTTCATGAGCATCTTCATTAACAACATCTTTATTACCTAAAACATGCATAGTAACTGTCTTAGAAGTACCACTAGCTGTTTCAACAATGATCTCATAATGAACACCCTTAAATAATACTGACTTAACTTCACCATTCATTAAACCTTTATTCTTAGGTACAATATCAATATCCTCAGGTCTGATCACAATATCAACATTTTCATTCTTTCTAAAGCCATAATCAGCACATTTATAATCCTTATCATCAAAGTTAACTAAATAATCATCTTTCATAACACCATCAATGATATTAGACTCACCAATAAACTTAGCTACATATTCATTGATAGGCTCATTATAGATCTCTGTAGGAGTACCGATCTGCTGAATTTCTCCATCTTTCATTACAACGATCTTATCAGACATTGTTAAAGCTTCTTCCTGATCATGAGTAACAAAGATAAAGGTAATACCAACTTCCTGCTGAATATTTTTTAATTCCAGCTGCATTTCTTTTCTCAATTTAAGATCCAAGGCACCTAAAGGCTCATCTAACAATAATACTTTAGGTTCATTAACTAAAGCTCTAGCAATCGCAACACGCTGCTGCTGGCCACCAGACAACAAAGTAACATCACGATTATCAAAGCCCTCCAAACCAACTAAGCTCAACATACGTTTAACTTTTTGTTCAATGATATCCTTAGAAATCTTTTTTAGTTTTAAACCAAAGGCAATATTATCATAGACATTTAAATGAGGAAATAAGGCATACTTCTGAAAGACAGTATTAATATCTCTTTGATATGCAGGAACTTTACAAATATCTTTACCTTCAAAAATAACCTGACCTTCATCCGCATCTAAGAATCCCCCTAGTATTCTTAATAAAGTCGTTTTTCCGCATCCACTTGGACCAAGCAAGGTAACAAACTCATTTTCATAAATATCAAGATTGATACCCTTTAAAACAATTTGATTATCAAAAGATTTGACAATGTTTTTAAATTGAATAATTTTTTTCATAACCATAACTCCTTTTAAAATATAGGTGGCGTACAAATCCACAATAATTTTGCTTCCATATTTGAATCATTCTTCAAATAATGCTGTTTATCACCATTGATATAAAAAGCCTCATTTTTCCTAATAACCAGTCCCTTTTGCGACTTTTCAAAATAAAGCGTAACCTTACCACTTAAAACATATCCAAACTCTTCACCCTCATGAGGATAAATGATCTGTGATGTCCCCTGCGGTTTTAACTGTAAGATTATCGGCTCCATTTCATTCTTTTGAGCATTAGGAACTATCCAATTAGTAATCGACAATTCTTTCTCATCTACAAAGGCATCCTCCTGCTTAAAAACGATCTTTTCATCGTTTTCTTCTTCGAAAAATTTACTCATCGTAATTCCCAAAGCTTCACAAATGTCTTCTAAGGTGACAATAGAAGGAGAAGTAAGATTTCTTTCAAGTTGTGATAAAAAACCTTTAGTTAATTCGCATCTACTAGCTAATTCTTCTAATGTAAGATTATTTTTAATTCTTAACTGTTTGATCCTTTTTCCAATATCCATGATCTCTCTCCTGTGGTTTAATATTGCTAAACATAAAGTTTCAATTAATTAAACAAGATAATTATATATTTAATCTTACAAAATGCAATAGAAAAAGAAGTAATTTCACAATTACTTCTTAATCATTTAACAATTTTTCAATTTGAGGCTGTGGTACAAAACCAATTGATGTATTTTTAACCTGTCCATTTTCAAATACTATAAGTGTTGGAATAGACATAATTCCATATCTTTGAGCAATTTCACCCAAATTATCAACATTAACTTTAACAATAACATCATTTGGTCTATTAGCACTGATCTTCTCTAATACTGGAGCTAACATCTTGCAAGGTCCACACCAGTCAGCATAGAAATCAACTAATACTTTATTATTCGTATTTATAACTTCATCAAATTCTTTTACAGTTTCAATAATTCTCATTTTATTTTTCCTCCAAATATATTATAAGGGAATTAATAATATTAATAAACTAATATGCTTATACTAATTCAATATAATAAGAAGTAGTATAACTATGATCAGGATCTAATAAAATAGTACCTTCTCTTTGTTCAAAAGGAACATCAACTTTTGTAAAATCACCATGAGAATGCCATGGTTCAATGCAGATATATGGTGCATCCATCTTAGTCCAGAATGCTAACCAGCGATATCCCACTACCCCTACTTTAACTCCATGTTTACCATTTGTTAATGTAACAAAAGCACTCTTTGGATATTCAAATAAAATAGTTTTATTTTCCATTATTGTCTTATAATCACAATGAATGATCTTCTCATTATTTAATTTAAATGGTCCATTTATACACTCTAAAGTCTCCTCATTAGCAAACTCAATATAATAATCTTCAAACTTCTCTCCATCTGCAATAGGACAATTAAATGCCGGATGCAAACCAAAACCAAATGGCATTACTTTATCAGAAAGATTAGTAATATTATAAACAATATCAACTCTTTTACCAGTTAAAGTATAAGTAATATCCATTCTAAAATCAAAAGGATAAAGCTGTTTAGACTCTTCACTAGATTCAAAAGTCATCGTAATACTCTTATCATCATGATAAGTACATTTAAACATTGCACTTCTAACAATACCATGATTGCCCATATGATACTCTTTGCCATCAAAAACCTGTACTTTATTATAAGTATTAGAAACCATTGGGAATAATGTAGGATTTCTGCCAGCCCAGAATTTTGGATCTCCATTCCACATTCTTTCTAAATTAGTTTCTTTATCTTTAAAACTACAAATTTCACTTCCCTTTTCATCTACTGCCAAATAAGCAACATCATTTTCAACAAATACCATTTTATGTATCTCCTATTTCTTTTATATATTATACAACTATTCATGATATAATAGTAAGGGAAAAAAGGAGCTAACATGGCAAAAAGAAGAAGACTAAAAGCTAGCATTAAAAGAAGAAGCAAAAAAAGTGCCTTAGTAGTTATTACAATTATTATTGCCATTATTATAAACATCTATATCGGATCTTTGATCATATTAAAAGGACCATCACAAGCCTTCAGTAATCTTGTGATCTCAACCATGATGGAAACCCGAAGAGGAAAAGCATTGATCCGTTTATTCTTCTCAGATAGTGAAATTGATACGATACTAGCCAAAAATAATGTTATCCAATCTAATGAAATAACCAATTATACAGAAGATGATTTTGAAATCGATGAAAGCCTATTAGATAAGATCGATATCATAGATATATCTGGAAGTACCTACAAAGGTAAAATGATGATCATTTATGATCCTAGCCGTATTAATCTAGCAGTAAATTTAAACTTTGATGACGCCAATAATGTTCAAGGCCACTATGTAGAAGAATATGTAGAATGGTTAGATGGTATTGGCGGTATCAATGCTGGCGGTTTTGAAGACCCAGGCGGTAAAGGAGACGGAAGTATTCCTCAAGGATTAGTAATTTATAATGGAGAAATCATTCATGGCAGTGTTGACAGCTATGATTCAGTCATTGGCTTTAATGCTCATAATCGTTTAGTTGTTGGACAAATGACAGGTGGCCAGGCGCTTGAATATGGTTTGGTAAATGCTGTAACTTTTGGCCCACCACTAATAATCAATTATGAACCTCAGCCTATAACCGGAACAGGTGGCGGCTTAAATCCAAGAACGGCCATTGGTCAAAGAGAAGATGGAGCTGTATTATTATTAGTAATTGATGGCAGACAAACAACTTCTTTAGGAGCAACTTATGCCGATATTATATCGATAATGCAGGAATATGGAGCTATGAATGCTGCTAATCTTGATGGTGGACATAGTACCTGTATGGTCTATGAAGGTCAGATCATCAATAATGTAGTATCATTATATGGTGAAAGAGCAGTACCAACTGCCTGGGTGGTAAAATAATGACTAGTTATCGTGAAAGAGTAAAAGTAGGTACCAGATTCTACCTGCATCTATTATATATATTTGCTATTACTATGCTAGCCGGCGCCTGTGTCTTAGGTTTTTTATGGTTCTGGCTTAGTGACTATGAAAGAAAATCACCAGAAGGAAGTTTACATATCTACCTTAATAATATTCGTAAAGGCAATTATAGTGAATTATATGAAGAATCAAAGAATGTTTTCTATCAGCTAAATGATGAAGAAACCTATGCAAAATATCTTAAACAGACCTATCAAAATGTTGATCTATCTAAGGCAGGTTTTGTAAAACTATCATATTCAGATAATGTTTTCTCTTATTATGATATTATCGTTGATGGGGACTATGTTGCTTCACTACAGTCAACAAAAGCCGATGATGGCAAAAGATATTATGTAAGAACTAATTTTAATCAGTATAACTATTTCTTTGAAAAGTTTAATGATGCTTCAAGCATCAAAGTAAATGATTTGGAACTTATTGGCAATATTAGCCCAACTGACAATATGGAATCAAGATTATTTGAAGGATCTAATACTCCAAATGATATT
>JALEVB010000177.1 GCA_022780745.1 Erysipelotrichaceae bacterium
TGCACCTATATTATGTCTTGTTGGTCCTCCAGGAGTTGGTAAGACTAGTTTAGCTAAATCAATTGCTAGAGCTCTAAATCGAAATTTTGTAAAGATTTCTTTAGGTGGTGTAAAAGATGAAGCAGAAATTAGAGGACATCGAAGAACATATTTAGGTTCATTACCTGGAAGAATTATTCAGGGTATGAAGAAAGCTAAAGTAATTAATCCTGTATTCTTAATTGATGAAATAGATAAGCTTGGTAATGATTATAAGGGAGATCCTAGTTCAGCAATGCTAGAAGTATTAGATCCTGAACAAAATAATCAGTTCTCAGATCATTATCTAGAAGAACCTTATGATTTATCTAAAGTATTATTTGTTGCGACTGCTAACTATTTAGAGAATATTCCAGATGCTTTAAGAGATCGTTTGGAAATCATTAATCTAAGCAGTTATACAGAAGTAGAAAAAGTTCAGATCGCTATTAAACATTTAGTACCTAAAGAAGTTAAGATCAATGGTTTAAAACCATCACAATTTAAGATATCTGAAAATGAACTTATCTATTTGATAAGACATTATACTCGTGAAGCTGGTGTTAGACAGCTAGAGAGAATTATTGCTACATTGTGTCGTAAGAGTGTTTTAGCAATTTTGAAAGATAACAAGAAGAGTGTTAAGGTTACTAAAAAACTAATTAATCAATGGTTAGGCAAAGAAATGTATGAATATGGCAATAAGGAAAACAAAGATCAGGTCGGAGTAGTAACCGGATTGGCATATACAGCCTTTGGTGGTGATGTTTTAAGCATTGAAGTTACATATTTCGATGGTAAAGGTCGCTTTGTTGTTACTGGACAGTTAGGTGATGTCATGAAAGAATCTACGGAAATTGCGTTAGACTACATTAAGTCTCATGCTAGTCAGTTTGATATCGATCCTAAGTTCTTTGAAACACATGATATACATATTCATGTACCTGAAGGAGCTGTACCAAAGGATGGTCCTAGTGCTGGTGTAACTTTAACAACAGCTTTAGTATCAGCTTTAACTAATCGTAAGGTACATAGTGATGTTGCAATGACTGGTGAAGTTACACTTCGTGGCAATGTTTTAGCTATTGGAGGATTAAGAGAAAAATCTTTGGCAGCACATCGTGTTGGTATTAAGAAGATCATTATTCCTAAGTCTAATATTAAAGATATGGATGAAATTCCTGAGACTGTTAAGAATGAAATTACTTATATACCAGTCGAATATGTTGATCAGGTAATAAAGGAAGCATTGGTATAATATGCAGTATTATGATGCTAAATTAATTATTTCGGCTGCTAAAAAAGAACAGTTTCCTTCTAGTGATAAACCAGAATTTATCTTGGTAGGAAGAAGTAATGTTGGAAAGAGCTCATTGATCAACTGTTTAGTTAATCGTAAGTCTTTAGCTTATGTTGGAAGTAAACCTGGTAAAACACGTTTATTAAATTTCTATGATGTTGATGACAAAATGATCTTAGTAGATGCTCCTGGTTATGGGTTTGCAAATAGATCACAAAAGGAATTAATTGCTTTTGGTGATATGATGGAAGATTATTTTGCTTCAAGAACTAATCTTAAATGTGTTATTCAGATCGTTGATCTAAGACATAAGCCTACTAAAGATGATATCGATATGATCAACTTTGCTAGAGAATATAAGCTTAAAGTTTTAGTTGTTGCAACTAAATATGATAAAGTAAAATCTAGTGAAAGAGCTTCAAATCTAAAACTTATTAAAGAAACATTGAATATCAATGATAGTTCAATTATTATGTTTTCTAGTGAAACTCGATTTGGTTTAGAAAACTTGTGGACAATGATTTGGAAGATGTGTTAAAATAACAAAAAATAAATACTGTGAAAAGAAGGAGTAAAAATATTTCTATTTTATAGAGAGCTATGGTAGGTGAAAGATAGCATTTAGGGTATTTTGAAGGTAGTCTTGGAGTTGTTTAGATGAAATGATAGTAGTCTAGATCGTTGCTGGCGTTAACAGATCAAAGGCATAAATTTTATTTATGTGAATTAAGGTGGTACCACGATAACTCGTCCTTTTAGGATGAGTTTTTTTATTTAAGGAAGGGGTTAATTTATGAAAGATTTAGCAACTAAATATGATCATACTACCGTAGAAAATGGTAAATATGATCATTGGATCTCTAAAGGATACTTTAGAGCTGGTGATAAGAGTAAAGATCCATTTACAATTGTCATTCCGCCACCTAATGTAACTGGTAAGCTACATTTAGGACATGCATGGGATAATACTTTACAGGATATTATTGCTCGATATAAAAGACTAAAGGGTTATGATATGCTTTATTTGCCTGGAATGGATCATGCTGGTATTGCAACACAGGCTAAAGTAGATCAACGTTTAAAATCACAGGGTATTTCCCGCTATGATCTAGGACGTGAAAAATATCTGGAAAAAGCTTGGGAATGGAAGGAAGAATATTCTAATTTTATTCGTAAGCAATGGGCTAGATTGGGTAATTCTTTGGACTATAGCAGAGAAAGATTTACTTTAGATGAAGGTCTAAATAAAGCTGTTATTAAAGTTTTTGTTGATCTATATAAAGAAGGTTTGATCTATCAGGGATATCGTATTATCAACTGGGATCCAGAAGCTAGAACAGCATTAAGTAATGTTGAAGTAATCCATCAGGATGATCCTGGAAAGATGTATTATTTCAAATATCAGTGTGTTGAGTTAGATGAAACCTTTACCATTGCTACAACACGTCCTGAGACGATGTTTGGTGATGTTTGTATCGTTGTTCATCCTGATGATACAAGATATCAGCATTTGATCGGCAAACATGCTGTTAATCCAGCTAATGGGGAAAAATTACCAATAATAGCTGATGATTATATTGATATTGAATTTGGTACTGGTGTTATGAAATGTACACCTGCTCATGATCCTAATGACTATCAGATCGCTATTAGACATAATTTAGCTATGCCTATTTGTATGAATCCTGATGGAACGATGAATGAGCTATGTGGTGAGTTTAATGGTTTAGACCGTTATGAAGCTAGAGCTAAAGTTACTAAGAAAATAGAAGAAGAGGGTAATTTAGTTAAAATTGAAGATATTGTTCACCCAGTAGGTCATTCTGAGAGAACTAATGCGGTTGTTGAACCTTATTTAAGTAAACAATGGTTCGTTAAGATGAAACCTTTAGCTCAAGAAGTATTAAAATATCAGCAGGATAGTGATAAGAAGATCAATTTCTATCCTGAAAGATTTGAAAAGACTTTCATTCAATGGCTAGAAAATATTGAAGACTGGTGTATTTCACGTCAGTTATGGTGGGGTCATCGTATTCCAGTATATTATCATAAAGATACAAATGAGATTTATTGTGAATATGAACCACCTAAGGATATTGAAAATTATGTACAGGATGAAGATGTATTGGATACATGGTTCTCTAGTGCATTATGGCCTTTTTCAACATTAGGATGGCCTAATGATACTGATGATCTAAAGCGTTATTATCCTACTGATACTATGGTAACAGGATATGATATCATTTTCTTCTGGGTTGCTAGAATGGCTTTCCAGGCTCGTTATTTCACGCATTCTCGACCATTTAAGGATTGTTTGATCCATGGTTTGATTAGAGATGCTCAAGGAAGAAAGATGTCTAAGACATTAGGAAATGGTATTGATCCAATGGATGTTATTGATCAATATGGTGTTGATGCATTACGTTTCTTCTTAACTACTAATAGTACTCCAGGACAGGATATGCGTTATATTGATGAAAAGGTAGAAGCAAGCTGGAATTTTATCAATAAGATCTGGAATGCTACTAGATTCTGTCTATTGAATCTTGATGATAGTTTTACTAATGAAACGATCAAAGATGTTACATTGTCTAATATTGATAAATGGATCATTAAACGTTATAACGAAACCCTAGCTAGCATCAGTAATAATATGGATAAGTATGAATTTGCATTAGTTGGAAATGAAATATATAGCTTTATCTGGGATGATTTCTGCAGCTGGTATATTGAATTAAGTAAATCTAATCTAAATAGTGAAGATACAAAAGTAAAACATGCTACTCAAGCTACTTTATATTATGTTTTACATGGTATTATTCGTATGATCAGTCCATTTATGCCATTTGTTGCTGAAGAGTTATACCTTGCTTTACCTAATACTAAAGAAAGTGTTAATTTAGAAACATGGCCTAATGCTGATATTGAGATCGTAGAAGCTTGTGATGATGTTAAGCAGCTTATTTCTATTATTAAAACAATAAGAGAAGTTAAAGTAGAAAATAATTTAAAACCATCATTTGAATTAGATATTATGTTAAAAGATAATGATAATAATATCATTGAAGTAAATGATGATTATATAAATATCATTGCTAAGATGATCAAATGTCATATCGTTAATAATATCGAAGGTAATACTACTATCAGACCAATATTTAATGGCTCAATTACTATTAATAGTGATGCATTGTGCAATAAAGAGGAAGAAATTGCCAAGTTTGAAAAAGAAAAGACAAGATTAGAAGCTGAAATCAAGCGTAGTACTAATATGCTTTCTAATGAAAAATTCATTGCCAAGGCTCCTGCAGCAAAGGTTGAAGAAGAGAAGAACAAACTTGCAAATTATCAAAACCAGTATAATCTGGTAATTAATAGATTAGAACAATTAAAGAAATAGATTATTAGCACTACTTAGGTAGTGCTAATTTTTAAAATTTTGGTATCACAAATGTAAAGCGTTTACATTTTTATTTTCATATTAATAATTATTGTGCTATAATCATAAAGTATAAATGAGGAGGATTTATGACTAAATTTGTTTATAATTTTACTGAAGGCAACGGTAAGATGCGTGAACTATTAGGTGGTAAAGGTGCTAACTTAGCAGAAATGACTAATTTAGGTATGCCAGTTCCTAATGGATTTACAGTTACAACAGAAGCTTGTAATCAATACTATGCTGATGGTGAAAAAATCAATGATGAAATTAAAAAAGAAATCTTTGATCATGTTGCCCATTTAGAAGAAACTACTGGTAAAAAACTAGGTAGTAAAGAAAATCCACTATTAGTATCTGTAAGAAGTGGTGCTAGAGCTAGTATGCCTGGTATGATGGATACAATTTTAAATTTAGGTATTAACGATGATGTAGTAGAAACAATTGCTGCAAGAACTAATAATCCTAGATTTGCTTATGATAGCTACAGAAGATTTATTCAAATGTTTGCTGATGTTGTTATGGGATTACCTAAGAGCAGATTTGAAGAAATAATTGATGAATTAAAAGAAGCTAAAGGCGTTAAACTTGATACAGAATTAGATGCTGAAGATCTAAAAGTAATGGTTGTTAAGTTTAAAGAATTCTATAAAGAAAATTTAAAAGAAGATTTCCCAACTGATCCAACTATTCAATTAGAAAAAGCTGTAGAAGCTGTATTTAGATCTTGGAACAATCCTCGTGCTATTTTCTATCGTAAAATGAATGATATTCCAGCAAGCTGGGGTACTGCTGTAAACGTTCAAATGATGGTATTTGGTAACATGGGTAATACTTGTGGCACTGGTGTAGCCTTTACTAGAAATCCTGCAACTGGTGAAAGAAAACTATTTGGTGAATTCTTAATGAATGCTCAAGGTGAAGACGTAGTTGCTGGTATTAGAACACCAAGTCCAATTGCTGAACTAGAAAAAGTTATGCCAAATGCATATGCTCAATTTGTTGATATTTGTGATCGTTTAGAGCATCATTATAAAGATATGCAGGATATGGAATTTACTATTGAAAATGAAAAGCTATATATGCTTCAAACTAGAAATGGTAAACGTACAGCTGCTGCTGCTTTAAAGATCGCATGCGATATGGTTGATGAAGGTTTGATCAATACTGATGAAGCATTAATGATGGTTGAACCTAAATCTTTAGATGCATTATTACATCCACAATTTGATGCTGCTGAATTAAAGAAAGCAGTAGTATTAACAAATGGTTTAGCTGCAAGCCCTGGTGCTGCATGTGGACAGGTAGTATTCAATGCTGAAGATGCTATTGCATGGGCTAAAGAAGGCAAGAAAGTTGTTCTTGTAAGATTAGAGACTTCTCCAGAAGATATCGAAGGTATGGCTGTTGCTCAAGGTATTATGACAGTTAGAGGTGGTATGACATCTCATGCTGCTGTAGTTGCTAGAGGTATGGGTAGATGCTGTGTATCTGGTTGTGGTGACGTAACAATTAATGAAGAAGCTAAGACATTTACGGTAAATGGTCAGACATTTGCTGAAGGTGATTATATTTCATTAGATGGTTCTACAGGTTGTGTATATGGATGTGCTGTTAAGACTGTTCCTGCACAGATCAGTGGTGATTTTGAAAAATTCATGGGCTGGGCTGATGCTAGACGTACATTAAAAGTTAGAACTAATGCTGATACTCCAAAAGATGCTAAACAGGCAGTTGCATTTGGTGCTGAAGGAATTGGTTTAGTTAGAACTGAACATATGTTCTTTGAAGCATCTAGAATTAGAGCAATGCGTGAAATGATCGTTTCTAAGACTGAAGAACAAAGAAGAGTTGCTTTAGCTAAATTATTACCAATGCAAAGAAGTGACTTTGAAGGTATCTATGAAGCTATGGAAGGTAGAAGTGTTACTATCCGTTACTTAGATCCACCTTTACATGAATTTGTTCCACAAGATCCTCAGGAAATTGCTGCTTTAGCACAAGATATGAACATTGATGTTAATGAATTAAATAATGTTATTACTTCATTACATGAATTCAACCCAATGATGGGTCATAGAGGATGCCGTTTAAGTGTTACATATCCTGAAATTGCTGAAATGCAGACTACTGCGGTTATTGAAGCTGCAATTAATGTAAATGCTAGACATCCTGAATATCATATCGTTCCTGAAATCATGATCCCATTAGTAGGTGATGTTGAAGAATTAAAATATGTTAAGAACATCGTTACTACTACTGCTGATAAGATCATTGCTGAAAAAGGCGTTGATCTAAAATATATGATTGGTACAATGATTGAAATTCCAAGAGCTGCTTTATTAGCAGATGAAATTGCTAAAGAAGCTCAATTCTTCTCATTTGGTACTAACGACTTAACACAAATGACATTTGGTTTCTCTAGAGATGATGCTGGAGCATTCTTAGGTGATTACTATGATAAGAAGATCTATGAACATGATCCATTTGCTAGACTAGACCAAAGAGGTGTTGGTAAATTAGTTAAGATGGCTGTTGAATTAGGTAAGTCAGTAAGACCTGATATTAAACTTGGTATTTGTGGTGAACATGGTGGAGATCCTGCTACTATTGAATTCTGTCATCGTGTAGGATTAACATATGTTTCTTGTAGTCCATATCGTGTTCCAATTGCTAGACTTGCTGCTGCACAGGCTGC
>JALEVB010000010.1 GCA_022780745.1 Erysipelotrichaceae bacterium
GACCAAAGCTTTGAGCTAGTTTTTTACTTTGTAAAAAATTAATATATAATGATCCAAGTAAACAGATAATACCTAGAATATTATAAATTAAACTAGTGCTATTACACATGATATTGCCACCAAAGTAACAGGCAAACCATAAAAAGAAAGCATTAGGCTGTTTCCAGCTTATACGATATAAAAGATAGTTATTATATACGGGAATAATAGCTTTAAAGGGATTGATACCGGCTTTAGAAAATATTTTGAAATTGCCAATGATGGCAATAATATTAAATATTAATGTTGTACTATATATGATCTGAATTAATTGATTAAATGACACATTTTATACTCCTTTTTATTAGAAAATATTATAACAATATATTTGTTAGAATACTAACATTATAAATTTTTTGTGTTATACTTTATGTGTTAAAAGGAGAAATTATTATATGGAACAAAGACCAGTTGTATTAGTTGTAATGGACGGTGTTGGTAAGACTGATAAAGATAACGGTAATGCAGTAATGCATGCATATAAACCTCAATTAGACTACTTAATGGCAAATTGTCCAAATACAACAATTAAAGCTCATGGTGTAGCAGTTGGTTTACCAAGTGATGCCGATATGGGTAATTCAGAAGTTGGACATAATGCTTTAGGTTGTGGCCAAATCTATAGCCAAGGTGCTAAATTAGTTAATGAAAGTATTGAAAGTGGTGCAATATATGATTCTGAAGCTTGGAAGGGTGCTGTAAGCTTTGCAAAAGATCATACATTACATTTTATTGGATTATTATCTGATGGAAATGTTCACTCTCATATCAATCATTTGATTGCGATGGTTAAACAAGCTAAATCAGAAGGAATCAAGAAAGTTAGAATTCATGCATTATTAGATGGTAGAGATGTACCTGAAACTAGTGCTTTAAAATATGTTGATCAGATCGAAGAAGTATTAGCAGATCTAAATGATAACAATTTTGATGCAAGAATTGCTAGTGGTGGTGGCCGTATGGTTATTACTATGGATAGATATGAAGCTAACTGGAAGATGGTTGAACAAGGATGGCATATCCATGTATTAGGTGAAGGAAGACAGTTTACTTCTTGTAAAGAAGCTGTTGAAACTTATCGTAAAGAATTAGGATGTTCAGATCAGGATCTTCCTGGATTTGTAATTGCTGAAAATGGTGCTCCAGTTGGTACTATTGAAGATGGCGATAGCGTAATTCTTTATAACTTTAGAGGAGATAGAGCTATTGAAATTTCTAAAGCTTTTGATAGTAAAGAATTTAGTGAATTCGATCGTGTAAGAGTTCCTGATGTATACTATTGTGGTATGCTTCAATATGATGGAGACTTAAAGATCCCTAATAAGTTCTTAGTTGAACCTCCACATATTAAATATACTTTAAGTGAGTTCTTAGTAAATAAAGGTGTTAAATCTTATGCTGTAAGTGAAACTCAAAAGTATGGTCACGTTACTTATTTTTGGAATGGTAACAGATCTGAAAAATTTGATGAAAACTTAGAAGTATGGGAAGAAGTACCAAGTGATGTAATTCCATTTGAACAAAGACCTTGGATGAAGGCTGCAGAAGTTACTGATAAATTAGTAGAAGCTATTGAATCAGGTGAATATAAGTTCTTAAGATGTAACTATCCAAATGGAGACATGGTTGGTCATACTGGTAACTATGAAGCTACATTGATCGGTGTTGAAGCAGTAGATTTAGTATTAAAACGTGTAATGGATGCTTGTGATAAAGCTAATGCTATCTTGATCATTACTGCTGACCATGGTAACGCTGATGAAATGTATGAAAAGAAAAAGAAACCTGAAGATGCTCCAAAACCTAAGACATCTCATACATTAAATCCAGTTCCATTTATTATTTATAATGCTGATGTTGAAATTGCTGAAGGTGATTTTGGTTTAAGTAATGTAGCAAGTACAGTTGCTAAATTATTAGGCTATGAACCTGATGAACATTGGAATCCAAGTATTATTAAATAAGATATGATCCAGGAGTGATCCTGGATCTTTTTAAAAGGAGTTATATGCAAAAGATAATTGATACATATCAGGATGATCTTTTAATGATATATAATAAAGACCAATTAAAAGATCAAAGCTATAATTATTTAGCTATCATTAAAAATGATGTAAAGAAACAAATAATAGATAATACAATAACCTGTAATTATGATGAAGATTTTGAAAGCTTATTAAATATTCAAGTACCAGATAAAACCAGAAAACCAGCTAAATTATTATCATATACTAAAACATTAGAAGTTTTAGAAAGACAATGTTATGCCACTATAGGCTGTATTATTGATAAGTTTCCATATACCTATAGCATGAATTATGTCATGTTAGATGGACATATGTACTTCCATACAGGAAAGAATGGATATAAGCTAAAAGCTTTAGATAGTATAGCTAGTGTTATGGTAGTTGAAGATCTAGGTATGGCTTATAATGGTACTCATAATTTTAGATCGGTACAAATATTAGGAAGACTTCAAGAAAATAAGGATAAAGCACTAAATACGGCTATCCTACAAAAGTATATCGATAAATTAAATCCTAATCATGCTCCACTTAATGATGTCATGCTAGATAGAACGCTAGTATATGAAATCACATTTGATTACATGATGGGAAGAGAAAATCTATATTTACCTAAAGACATCTAAATGATGTCTTTTGTGTTAAAATTAGGAAAAAGGAGAAGAAGATGGAAAAAATCAGAACATATATTGCCATAGATCTTAAGTCTTTTTATGCCAGTATTGAATGTGTAGAAAGAAATCTTGATCCATTGACAACTAATCTGGTAGTAGCTGATAGATCACGTACCAGCAAGACCATCTGTTTAGCTGTTTCTCCTAGCTTAAAAGCCTATGGTATTGGTGGTAGACCTCGTCTATTTGAAGTTGAACAAAAAGTAAAACAAATAAATGATAAAAGAAGAAATAAGGCTTATCGCCAAAGATTTAAAGGTAAATCATATGATGCAAATGCATTAGCAAAAGATCATGATCTAGAATTGGATTATGTAGTCGCAACTCCACGTATGGCTTTATATATAAGCTATAGTACTAAAATATATAATATCTACTTAAAATATATCGCTAGTGAAGATATTCATGTATATTCTATTGATGAAGTATTCATGGATGTTACTGATTATTTGCATACTTATAATATGAGTGCTCATGATCTGGCAATGATGATCATTAAAGATGTCTTAAAAGAAACCAGAATTACTGCAACAGCTGGAATAGGTACTAATCTATATCTATGTAAAGTCGCAATGGATATCGTAGCTAAGCATGTGGATGCTGATAAAGATGGGGTAAGAATAGCTAGTCTGGATATGATGTCTTATCGGCAAAAGCTATGGGAACATCGTCCATTGACTTCATTTTGGCGCGTGGGTAAAGGCTATGCCAAGAAATTAGAAGAAAATGGTCTCTATACTATGGGTGATGTTGCCAGATGTTCCATTGATAATGAAGAATTATTATATAAACTATTTGGTGTTAATGCTCAATTACTTATCGACCATGCATGGGGCTATGAACCATGTACAATAGCTGATATCAAAGCTTATAAGCCAGATAGTAAATCTTATGGTATTTCACAGGTCTTGCATTGTCCATATAACTTTAAACAAACAAGACTAGTAGTACAAGAAATGGCAGATATGCTAGCCTTAAATCTGGTAGAAAAACAAAAGATGTGTAAACAGATAGTACTAAATATTGAATATGATATTGAAAATATTAATGATGGTAAATACCATGGAGAAGTAACGATTGATCGTTATGGTAGAAAACTACCAAAACACGCTCATGGTACTATTGAACTAGATAAATATAATGCCAGTTCAAAACTAATCTGTGAAGCCTGTGATAAATTATATACAAGGATCATTGATGCATCATTACTAACAAGAAAAATATCTATTAGCGCTATTAAAATAATTGATGAAGATGAAGCTAAACATAAAAATGCATTTTTACATCAGCAGTTAGATCTCTTTAGTAATAATAATGATGATACAAATGATGATGAATTAGAAAAGGAACATGCAATATTAAAGACAATGGTCAATATTAAAAAGAAATATGGTAAAAATGCTATATTGAAGGGTATGAATCTGTTAGAAGATGCAACAGCTAAAGATCAAAATGAAAAGATTGGAGGACATAAGGCGTAAGATGGGTAAGTATGATGATATTATCAATATGAAACCTCATGTTTCAAAAAATCATAAACCAATGAGTATGCAAGATAGAGCAGCACAGTTTTCTCCTTTTGCAGCTTTAGATGGTCATGCTCAAAGTATCATGGAACAAAACAGGATCGTTGATCATAAGATCGAACTAACCAATGAACAAAAACTAATTATTAATAAACAACTTAATTATCTATCCTTATTAAAAGATGCTTTAGTAACTATTACTTATTTTATCAAAGATTCTAA
>JALEVB010000011.1 GCA_022780745.1 Erysipelotrichaceae bacterium
AGACTTTGATCGGAGTAATAAAACCGGCATAATCAAAGAAGATGTTGGTGATACCAACAGCTAGCATACTGCCTAGCATGGCTGGGGCACTTAATTTAAGATATTTCGCAATTTGCCAGCCAATAATTCCAACTAATATTGTAATAATAACGTTCATAATAATTCCTTTTCATTTAATATTCATGATTATAGCATAAGAAAAATGATTAAAAGTTTTATTAATGAAAGTTAAAACTTTGTTTCTTAATAAATATTCAGATAATATACTATACTTTAACTATTATTCTTATCTGAAACAAAGTTTAATTCATTTTGTGCTAAATTATATAATAGATAAGGAGTACAAGTTATATGAAAAAGATTTTAATTGGTACATTTATTACTGAATCTAATGCGAATATCCCTGTTAAGAATGAAATAACAAGTTATGATATTCAATTTGGCGATGATTTAATTGAAAAGATGGAAGTTAAAGATATTTTTGAACAAGAAGGTATTGAAATAATTCCAGCTATTTATGCCGTTAGTGGAGCTGCTGGTGTTACTAAGAAGCATACTTTTGATTATATCGAAGATTGTTTTGTTGAAACAGTTAAAGAACATATAAATGAAATTGATGGTATTTATTTAATGCTGCATGGTGCTAGTTATGTTGATGGTGGTATTGGTAGTGGCGATCATCATATCTTAAAAGTTATTAGAGAATTAGTTGGTCCTTATGTTCCTATTTGTGTTGCTTGTGATCCTCATGGAAATTTGACTAAAGAATATGTTGAAGCTACTCAATGTATTAGAAGTTATCGTGAATCTCCACATACTGATTCTACAAACACTAGAAGAAAGGTTGCGAAGTTTACTTGTGATTTAGTTAAGAATCGTCAAAATATCCATAGTATTTATCGTAAATTACCACTTATCTTAGGTGGTGAACAGTCTGTTTCAGCTGATGAACCAGTATTATCTATCAATAAATACATGGATGAAATGGAAAAAGATCCTCGAGTATTATCATGTAGCTGGCATGTTGGTTATTTAAGACATGATTGTCCTGAAGCTGGTTGTGGTATCGTTGTTGTACCAGCTACGGAAAATGATATTGAATATTGTGAACAAAAGGCTGATGAGTTAGCTAAATATGTATGGGATAAACGTCATGAATTCCATTATACTGGCTATACAGCTGAACCTGAAAAAGCACTAGAAGATGTTTTGAATTTTAATGGTAAACCTTGTGTTATTACTGATAGTGGAGATAATACGACATCTGGTGCTAAAGGATGGAATACAACAATATTAAGACAGATCTTAGCTTGTAAATCTGATAAGACTTTCTTGATTGCTTCAATTAATGATCCATCTTGTGAAGCTTATTTAGAGAAACAGGAAATTGGTAGTGTTTGTCATATTGATCTTGGTGTTGGTGTTGATGAATTGAATGCTCCGGTTCCATTAGATGTTAAAGTATTATATAAAGGTGAAGTAGTAAATCCGGTTGCCTTAGGTAATGATGATCTATATAAGGTAACTGGTCAATGTGTTACTGTTCATGTTGAAAATACTAATATTGATATTGTTGTGGCGAATAATCATAAATCTTATCAGGGACAGTTACAGTTTAAGAAAGCTGGTATTGAAGATTGGAAAGAGTATGATTGTGTTGTTGTTAAACAAGGTTATATTTTCCCTGAATTAAAGGCTAATGCTGCTTTCTATGTTATGAGTCTTACTGATGGTCCTACACCTCAAAATACTGCTAAAATCCCATTCAAATTGATTATGAGACCAATGTATCCAATTGATAATATTTAAGATTATGAAAAGAAAAGTTAAGTTAGTTATTGCCGATATTGATAATACATTGGTTAATAAGAATAAGCAAATGATGCCACTAACTAAGCAAATGCTTATCAAATTACATAATGATGGTGTGCTATTAGGAATAGCATCAGGCAGACCATGTGGTGAACATTTGTATTCAAGGTATAAAGGATGGGAATTGGATTTTCAGTTTGATGTAATTATTGGAATGAATGGTGGACAATTATGGGATGGTATAGATAATCGATTAGATGAGTATTATCCTTTAAAGAAAGAATATATCAAAGAAATAATTGAATTTATGAATCCTACTGGTATTAATAGTTATGTATATCGTGGAGATTCAACGCTTTGTCGTTGGTATGATGAAAGAATGAAGGCTAGTTCACTTAGGAATTTTGAACCTATGGTAATTGCTGAAAAAGACAGTGATATGTGGGAGAAAGATAATAATAAACTATTATTTAGATGTAAAGATGAAGATGAAGCAGCTATTGGCATAGCAATGGCTGCTAAGCATCCTTCACCTAACTATCAGTATTTTACAACAACTCCTATATTAATTGAATTTCAAGATCCTAGAGTTAATAAGGGTGTTGCATTGGAAGCTTTTTGTCAAAGACATAATATATCATTAGATGATGTTATTGCTTTTGGTGATGCTCAAAATGATGCTGAGATGATCAAATTAGCTGGTCTTGGTGTGTGCATGTTAAATGGTGATGATCAAGTTAAGGCAGTTAGTGATGTTATAAGTGATTATGATTGTGATAATGATGGAGCTGGTCATTATATTCAAGATCATATTTATTAAAAGGGGTTAAATATGGATTTAAATGTTTTAGCAAAGAATCTTGTTAAGTATACAGGGGGTTATGATAATTATATTCATGTAACCAAGTGTACTAGAAGTATTCGTATTAATTATAAATATCATAAAAATGTCGATATTGAGAGTTTGAAAAAAGTTGAAGGTTTATCTGGAGTTGTTGATAAAGATCATAATTTACAGTTAATTATTGGTAAAGATGTTAATGATGCTTATGAAGCATTTATTAAAGAAGCTAATTGGGATCCTGATAATGAACCTGTAAATAAAGATCCTATTGAAAAAGATGAACAGGTAAAGAAGAATGCTACTTATTATGCCCAGAAGTTTGGTAATTTTGTTGCACCAATATTTATGCCTATTATTCCTGCTTTAGTAGTAGGTGGTTTGATTTTAGCTATAAGAAATCTATTGATCAATTATTTTGGTATGTCAATGGATAGTGGAACAGCGAAATTAATGGTAGGTTTATTTGAAGCTGGATTTACTTTTTTACCAGTATATCTTGGCTATGCTACTTGTTTGAAATTGAATTTGTCACCAATATTAGGTATGATGCTTGGTGCACTATTGATTAGTAATACTTATACTAGTGGTCAAATTGATAATATTATTGGTATTGCTGTACCACAGGTTAATTATGGATCTAGTATTATGCCAGTTATCTTTGGGGTATTCTTTATGTATTATGTTGATAAAGCATTAGAAAAAGTAATACCACAAATGCTTAAGTTCTTTTTAAAACCAGTATTGACAATGCTAATTGTTGCTCCAATTACATTAATAGTATTAGGTCCAATTGGCTATACATTGAGTGCTTATGTAGCTGATGGTATTTTATGGTTATATAATACGATAGGTATTGTAGCGATACCATTATTGTGTGCAGTATATCCATATATGGTCATGTTAGGTTTAGATAAGGCTTTATCGCCAATAGGTATCCAATTGATAACTACCGTTGGTTATAATCCTATTACAGCAGTTATGGGTTTTGTTAGTAACTTATGTATTGGTGCTACAACATTAGCGGTTGCTAGTGAAGAGAAAGATATAGCACAAAAGGGTTTATATAATTCTTTTGGTGTTACTGCTTTATGTGGGGTAACTGAACCTGCTTTCTATGGGGCATTGATATCAAGACCAGATGCTTTAAAAGGAACAGCTATTGGTGCGATATGTTCAGGATTATTTGCAGCTATATTTGGACTAAGAGCATTTGTCCAAGGTGGCTGTCCAGGTTTGTTGACTTTTGTCTTCTTTATTGATAATAATGGTTCACTAAAATATGTATTTGTTGGTATTATGACCGCAATCATTGCTATTGTTGTATCATTTGTTGCAACAAAAATTATAATTAAACTAAAAAAGCAGTAAATCTGCTTTTTTGGTTAATTATTTCTAAAAAACATTAATACTAATACACCGATAATAAGAATATATACCCAATATCCTTTT
>JALEVB010000034.1 GCA_022780745.1 Erysipelotrichaceae bacterium
CATAATTATTATAGGAGGATGTAGTTTTGAGAAAAATAATAGTTTTACTAGTGCTATCAATTAGTATCTTATTATCATTAACAGGTTGTAAAGATAATAATGATGTTAAGGATAAAGTTCATGTTCAGTTTTATGTCTGGGATAAGAGTATGGAGAAAAGCCTGACTCCATGGCTACAGGAAAAGTTCCCTGAATATGATATTGAAGTTGTTCAGGGTTACAATAATATGGACTATTATACATATCTGAATGAACATGGTGAAATGCCAGATATCATTACATGTCGCAGATTTTCAATCAATGATGCAGCACATATGTCACATCTGTTAATGGATTTAAGTGAAACAGAAGTAGTTGGCACCTTCTATTCAAGCTATATTGAGAATAACCGCGAGGCTGATGGAGCTATCAGATGGTTACCTGCATGTGCTGAAGTCGATGGTATCTTAGCTAATAAGGATCTCTTTGATAAATATGGTATTGAGATTCCGACTGACTATGCTGAATTTAAAGAAGCATGTAGGAAGTTTAAGGAAGCAGGTGTAACGCCATTTATTACAGACTTCGGTGCTGACTATACTAACCTTGAAATCATGCAGGGTAGTGCTGTCAGTGATCTGATGTCAATGCAGGGTACTTCATGGAGAATGGAATATGAAAGTGAAAGCGATGAAAACCCGGTTGGACTCGATGATAAGGTATGGCCAGTTGTCTTTGAAAAGTTTGATCAGTTTATAAAGGATACATATGTAATTGAAGATTTTACTGGCTACAGTTTTGATAACTGTTCTAGACCATTTAATGAAGGAACAGTTCCAATGATACGTGCAACTGCCAATGATGCCGTATATTCAAGAAACAATTATGGTCATAATGTCTATATGCTGCCATATTTTGGTGAAGAGAGTGAAGATAACTGGGTATTAACCTATCCGATGTTTCAGATTGCCGTAAGTAAAAAGGTTGAAGAAGATCCGGCTAAAAAGGAAGCTGTCTTTAATATTCTGAATGCAATCTTTACTCCTGAAGGTCAGGAGAAGACATCTAATAATACAGCTGTCCTAAGTTACAATAAGAATGTTAACTTTGAATTTGATAACTGTTTCAAATATATTGAAGACTGCATCAATCGCAATCATATGTATATGCGTCTGGCATCAACTGAAATCTTCGCCATTTCCAAAACAGTTGGCGATGCTGTCATAAAGGATGGCGCCACACCAAAGGAAGCCTATGATTTATTCAACAATCTTCTGTTAAAGAATAACAGTGATGATGAGTCAGAAGTTCTATTGACACAGACAACCTATTACCCTCTGACTCTGGGTGAACATGGATCGCCTGCCTGCTCATCAGTTGTCAATACACTAAGAGATGCCTATGACCATGATATCGTAATTGGATTTGCGAATATCGCATCATCAGATGTCTTTGCGGCTGATTATACATATCAGAAGATTAAGTGGTTGCTGTCATTTAAGGCCTATACCAATACCGCCGTATTAACTGGTGCGGAAATCAGAGAAGTTATGGAAACACTGATTAATACTGATGAAGAAGGTCATAATCCAATCAGACACTACAATCTCATTCCAGCTACCAGTGGTATGGAATATACAATGAAAGATAATGGTGATGGTACATATACATTGCTTGATTTGAGTATCAATGGTGAGGCTCTTGATGATAATCAGGAATACAATGTACTCTTGCTTGGAGAATTTGATTTTATTGATGCAGATATCTACTGCAATAGAAAGTTTAATGAGGAGCTCAAGAGTAAGTTTAAAAATACTGAGGCCAGATACTTCGATTATTTTATCGATGGATCAGTTAAACTCGGTCAGTTCTCTGCTCCAAATGATTATGTGACAATCATCAAATAAAGAAAAGAAGGGGGTGAAAACTCATGAAGAAAAAACTGTTATATTTTGTATGCGCAATTGTCATGATATGTGTTTTTGGCACGCTTATGACAAAATATGTAAGCTTTGTCAAAAAGACAGTTTTTGATGAGAGTTCAGCCCATTTAAAGGAAATCTATCATCAGACCAATCAGTCAGTACAGTCGATGGTTGGTAAAAACTGGGAAGTAATGGAGATGTGGGTTCCATATTTCGAAGATGCCAAAAGTGATGAAAAGATTTCTGGATATATTGAAATTATAGCTGAACGAACAGGTTTTACCGACTTCTATTTCATATCAGATGAGGGTGAATATAACTCAATCGATGGAAATAAAGGATATCTTGATATGAAGGAAGGTTTACGGAAGCTTGTTATTGATAAGGAGAATGTCGTTGTCACATCAGTTGTACCTGGTAAACCTGAAATTCTGGTATTTGCAGTTCCATGTACCAAAGGGACCTATAAAGGTTTTGAATATTCATCAATTGCGATTACCTTTAATGCGAGTGATCTGACCAAAATATTGGAATTATCAAGTTTTAATGGTCAGTCATCAAACTATATCATCTTCTCGGATGGACGTATACTAGTCGGTAATAATGTAGATAATCAGATTGGTGACATCTTTAACTTTGTTGCCTTACTAAAGAACCGTTCAGATCTGAGTATTGAAGAAGTTAAAAAAATACAATCAGAATTTTCAGATGACGAAATCAACGTTCGTCTTGTGAATATTGATGATGTGCCATACTACATGGTATATGAATCGGCTGGAATTGAAGACTGGGTAATTATGGGTATTGTGCCAGCCAGTGTTGTCAATTCGAGTATGAATGATCTGCAGCAGATGACGATTTCGATTGTATCATTTGTATCAATCGGGTTATCACTGATAATCATTTTTGCCATATTTAATAATTATCGTAACAGTCTGAAAAAGAAGGATATTGAACTCATGTATCGCGAAGAACTGTTCTCGGTATTGAGTAATAATGTTGATGATGTCTTCTTAATGATCGATGCGGACGGCAATAAGGTTGACTATGTCAGCCCTAATTCTGAAAGGTTGTTAGGCATAAAGGATATTGAATTAGAAAAAGATGTAAGATGTTTAGAGAAATTGCTTCCTGATAATAATACGGTTAGTGTTATTGATCAGTTAGATACGATTGCTGCTGGTTCTTTTTGTGAATGGGAAAGAGAGTATATTCATCAGCAAACCAAGGATAAACGCTGGTTCTATATTATTGCTTTGTGTCGGGAAATACAAGGTAAGAAGAAGTATATTCTTTCAATGTCTGATCGTACTAAGGATCGTAATATTAATATTAGTTTAGAGAATGCGGTTAGTGCTGCTCAAAGTGCTAATAGGGCTAAAAGTACGTTCTTGTCTAATATGTCACATGATATTCGTACACCGATGAACGCTATTATTGGTTTTACGACTTTGGCTTTGGCAAATATTGATAAGAAAGAAACTATTAGAGATTATCTTGGAAAGATCCTTTCTGCTAGTAATCATTTATTATCTTTAATTAATGATATTTAAGATATGAGTAGGATAGAAAGTGGAAAGATTAATTTAGAACAGACGGAAGTCGTATTATCTGAAGTATTGCATGATTTAAAGGCAATCATATTAGGTCAGATCAATGCTAAGCAACTTGATCTATATATGGATGCCATGGATATTATGCATGAATGTGTATATTGCGATAAGACCAGATTAAATCAGATATTGTTAAATCTTTTATCTAATGCCATCAAGTTTACACCTTTTGGTGGTATGGTATCGGTTAGAATTAGTGAAAAGCCTACTAGTAATCCGGAGATTGGTTTATATGAAATTAGAGTAAAGGATACAGGTATTGGTATGCCTGAAGATTTTGTGGAGAAGATCTTTGAACCATTTGAAAGAGAAAAGAATTCAACAGTCAGCAAGATTCAAGGTACAGGTCTAGGTATGGCTATTACTAAGAATATAGTTGATATGATGAATGGTACTATTGAAGTTAAGACAGCTGTTAATGCTGGTAGTGAATTTATTATTAATTTACCGCTACGTTATGTTGATAAAGTTAAGAGCGATGATCGTATAGATAGTTTATCTGGATTAAGAGCTTTAGTTGTTGATGATGATTATTATACCTGTGATAGTGTTACAAAGATGCTGACATTAATTGGTATGCGTTCAGAATGGACATTATCTGGTAAAGAGGCGATATTAAGAGCTAAAATGGCTATTGAGATACAGGATGATTTTAATGCTTATATTATTGATTGGCGTTTGCCAGATATCAATAGTATCGAGGTTGCAAGAGAGATCCGTAAATTAAATGATGAGGCTTTGATCATTGTCTTAACAGCTTATGATTGGGTCGATATTGAGGATGAGGCTAGAAAGGCTGGAGTTACATCTTTTTGTGCTAAACCATTGTTTATGTCTGATTTAAGGCAGTCTTTATTGGAGTCAATAGGACATATCGAAAAGAATAATGATAATATGTTACATTCTATAGCTGATCATAATTTTGATGGTAAGCATATATTGTTAGTTGAAGATAATGAGTTAAATAGAGAAATTGCATATGAAATATTAACGGAATATGGTTTTAGAGTTGAGGTTGCTACTAATGGTAAGAGTTCATATGATATGGTTACTGATTCTTATCATGATCTATATGATCTAATACTAATGGATATTCAAATGCCGATCATGGATGGTTTTGAATGTACTAAGAGTATTAGAAACCTGGCTGATGATAAATTAAGCAAGATACCTATTGTTGCAATGAGTGCCAATGCTTTTGTAGAAGATAAAAAGAGTGCATTGGAAATAGGCATGAATGGATTTATTACTAAACCTATTATCATAGATGAAGTGATTTCAGTTATTACTAAAGTACTAGAAGAAAAAGTGTAGAACTACACTTTTTTCTTCTTTAATATCGCTAAATTACTGGTTCGTTTTAGTTTTTTTAGATTTTCATAATTAGCAGCTAGTGCTCTTTCATAGCTTCCAGTTTGATTAGGAACATAGAATTCTATGTTTTTTATTGGTTCAGGAAGATATTGGATATGACACCAGCTTTCTTTGTCACCATAGTCATATTTATCTTCATCTTTCATATTTACTGGTGTTAAGCGTAAATAGTCTGGTACTGGATAGGCGTTATTTTCTACTACCTGTAAGGCTTTGGAGATAGCTTCATCGGCAGAGCGACTTTTTGGTGATAGACATAGATCGATTACGGCATTGCTTAATATGATCTTGGCTTCAGGAAAGCCTACTCTTTTGGCTGCATCAATGGCATTAACACATCTGGCACAGGCTTGAGGGTTGGCTAGTCCGATATCTTCATAGGCTATGACTAATAGTCTTCTTTCAATGGAGTCCATATCGTTGGCTTGTATTAGTCTTGCCAGATAATATAGGGCTGCATTGACATCTGAGCCTCTAATGCTTTTTTGAAAGGCACTTACGGCATCATAATGGCCATCATCACCTAAAGATATAGATGAGTTGGGAAACTGACTATATTGGATAACTATGTCTTTAGTGATATTGTTAGATGCAATGGCACATATTTCTAACACATTTAATGCATATCTAATATCACCATTGGCATGATTAGCAATTATTTCTAGAGCTTCATCACTGATATTTACTGTATTATTTAAGCCTTCAGGTGCTTTTATGGCATTTAACAAAGCTTCTTTGATATCATCAGGTGTTAAGTGTTTTAATTCTAATAAGTGACAGCGGCTTCTAATTGCGGGATTAATGGCGAAATAGGGATTTGAAGTTGTGGTACCTATTACGGTTAATGTTCCTTCTTCAATATGAGGTAATAATAGATCTTGTTTATCTTTATTTAAACGATGTATTTCATCAATGATCAATACTAATCCTGATGATAATTTGGCTTCTAAAAAGATGGCATCAAGATCTTTTTTATTGCCGGTAACCGCATTGAACATGCGATATGGACGATTTAGACTGTTGGCTAAGACTTTAGCTATGGTTGTTTTTCCAGTGCCTGGAGGACCAAATAGGATGCATGAAAATAGTTGTTTATTTTCAACAACTTTTCTTAAGATCATATTTTCACCGACTAAA
Source organism: Erysipelotrichaceae bacterium (assembly GCA_022780745.1). Classification (GTDB taxonomy): domain Bacteria; phylum Bacillota_I; class Bacilli_A; order Erysipelotrichales; family Erysipelotrichaceae; genus JALEVB01. The sequence continues at coordinate 6,029 of JALEVB010000034.1, forward strand.
TGTTTTTGACCAATGACATCATCTAAGCTTTTTGGTCGCATTCTTAATGCTAAAGGTTGTCTCATATGCTTTTACCTCCTAAATATTCTATCATTTTAGGATATTTTTTGGTATACTAATTGACAAAGGAAAAGCATATGAGAGTAGTAGTACAAAGAGTAAAACATGCCAGTGTTACCATTGATGGTAACCTATATAACAAGATCGATAATGGTTTATTGTTATTGGTTGGTTTTTGTAGTGAAGATGATGATTCTATGCTTGATAAGGTATGTAATAAGATCGCAAATCTTAGGATCTTCGAAGATGAAAATCAGAAAATGAATTTAAGTGCTTTGGATTTGCATCTTGAAATATTGTCGATATCGCAGTTTACATTATATGCTGATGTTAAAAAAGGAAGAAGACCTAGCTTTGATAAAGCGATGAAACAGGATGAAGCCAGGGTATTATATAATAAATTTAATGAATGTATGAGTAAGTATTTACCTTGTAAAACCGGTATCTTCCAGGCTGATATGAAGATTGAATTATTAAATGATGGACCAGTTACCATTATTGTTGATAGTGAAAATTTATAAGCATTTTTAACATATATTTTTGAATATATGTTTTTTGTATAGAGGAGTTTTTATGACAAGAGTTATATATGGCAATGAATTAGCCAAAAGAATAAAAGATGAAATGGCTATTGAAATCAAAGATATCGTAGCTAAAGGAAATAGAAGACCATGTTTATGTGTTATTTTAGTAGGAGAAGATCCTGCTAGTGTATCTTATGTTAAGGGTAAGGATAAGGCTTGTAAGGAAATTGGTATTGAGTCTAAAATGATAAGTTTACCATTTGAGACTACTCAAGAACAGTTATTAAGTATCATTGATAGATGTAATCAGGATGATACGATCGATGGTATATTAGTGCAGCTTCCTTTACCTAAGCATATCAATGAGAAAGTTATTATTAATAGTATTGATCCTGGTAAGGATGTTGATGGTTTACATCCCGTAAATGTTGCTAAGCTTTATAGTAATGAGGATGGTTTTATTCCTTGTACTCCATTAGGTGTTATGAAGATGATCGAAGAAGCTGGTATCAATGTTGATGGTAAACATGTTGTCGTAATTGGACGAAGTAAATTAGTAGGCAGTCCAGTTTCTCGTTTATTATTGAATAATAATGCAACAGTTACGATGTGTCATAGTCATACTGCTGATTTAAAAGCTATATGTAAACAGGGTGATATCCTGGTTGTTTGTGTAGGTAAAGCTAAGATGATCACTAAAGAATATGTCAAAGATGGTGCCTGTGTTATTGATGTTGGGGTAAATCGCGTTAATGGTAAATTATGTGGCGATGTTGATTATGATGATGTCTTTGATAAGTGCAGTGTTATTACACCAGTTCCTAAAGGGGTAGGACCAATGACGATATGTATGCTTCTGAAGAATACATTAAAGGCTTATTATAAGTAAGATGTTATTATTCATAATTATTTTGTTT
>JALEVB010000044.1 GCA_022780745.1 Erysipelotrichaceae bacterium
GCTAAATATCCAATTTCCATATCATCAATAATAATATTTAAACCCTTAGCTAATTTATCAACAATTCTTTTAGCTATCTTATAAGATGTAGGAAAAGCCTTCCTGGTATATTCATCCATATCGATCTTTAGTTTTTCCTTCATCTTACATCGCAATATCAGATACTTAAGATGCGTCAGTAAACGATTATAAGCCAAACTATTAACATCAATACTAATATCCATTATCTTTTCGATCTCACTAACAGCTTCATTAATAATTGTTGCCATCATTAGACTTTGATCAATTTTCATATCACTTCTGGCACTATGAATATGCAAAGTAATATAAGAAATCTCATCTTCATTAATTATAATATGACACTTATCATTAATAATACCCACACTATTTTTAGCAATCTCATATTCTTCAGCAAATAATAATTTTATATCATTCTTAAAAGGATTACTAATAACTAACCCACTATTGATCCTTTGAATCGCAAAAGCTATATGATCAGCTAAAGTAATAATAATATTACGATCAAAATTATTAAATACTTTAGCTGCTTCACCAATAATTTCATTAGCTATTTCCAAATAGACCGCATCATTTTTCTCAACCTGTTTACTAATATCTATACCCTTTTTTTGAACATAGCTAGTAACCGTATTCTTATCAATATCAACGATCATATTTGTCTTCTTATTAAAGCCTATACCAGTCCCAATAAAGATAATTTCCTGCATCTTATCTGTATCAATTACTAATAATGCATTATTATTTAAGACCTTTCTGACTTTATACATACTATCCCCTATTTAAGATTTAAAACAATATTATTATGTTCAACTTTACCTAATTTAACTACTTCTAGTTTATTATTTTCACTCAAATTTGTAAATACCATCACACTAGTACTAGACTTAGCTTTTTCTTTAACTAGCTCTAAATCAAAGTCCATTAATAACTCCCCAGTCTTAACACTTTGACCCTCACTAACCTTAACATCAAAGCCTTCACCATTCATTTTAACAGTATCAATACCAATATGAAGCAATAACTCTACACCATCTTTAGTCTTTAAACCGATTGCATGCTTAGTAGGGAATATAAATTCTACTGTAGCATCACATGGTGCATATACATGTCCAGATTCAGGTACAAACATTAAACCATCACCCATCATCTTCTGAGCAAATGTTTCATCAGGAGTATTAACGATCAAATCACTTTCACCATCACAAATAGCATTAAAGCTTGCTTCAATCGTCTTTACTTCCTGTTTAGTTTCAACTGCTTCTTCATGATGACTACTTGGATTAGCTAAATAATCTTCAAGATTAGACTTAATAACAGAAACCTTAGGACCATAAATGACCTGTACACCATTACCCTTTACGATAACACCAGCAGCACCACTTTGTTTTAAGATATCTTGATCAACTTTACTGCTATCATTAACTGTAACTCTTAATCTGGTAGCACAGCAATCAACATCAGACAAGTTAGCAGCTCCACCTAATCCCTTAACAATTAAGCTAGACTGAGAATCATTACCAGCAGCTTGTTTAGCAGCATTAACATCACTTCTAGTATAAAGCTTAGTTTCTTCATCATCATCTTCTCTTCCAGGAGTCTTAAGATTCATCTTCTTAATTAATAATGAGAATACGACATAATAAACGATAAAGTAAACAATACCAACGATTACAACAAAGATCCAGTTTGTCTTAGCATTACCTTGTAAGATACCAAATAATGTTAAGTCGATCAAACCACCAGAGAATGTCATACCAACACCAACTTTGAAGATATGCATTAACATATAAGCAGCACCAGCAAAGATACAGTGAATAACATATAACAATGGAGCAACAAATAAGAATGTAAATTCTAATGGTTCAGTAATACCAGTCAACATACTAGTTAAAGCAGCACTTAATAATAAACCACCAGCAACTTCTCTTTTCTCAGGTTTAGCACACTTATACATTGCTAAAGCAGCACCAGGTAAACCAAAGATCATTAATGGGAATTTACCAGACATAAATCTTGTAGCTTCAACAGAGAACTTAACAGTTGTAGGACAAGCAAGTTCAGCAAAGAAAATATTTTGAGCACCTTCAACTAAACTGCCACAAACTTCAGCTGTACCACCAACACCAGTTTGCCAGAATGGAATATAGAATACATGATGTAAACCAAATGGAATCAAAGCTCTTTCCATTAAACCATATAATAATGTACCAGCATAACCACTACCTCTAACAAGATCTCCAACCATGTAGATACCTTCCTGAATAGTAGGCCAGATAAAGAACATCAAAATACCAACAAACAAATAAACAACACTTGAAACAATTGGAACAAATCTAGTACCACCAAAGAATGATAATACCTGTGGTAACTCGATCTTATAATACTTGTTATGTAAAGCAGCAACACCTAAACCAACGATAATACCACCAAACACACCCATCTGTAAGCTGTTAATACCCAATACACTAGTAATAGATCCAGCAGGTAAACTAGCAGCTTTATTAGTAATTTCAAGTAAAGCACTAATAGAAACATGCATAACAAAGAAAGCAACAACAGATGATAAAGCAGCAACTTCTTTTTCTTTCTTAGCCATACCAATCGCAACACCCATTGCAAATATTACAGGTAAATTAGCAAATACGATATCACCAGCTTTACTCATAACATAGAATAAAGCATACCAGATAGTACCAGGTCCCATAATATCAATTAAATGGTAAGCTTCTAGCATTGTCGTATTAGTCAATGAACCACCAATACCTAAGAATAATCCGGCAACTGGCAAAATAGCAATCGGTAACATAAAGCTTCTACCAACTCTTTGTAGTACTGAAAAAATCTTGTCTTTCATATATCCTCCTCGTAGCATCCTACCAAAACAAAAGGCATCAACTAAAATTATCCCCTTAGGAATAACATAAGTTGATGCCTGATCGTATCAGTAACACGCTTTAATTTTGTCGCTAATAATATACCAACTAATGTAAGCGTATGTCAACAATTATTTTTACACTTTTCAAACATTTAACATATTAGGCAGATCATCAATATGATCAG
>JALEVB010000048.1 GCA_022780745.1 Erysipelotrichaceae bacterium
TTACCTCCTTGTGTAAACAGTATATAACAGTATATAACAGCTGTCAACTGTTATATACTGTTATCTAACATCTTTATAATCATTTCTTTACTATCATCATCCAATTGCTCGATATATATCTGTCTTTGTTTATCATTTAGACATTCATTCATAATATCTATGACATCATAGATACTAATTAAATCATTTAGAATATCCAGATAATTATTATCATTTATTTCTGTTATGATATTATTAAATTGTATATCAGTTAACTGACTTGGATATAGTTTTAAAAACTTATGTTTTGTAATAATTAGGAATACTTTATTGATATCATGATATAAGATCATTGCAACCAACTGATCATATCCTTTTGTGATATAACGATAAATTCTTTTTGATAATTTATATTCTCTAGCTAATATGAATATATATTTTTTTAGTATCCTTTTTATGTTTTCTTCATTATTTAATATTTGCTTAAGGTATGTAATATCATTTTTATCTAATGTATATAATGGTTTATGACATATCAGACACCCTAAGACGTGTAATAAAACATAACTAAAAATATTAATAGGCATATTATGATAATCAACATCGTATGTTAATAATAATTCTGATATCATATGATGATCAAAATGATTAAGAAAATCATTTTCGATGATTATATGATCAAGATATTTCCTAACAAATTTGATACCTTCACCATCAGCACTAAGATAAGTAGGATAATCAGCAGTTATTACTCTATCCTTGGCACTATAAATGTAATTATAACTTCTAAAAAAGCCTTTTAAGCCATATTTGATCGTATCATTATAAAAGACATTATCACTAATAAATAGTTTAGATAACAGTCTTAAATAACGCTTATACATCAGATCAAATTCTTCTTTCATCAACAATACACACTGATGATAATCACTATTATAATTAATCATCAGATACTCTATTGAATCAATAATAGCCTTTAAGTCACTATTAGTAATTGAACTATTATCATGATTATATTTCTTAATATTCTCAACAATTATCTTTCCTATCTCATTATGATATAAATCAATATCGCACATATTCAAAGCCCTCTAGCTTCTTATGAACATTAACATACTCAATTATCTGATCAAGATAATTATCCATCAGTTCAACACATCCATAAACATAATGCTCATAAATATCAAACAAGATCTTAATTAACATATCATCATCGATCAGATCCCTAGTATTATTCTTCATTTCAAAAAAGATAGTTAACATTTTAGAACTAATATCAGTAATATCATCATAACTATTATCTTTAAAAGTTAAAATGATGTTTTTCAAAATATCATAATTAATGATTACTCTATCAGTATCTTCTAGTATCTTCTTCTGGCAATTGATCAAATACTTAGCATCACTTTCGCTTATCAAAAAGCAATCATGATTAACCTCTAACAAATCATGATGATCAATAATAGTAATATCAAACATTCATCATACCCCTTAGAAACAAATCATAACTATATCTTAAAAACTCATTCTTATTCATATTATTACTATCTAAAATAAACTTCTGATTATTGCTTAAAAGATTGCAAACAGCTGATAAATATTGAAACAATAAATAAACACTAACCATTTTAATAGGATAATAATTATTAATGATCGAATAAATGTTATTATTGATATTATTTCCAATATCAAAGATCTGTTTTTGTATCTGATCAATATTACTTATCTTATAGATCTTAGTCTTAGAAACAGCTTCATAAGAAAAAGGATTAAAAATTATATAATTTACGATCATATCACATAATACATAATACTTATCATCCATTTCCTTTTCCATTAACTCCCTGATACCTTTATCTAACACTTGTAATTCCTGATAAATAATATGATTCATAATCATCTCTTTGCTATCAAAATGATGATATATCGTCCTTCTAGAATAACCGCAAGCCTTGCTAATATCACTGATCGTCGTGCTAATAAAACCGTTATTAGTAAATAATGTCTTTGCAGCATCGATAATATCCTGTTTAATTTTTTGTTTATCTGCCATACTACCTCCATTAGTATACTAATAGTATACTATTATCAGTAATTAAGCAATAAAAAAGATAGATTACTCTATCTTTTTGCTATATCGTTAATAAAATCAAAGACTTTTTTACCATTTGCATTACATTGATCATTAAAGAAATATATCCATGACCAGTGTCCACTATATTGATATGGCTGATTATTTTCGTCAAAATATTTACCACTAGTATCAATAACATTATCAGTTACTGATACATATAGATTATTAGCATTTAATGCTTTTAGACGTTCAATAGTCTTTTTTGCATGCAATGATGGAACAACTATTGGATCATTATCAGCATAGACAAAATACATTGGCAAATCTTTGATCTGTACCAGCTTTTCATCTGTAATGCATTCATCTTTAAGTGCTTCACAAATTGGAATGATTGCATCAAACTTATGTGGATATTTTAAAGCCAATAACATTGTCATATATCCACCATTAGAGCATCCTGCTAAAATAACTTTTTTAGCCTGGATCTTGTCTTTGTAATAATCAATAAATTCTATCAGTGATTTGGTGTAATATGATTTATAGCCTTTCATTCTTAAACCCTTGCCTGGCAAAAGATTGCTCATATTACCATCTTCATCCATCCAGTATGTTGAACATTGAGGAACAACAACGTTAATTGGACAAACTTTTTGAAGATCTTTTATCAAAGCCGTAACCTTATTAGCTAATACTGTTACTAAAGGATCAGTATCTACACATCCACCTTCACCCATGCCATGTAACCATACCAATAGAGTATCACTATCATCTTTGGCATTATAATAAGCATACTGATAACTAACACCATCTTTAGCATCATAATTCGCAATATTGAATTCATCAGCACAAGTAGAAATGCCTCTCATATCCTGACTGATATTAACACTAACTTCTTTTTGGTTACTATATAGCTTATTAATTGCCTTAATGCTTAGTTTATATGGATGTGACCATCCATTAAACATTGTCTGATAGTTAAAGAAGATAGGATTACCTTCAGTAGGACTAACATTTAGTATCAAAGCAAACTGATTGCTAGGCTCATTAGTTTTCTTTTCATCTTTAACAAGATATGCATCTAATATCTTTCTTTTAAAATTGGCAATAGTGACTTTCTCAAAATTACCAGCTTTTTTTGTTTCTTCTACTTCAAAACTATCAATAGCGATATTATCTATTTTTTCATTTAATGTGACGATTACTTTGTCAACAGCACAACCCCAGTCGTATCCATTAACTTCAATCGAATAAAAACCTTCAATACTTTTCATTAAAACCTCTTTAAATACTAGCTTTTATCATATTTAATAAACCACCAGATCTTATCATTTTGATCTGCTGTTCATTCAAATCATGACTTACTTCAAATTCCTTGTTTTTAGTATGATTTATTACTTTAACATTGACGCCTTCTTTGATATTTTTAACATCAACAAATTCAAGTTCATCTAATAAATCTATATCATCATAATCCTTTTCATCCACAAAAACAAATGGAATTATACCATTATTAATTAAATTTTGTTTATGTATTCTAGCATAGCTCTTAGCAACTATTGCCTGGATCCCTAAATACATTGGAGCTAAAGCAGCATGTTCTCTAGAACTACCTTGCCCATAATTCTCCTTAGCAATAATTACACCTTTACCATTAGCTAAACAGCGATCATGGAACTGGGCATCAACCTGACTAAAACAAAATTCTGATATTTTTTCAATATTACTGCGATAAGGCAATACTTTATTACCTCCAGGTACAATATGATCAGTGGTAATATTATCTTCTAATTTGATCATAACTTTAGCATCAATAACATCCAAAGGTTCTTTTACTGGAATATCTTTGATATTTGGTCCTTTAATAACTTCATCATCAAATTTAGGAGCTAAGATCATAGAATCATCGATCAGATATTCATCAGGCATAGCTGCTTTTTCAAATTCATAAGTACTAGGATCACTTATATAGCCATTCAAAGCACTTAAGGCTGCAGTTTCACATGATATCAGATAGACATTAGCACTTAATGTCTGTGAGCGGCCATAGAAATTACGATTAAATGTTCTTAATGATACTGCATCAGTTTTAGGACTTTGTCCCATACCAATACATGGACCACAGGTACATTCCAATATTCTAGCGCCACTGCTAATTAAGTCACTTAACGCACCACATTTAGCTAACATATTTAATACCTGTTTACTGCCACAAGAAATAGTCAAGCTAACATCTGGATGTACATGTTTACCTCTTAATATATTTGCTACTGTTACAATATCAGTAAATGAACTATTAGTACAGCTACCAATACAAACCTGATCTACTTTGATATTTTCAAGTTCTTTAACTTTTTTAACATTATCTGGAGAATGAGGACAAGCTGCTAAAACTTCTAGCTCATCTAAATTGATTTCAATTGTTTCATCATATATTGCATCATCATCAGCTGCTAAAGGAATAAAATCTTGAGCACGATGCTGTTTTTCTAAAAATTCTTTAGTTACTTCATCACTTGGAAATAAAGATGTTGTAGCACCTAGTTCTGCACCCATATTACATATCGTACTTCTTTCAGGTACACTTAGATTTTTTATGCCATCACCACTATATTCTATGATCTTACCAACGCCACCTTTAACACTCATGATCGATAATACTTTTAGAATAATATCTTTAGCACTAACGCCATGTTTTAAATTCCCATGAAGTTTAACATTAACAATAGCTGGCATATTTAAACTAAATGGCATACCTGCCATAGCACAGGCAACATCTAATCCTCCTGCTCCCATAGCTATCATTCCTACTCCACCGCCAGTAGGAGTATGAGAATCTGAACCTAATAATGTTTCACCAGGAATATCAAATCTTTCTAATTGCACCTGATGACAAATACCATTGCCACATTTTGAATAATATATTCCATATTTACTAGCTACTGTTTGTAGATATTTATGGTCATCTGCATTCATAAAGCCACTTTGTAAGGTATTATGGTCAATATAACTTACTGATCTTTTGGTCTTTACTTTATCGATATGCATGGCTTCAAGCTGTAAATAAGCCATTGTTCCTGTTGCATCCTGAGTCAAAGTATTGTCGATTTTTATTTTTATTGGTTGTCCTTTGATCATTTCTCCTTCAACCAGATGTTTTTCTAATATTTTATAAGCTAAACTTTTTTTCATATAATATTCCTCAAATTGTTTCATAGTATATATTATATAATATTCTAGCTTAAATCGCTAATCTATGATAAATTATAGAATATATTTCGAGGTAAAATTTATGGAAATGAACTTAAATAGCTTATTTAATAAAGCTAAAGATGAGAATAATATTCCTAATGAGCTTTATCAAAAATATGGTGTTAAAAAAGGTTTACGTAATGAAGATGGAACCGGTGTTTTAATTGGTTTAACCAGGATAGCTGATGTTGTTGGTTATCAAAGAGATGAAAACAACAATAAGATCGATATCTATGGCCAGTTATATTATCGTGATTATGAAATTAATGATCTGATAAAGATATTAGAAGAATATCCTGATAGCATGTATGAAAGATGCTGTTTCTTGATTTTATTTAATCATTTGCCTAGTGATGAAGAATTTCAATGTTTTACTGCTTATTTAAAGAAACAGTATCACTTGCCTGCTGATTTCATGGTTACCAATATTTTGAAACAGCCTTCTATCAATGTTATGAATAAGATCCAAAGAGCATTACTGATGTTATATAGTGAAGATAAGAATGCTGATGATACCAGTGCATTAAATACCATGTATCAAGGTTTATCGATCATGGCTAAACTTAGTGCGATCATTGTTTATTCTTATTATGCTAAGATTCATATTTTAGAGAATAAAAGCTTGGTTATTCATCCTATTAATGACAATTTAAGCATTGCACAAAGCTTCTTATCTTTATTAAAAAGTGATCAGCAGTTTACCAAAGAAGAAGAAAGAATATTAGATCTATTATTAGTATTACATGCAGATCATGGTTCTGGTAATAATTCTACTTTTACAAATCTTGTTGTTTCTAGTACAGGTACAGATATTTATTCCAGTTTTGTTGCTTCGATTGGTTCACTAAAAGGTCCACGTCATGGAGGAGCCAATATCAGCTGTTTCCATATGATGCAGCAGGTTATTAAAGAAACAGGTTTTAATGCCAGTGATGATGATATTAATAAGATCATTATTAGATTATTGAATAATGATTTTTATGATCATAGCGGTTTAATATATGGTTTTGGCCATGCAGTCTATACTTTAAGTGATCCGCGTTGTGAAATATTAAAGAAGCAGGCTTATAGTTTAGCTATTAGTAAGAATCGTAAGGATGAGTTTGAGTTTTATTTACGTTTTGAAAAGTTAGTTAAAGCATATTTTAGTACTAATAAGCATCGTAATATTTGTGCTAACATTGATTTCTATAGTGGTCTTGTATATGACATGATGAATATTCCTGAAGATCTGTTTTCACCATTGTTTGTATTAAGCAGATCTATTGGCTGGTTAGCTCATAATATTGAAGATAAATTATATTGTAATCGTATTATTAGACCTGCGGGTAAATTTATTAAAGGAGAATAAAAGTTTATGAAAATTACTTGTTTTGAAGGTGACGGTATAGGACCAGAAATAGTTGCTAGTGTGTTGAGGATCATAGATACTTTAGATCTTGATCTAGAATTTGAAAAGTTTCCTATCGGACAAAGAGCATATGATGCTTGTGGCAAGCTAATTCCAGATGAAGCTATAGAATCTATCAAAAGAAATAAAATCGTCTTAAAAGCTCCAATAACCACTCCTATTGCTAAAGGCTTTAGAAGTGTTAATGTCCAATTAAGACTATTGCTAGATCTATATGCAAATATCAGGCCAGCTAAATCATTACCAAATGTTGAAACCAGATATGGTAATATCGATATAGTTGTCTTTAGAGAAAATACTGAAGATCTATATATTGGTGATGAAACAGTTATATCAGATGATGAAGTACATGCAATTAAAAAAATCACAAGAAAAGCATCAAAAAGAATCATTAAAGCAGCCTTTGAATATGCCAAAGCTAATGGTCGCAAGAAAGTAACATGTGTACATAAAGCTAATATTCTAAAAAAGAGTGATGGCTTATTCTTAGATATCTTCAATGAAATAAAAACTGATTATCCTGATATCATAGCTAATGATATTATCGTAGATAATGCCTGTATGCAATTAGTAATGAATCCATCACAATTTGATGTTATGGTAATGCCAAATCTATATGGGGATATCTTATCAGATCTAACCAGCGGATTAATTGGTGGACTAGGACTATTACCAAGTATGAATCTAGGTGATGAATATGCCCTATTTGAAGCTGTTCATGGTTCAGCACCAGATATTGCCAATAAAGATCTAGCTAATCCTACCGCATTATTATTAAGTGCATGCTTAATGCTAGACCATTTAAATTATCATGAGGAAGCTAACAAGATAAGAAAAGCTTTATTTAAAGTATTAGAGAACAAGGAAGACTGTACCCGAGATATTGGTGGAAATAGCACCTGCAGTCATTTCACTTCAAGAATCATCGAGGAAATGTATTAAACATTTCCTTTTTAATTTAGATACGTTAATAACATTGAATTCTCATTTAAACTAGCTTCTAGATCACTATAACTATTACTAGAAGCAATCAGTTTAATACTGCCAACTTTTTCAGCTTTAGCTAAATATTCAATACTATTATCATTTAAGGCAAGAATAATTATATATGGAATTCCAGTAGACTTAGGATGATCGATATCATAACCCTTATTATCCTTAATAGCTATAACTCTAGCATCACTAACTAATTTATCAACAAAAGGAATATCAAAATTCTTAGTTAATGTCACATAGATATCTACCCTTTGATCTTTTACGATACTATTACCTTGTAAACTAAGAATGTCACAAGCTAAAGAATAAGCTACCTGGTTTTCTAATAATTCTAAACTAGGATAATCACTAAGTTCTTCCTTGTTATATAACATCGATTTATAAAATAATGAACCTTTAGGTATCTTTCCTTGGATATCCGTATATTTTCCTACGATATCATCAAAATCAGTATATGCATTATCATTAACATAAATATTAGGTACATATATCTTACCAACATCTTCAGCAGTTATTTCCTTACGAGAAGATATATCATGTTTTGCCACATATACTTCAATAAGGCCTAGTTTATTCTTAGCTAGCTGATCTACTAATATCATGTCTAGTAACACTAGTAATAATGAACATAAAAAAATAAGCACCAGTTTTATAATAGATTTTTTCATTCTCTTTTCTCCTATTATTACTTATGCTTATTTTTTATTAATTCCTATGACTATTTTTCAATTTCATCAATAGCACTAATTACACTACCTCTAAAGCCATTCTTTTCTAAAGCAGATACACCTTTGATCGTTGTACCATGAGGTGAACATACTTTATCTTTCATAATACCTGGGTGTTCATTAGTTGCCAGATATAATTTACCAGTACCAACCAGCATTTGAGCAACGATATTATAGGCTTCTGTTCTTGTTAAACCATATTTAACTCCAGCATCTGCTAAAGCTTCCATATACATAGCTGTAAATGCAGGCGTACATCCAGCCATTGTCCCAGCAATAGATAAATTATTACTATCAACATAGATCATTAAACTGATCTTATTAAATAAATAACTAAAATACTCTAACTCTTCTTCACTTAAGTTATGTTTATTCTCACAAATCAATATACCAGATCTAACAGCTATCGGCGTATTAGGAATAGTTGAAATATGATGACAAATACCATTTAATATCTTCTCATACTTATCAAAATCATAACCAGCTACAATTGATATCAATACTTTATTATCAAGATACTTTAAATTATCTTCCAGCACTTTTTCAACCATATATGGCTTAACACACAATATAACAAAATCACTATTTATAATTACATCTTTGTTATCTTTACAGGCATTGATATTGATCTTACTACAATTATTAACCAGTTTTTCATAATTTCTGGCACTAGCATAGATATCTTTACTGGGTACTAATTTTTCATCAACAATGGCTGTTGCAATAGCACTAGCCATATTACCATATCCAATAAAACCTATTTTCATATCTTTATTCCTTTACATAGGCAATTAATAACTTCAAAGTATTTAATGCCCCATCTCTATGACTTCTTTCATATCCATGTGATGCATACACACCTGGACCTATCAATGCATGTTTAACATCATGTCCGCTTCTTACTGCCATTTGTGCATCACTTGAATAATAAGGATAAACATCAATAGCGTAATTTAAATCATTCTCCTTAGCTAAATGAATAAGTTTATCAACCATCTGATAATTATATGGACCTGCACTATCTTTGGCACAAATAGAAACCATTTGTTCATCACATACTAATCCATTACCAACACATCCCATATCCACACTTAATATTTCATTTGTATCAGCAGGTACGGAAGCACTAGCACCATGACCTACTTCTTCATATACAGTAAAATGAAGACTAATATGTCTATTTAATGTAATATTATGATCGTTTAAATACTTAGCTAATCCTAATAGAATACCACAGCTATATTTATCATCTAAAAATCGGCTTTTGATATATCCGCTATCAGTGATCTTAACTCGAGGATCAAAACAAACAATATCACCATTGTTAATATTTAGTTTTAAAACATCTTCTTTTGATTTAACAACTTCATCTAAGATAATTTCAATATTATCAAATTTTCTTAAAGTATCATTATAATCTTTATTAACATGGATACTAGGATTACCTAATTGCGCTACTCCTTCATAAATATTATCAAAATGAGTATAAATACGACAGTTTTCACACTCAATATTATTCGCATTTAATCCACCTAAACTAGATACTTTCAAATGTCCATTAGGTAATATCTCACTTACTATTGCCCCTAAAGTATCCAAATGAGCCTCAATCAATAAACCATTACCATTTCCTCCAAGATCAACAAATAAGCCTCCCTTAGTCGTAATAACAGGCTCATAACCCATCTTAATAAACTCATCTTTTAGATAATTAACAGCTCTTAAAGTGTAACCTGTAGGACTATCAATATTAAGTAATTCATAAGTCTTATTTAAAATATAATCTACATATTCTTTCATACATCATTCTCCTTATATAAAAAGTGTATCATGGATACACTTTATGCAGCATTCTGTTGTAAATATTGCTTGATTGCTTCTTTAGCTTCAGGCTTACTAGGCTTACAAGAAGTAACTTCTGACTCTTTATTAACTAATGCTTCAGCCATACCAGCACAACCAGGATAACCACAACCACCGCAGTTATAACCAGGAAGCATCTTAGTAATATCTTCTACTCTTGTATCAGGTTTAACATAGAATACTTTAGCACTAATACCTAAAACTATGCCTAAAACAGCACCAACAACAAGCATCATGATAATAGCTTTAATCATTTTCTTTCTCCTTTATATTATGTGTTGGATGAAGATCACAGCTAGTGATCTTACAACCATCACATTCCGCTTTGATATTTTCACAGCCCTTTGGTAAAGGTGTCTTATGATTTAAATAATATAATAAAGCATAAACACCACCTAAACATAAACCAAAAAGCAATGCATAAACAGCTTTCATTTTATACTAGACCAGCAAAAGCACTAAACGCTAAAGCCATGATGGCAGCACAAATCAAAGCAATAGGATTTCCTTTAAAACATTCAGGAATATCACTAGATTCTAATCTTTCACGAACTGCAGCAAAGATCACTAATACTAATAAGAAACCTGTTGGTACAGCAATAGAATTAATGCATGTTTCAATAAAATTATAACCAGAGCTGATATTTTGCTGAGCAACATATAATACAGCACAGTTAGTAGTAATCAATGGTAAGTAAACACCTAATGATTTATATAATGCAGGTGAGAACTTCTTAATAAACATTTCAACAAATTGAACAAATGATGCAATTACTAGAATAAAAGTAATTAATTGCATATATTGTAAACCTAATGGTTCAAGGATCAAATAATATAATCCATAAGAAATAACAGAAGCACCAAAGATAACAAAGATAACGGCAACACCCATACCAAGTGCAGAACTCATTTTCTTAGAAACACCTAAGAATGGACACATACCTAAGAATTTTGATAATACAATATTATTAATTAATACTGCGGCAATAAACATTGATACTAAATTCATTATTTAGCTGCCTCCTTTTTCTTTTGTTTATTTACATAAGCACTTAATGCAGCTGCACAAATAGCAAATGTTAAGAATGCACCAGTTTGTGATGTAAATAAAGAAATAATATAATTTTCAGGAATAATAGTTACACTAAAGATCGTAGCATCAGTAAATGGATTAGATAAACTAATAATACCTGTTCCTAATAATTGTCTGATAAATGAGATAGCTAATAAGCTTAATGTATATCCACAACCCATGCTCAAGCCATCAAATGCACTAGGTAAAACTGGATTTTTACTAGCAAAAGCTTCAGCACGACCAAGAATGATACAGTTAACAACGATCAAGCTGATGAAAGCACCTAAAGCTGTATAAAGACTTGGAGCATAAGCATGGATCAACATCTCAACAATCGTAACTAAACTAGCAATAATAACAATATAAACAGGAATTCTAATTTCATCAGGAATAATTTTTCTCATTAATGAAATAATAACATTTGACATGATCAATACAAATGTAACAGCAACACCCATACCTAAAGCATTATTGATATTAGTAGAAATAGCTAAAGTAGAACAAATACCTAAGTATAGACCAAATACTGGATTTTCAGCAATTAAACCAGTAGCAAAGCTAGATTTTTTCTTTTCACTCATAAATATACCTCCTACTGATTAGCTGCTTCTAATGCAGCTTTACATGCAGCATGTACTGACTTGCTAGTCCATGTTGCTCCAGTTACAGTATCAATTTCACTATCAAGTGTTGCACCTTCAAATAATGCTAAGTATTCTTCATTATTGACTTTATCACCAATACCTTCAGTATCACCAAATGAAGTCATCTTCACACTTGTAATACTCATCGTATCTTTATCAACTGTAACATCATAATAGTTTCTAGCATATTCATGTCCAGATTCACCTGCATGTCCTTCTGGATCGATCAAGCCATATCCCTTTACACGAATAGTATATGTAACTAGATTACCGTCTGCTGTTTCATTATCGATCTTAGCATCAAAACTTGATAGATCATCACTTAAACTTACAGGATTACCAGTAGCTAATGCTGGAGCTTCAGCCTTAGCATTAGGATCATATTCAATACCTTGTAAATTATTGAAATGAGCCTTAGCAGCATCAATACCATTAGTAACACCTGTAGAAGTCAATGTTGCACCACTTAACAATGGGAAAGCATCAGCACTAGTTAATGCTTTAACTTGATTGCTATAATCTTCTTCGAAACAACGTGAACCAAAACCACTAGTTTCACTGCTAGATAACACCTGATATCCAGCTACAGTTCCATCATTATTGAATGCAATAAGGAATGTAAATGGAGTACTAGCATAACCATAATTTTCTACTTTATAAATATAACCTAAACCTTCAGCCTGATAAATACCTTTGATCAAACCTGTTTCATCAGTATTTTCAACTTCTGAGAAATTTGCACCGGGATAAATTAATTCCAGATTAGCTTTTTCACTTTCTAATGCCATAGCTTCAATAATTGGAGCAGTAGCATTATTAACGATCGTTAATGCTCCACCAGCAACAGCACAAACAAGACCTAAAAAGCAAGATAAATATATAATTTTCTTCATAATTTACCTCCTACTGATTAGCTGCTTCTAATGCAGCTTTACATGCAGCATGTACTGATCTACTAGTCCATGTTGCACCACTAATAGTATCTATTTCACTATCAAGTGTTGCACCTTCAAATAATGCTAAGTATTCTTCATTATTGACTTTATCACCAATACCTTCAGTATCACCAAATGATGTCATCTTCACACTTGTAATACTCATAGTATCTTTATCAACTGTAACATCATAATAGTTTCTAGCATATTCATGTCCAGATTCACCTGCATGTCCTTCTGGATCGATCAAGCCATATCCCTTAACACGAATAGTATATGTAACTAGATTGCCATCTGCTGTTTCATTATCGATCTTAGCATTAAAACTTGAATAATCATCATTAATAGCGTAAGCACTTCCTAATGCTAAATTACTAACTTCTTCACCACGAGCATTCTTTAAAGCATTCTTAATTGCCGTTGAAGTAATAGTGGCACCAGATACACTATCAAGAGCATCAAAATCAGCCTCAGCTAAAGCAACACCTTGTAAACTATTAAAGTATTCAGCATTGAATTTATCAATTGCAGCACCACCAATAGTTTCTGTTTCATCTTTACCTTCAGCAACAACTTTCGTAATAATGCCATTATCATCAGTAGCGATGGTTACTTTAACATCTCCACCAAAGCCAGCTGCCACACCTTCAATACCTTCGATATCTTCAGTAGGAACGCTGATTCTTACTTCTTTAGCTTCTAATGTAGAACCTAGACCTACTAGTACAACTAGACCAGCTACAGCAATAATAACAACACTTCTAACGTTCTTAGCCAATGTTTTGATCTGATTGCCAGTAGTTAATCTTTCAATAGCAGGACTTAACATATTCATTAATAGAATTGAATATAATACACCTTCAGGTAGATTAGCTTTGATTCTAATTAATACTGTCAAGAAAGCAGCACCCATTGCAAAGATTACTCTTCCTGCTGAACTAGTTGGATTAGTAACTGGATCTGTTAACATGAAGATAGCACCAAACATTACACCACCAGTTAATAAATGGAATAATGGATACCATAATCCTTCACCATTTACTAAACCTATTAATAATGTAGTAACGAAAATAGTTACTAGATATGTAACAGGAACTTTCCAGTCAATAACTTTACGCCATACCAGAAAAGCACCAACTAAAAGAATGACAAGAGCACTGGTTTCACCGATAGCTCCAGCATATCTTCCAACGAACATTTCAAATAATCCACCAAATTGAGCAATAAATAAAGTGAATGTATCATTTGCCATTTCCCATCCAGCACTAGCAAATGATGCAGTTGGCGTTGCACTTGTTGCAAAGTCAACAGCGACACTACCAGCAAAGCTTGACATAACGATTGCTCGACCTAAAGCAGCTGGATTAAAAATATTCTGTCCAAAGCCACCAAATACTAATTTACCAAAGAAGATAGCTAAAATAGTACTAACAGCTAAAGCATAATAAGTAATATTAATTGGACACATTAAAGTTAAGATAATAGCTGTAACCCAACCAAATGAATTCTTTAAACTAGAAACAACTGGCTGTTTAGTAATTACAAAATAAATAGCTTCTGTAACTTCTGCACTAATAATAGAAGTTGCTAATAATCCTACAGCTCTTATAGCATAACTTACGCCCAAGTTTTCACCTGTTGCATAATGGAATAATGAAAAGGCAAAAACTACTAATAGTCCAATCGTTAAATCTCTCATAATACCTTGAGTACTTAGAGAATCACGATAATTAGGACTAGGTTTAAATGTAAATTTCATAATCTTATCCTTTCCCTATTTCTTTTTCTTTAAAGCTAAGAATCGTTTAGCTTGTCTAATTCCCTCAGTAACATTGATCTTAGAAGGACAAATATAAGTACACATACCACATTCAATACAGCTATTAACATCTAATGCCATAACAGTATCTAAATCATGAGCTTTATTAGCAGCATTGATTCTAACTGGCTGTAAGCCAGCAGGACAATGATCTGAACACTTACCACATCTTAAACACTTGATAGATTCAATATCCTTGTTCTTAAAAATTGTTAAAGCATTATTATATGTACCAATAACAAAGGCATCGGTAGTAATAGTTTTACCCATCATTGGTCCACCAGCGATCAATAATACATTATCACTAGTATAACCGCCTAAAGCCTCAACGATCTCATGAGCACTAGTACCAACTCTTACTTCAACATTCTTATTGGTTTTAACACCATCACCAGCAACAGTTAATACCTTCTTAACAATTGGCATACCATTTACTAAGGCATCTGCAAAAGAGATAGCAGTAGTAGCATTACTAACGATACAACCAACTTCACTAGGTAGTTTATCATAACGCTTCTTAGTTACTTCATAAACTAAAGTTCTTTCCCAACCCATTGGATATACATCAGGAACTGCAAAAACACTAACTTTATCTACATTAGCAAAGGCTTTTTCTAGTACAGGAATAAAGTCTTTCTTTGTCTCTTTGATGCAAACTTTGCATTCTTTAGCACAAGACATCTTAAATAAAGCTTCAACACCTTTTACTAATAATTCCACATTTAAACTCATTAATTTATAATCAGCTGTAATATAAGGTTCACATTCAACTGCATTAATAATTAATAAATCAATGTTATCAGGCTTTAAGTATTTTACATATGTTGGGAAACCTGCACCACCACAACCAACAATACCAGCCTTTTTCATAAAGTCTACAAGTTGTTCACGAGTTGCACTTGTATAATCTAATGGTTCAAATGGTCTTTCAACCTCATATTTACCATCATTTTCAATTACAACATGATCAACTGGTTTTAAAGCTGAAGACATTAGCTTTTCAATCTTAACTACTCTACCAGAAACACTTGAATAAAGAGGAACATAAAAATGATCATTACGTTCACCAATTAAAGTACCAACCTTAACCAAGTCATTTTCTTTAACTTTACTTTGGCATAATGCATTACCATTTAGTAAAGGTATTTTAACAAGATTACCAGCTTCAACTTTCAAAACATCTTCATGATTTGTAAGTTCTTTATGACCATCTAAATGCTTACGCATTGGTCCTGTTAAAAATGACATAATATTTTAATTTCCTTTCCTTTAAATAACAATTTAAATTATAGCACTTAATAGCTTTAAATTCTACATGCTCAAAGTTATATTTAAGGCTTAAAAACAGCTAAAATTTAATTAATTTTTTCACAATTATTTTACATAGTTTTTAATATACGGATACTGCCAAAAAACCCATAACAATTGTATACACATAACACACCAGATAACAGGCTCACAAAGAATTACTGCATAATACTGATATTTAGGAATAAAAACAATTACAAATATGATCTTACCCACTAACTCAATGATGCTAGAAACTAATGGCATGATCTTAGATCCTAATGCCTGTAATGAATTTCTAGTATTGATAAGCATACCTAAAACAAAATAGAAAGGTGCTCCAATCTGTAAATATAATGCTCCATTATCAATAACGATATCACTAGTAGAACCCGATAATAATCTAACCATATCTTTGGCAAAAAGCATACTTAAGATAACAATTAAGATCGTTACTACTAAACTATAAAGATAAGAAATCTTCATACCCTTAATAATTCGCTCTACTTTATTGGCTCCTTTATTCTGTGAAACAAAAGTAACTAATGCATTTGCCATGCTAGCCAAAGGCATGCTAAAAAAGAAAAACAGTTTTCTAGCTGCACTATGTCCTGCAATTACTAAAGTACCCAAACCATTAATACCATATTGCAAAATAACAGAACCACATGAAACGATACTGCTCATAAAGCCCATAGATAAACCCTGACCTATCATTTCTAAATAGATTCCTTTATCAAAAACAAAATGTTCCTTTTTTACTAATAAGATCTTAGCTCGATAATAAATATAAAAAAGACATAAAATAACAGATAATGCTTGAGAAATAACAGTTGCCACTGCTGCTCCTTTTATACCCATATGCATAAATACGATAAAATAATAATCTAAAACAATATTTATCATCGAAGAAAAAATCAGAAACATTAAAGGCATAAAACTATTACCAATAGCCCGAAGTAATCCTGCACATAAGTTATAAGCAAACATTACGATCGTAAATCTGGTAATAACATTAATATAACTATATGATTGTTCAATGATCTCTGCTGGAGTATTCAAAACCTGTAATAAAGGCATTAAAATCACAGCAGCCAATAATGTTATACTTAAAGAAACAACGATTCCAATCACAATAGCACTAGCTACCGATTTTTTTAATAAGTATTCATCACTAGAACCATAACTTCTAGCTGTAACAATAGCTAAACCACTACCTACTCCTAATCCAAAACCTATCATCAGTTCATATATCGAACTGCATGCCCCAATAGCTGCCAATGAACTGTCACCTAAAAAGTGACCAACGATCATGGTATCTACTGTATTATATA
The DNA here is from genome assembly GCA_022780745.1 of Erysipelotrichaceae bacterium. GTDB lineage: Bacteria > Bacillota_I > Bacilli_A > Erysipelotrichales > Erysipelotrichaceae > JALEVB01. Next base: position 17,395 of record JALEVB010000048.1, read on the forward strand.
ACTGCTGAAAGATATTAGAAAAAAAGATAGGTAAAGCAAATATAACTAATGATCTAAATATTGGTCCTTCGATCAGATCATTCTTCATACTAATATTCATTTGTACCTCCCCCTTTCTACAACCTATGCATTATAGCATAATATTATGTAAATAAATAAAAAATTTGATATAATAGCAACGGTGATAAAAATTGAAAAAAATATTATGTTTATTATTAGCATTAGCAATGCTTACATCATGTTCCAAAAAAGAAGAATATACTGTCTATAAAAACTTAAGCTTAACGGCAGGATTTGATACTTTTATTGAAATACAGATTGCTACTACATCAGAAGAAAAATTTAATGATTATTATGAAGATTTATTAAATGATTTCTCTTACTATAATCAGCTATTTGATATCTATCATACTTATGATGGAATCAATAATCTAAAAACGATCAATGATTGTGCTGGCATTGCAGCTGTAGAAGTTGATCAGAAGATAATTGATATGCTTACATTATGTAAAGAATTCTATGAATTAACTGATCATGAATTTGATATAACCATGGGTCCAGTATTAAAGATATGGCATCAATATCGTGAAGATGGTATTATGTCCAATTCTGAAGGTAAATATGGTTCTTTGCCACCTATCGAAAAACTAGAAACAGCATATGCCTGCACAGGTTGGGACAAAGTTGAAATCAATGATGAAGATAATACGGTATATCTAAATCAGGAATGTGCAAGCTTAGATGTAGGTGGTGTTGCCAAAGGATATGCCACTGAAATGTTAGCCAACAAATTAGAAGAAGAAAATGTTAAGATGGCTGTTGTCAATGCTGGAGGCAACAATCGTACCATCAATAGCAAGCTAAGTGGAGATCCATGGGTCGTTGGTATCCAAGATCCTAGTGATAGTGGCTCATTGTTAGCAATCAAGAAACAAGGCAGTTCATCATTTGTAACCAGTGGTGATTACCAAAGATTTTACATAGCTGAAGATGGCAATAGCTACAATCATATCATTGATCCTAAAACTCTATATCCAGCTACTAATTTCAGATCAGTAAGTGTCTTTACCAAAAACAGCGCTATGGCTGATATCCTAAGTACATCACTATATACTATGAGTTATGAAGATGGCATAGAATTATTAGATAAAGTTCAAAAGCTATATCCATCAGAGCAATTTGATGCCCTATGGATCGTCAGCAAAGACCATCAGTTAACAACCGACAACTATATCGAACTAGATAACTACTATATCCTATATACGCCAAATATCAAAAATAGTATCGTTTTGACCCAATAAAAGTAATGCCTGATCATTATGATCAGGCATTTATTTTTTATGCAATTAATACTTTTTCAATTTGAGCAATATACATATCATGATAATCTGAATTAGGATATGCATCCTGCATCACTTTTTTATCAATGAAGTTCTCTTCTTTTAGACTTTGCTGATATAGCTTTCTGCATACTAATACGATCTTGCTAGGCTTGATGTATGTTGTATCATCTACAAATTCAACATCTAAACCACAATTATGGATCTTATCCTCATCTTTACCAGAATGTGATCCAAGATATGCTAATTGCGATTTATATTTTTCATCAAGAATAGATAAAGTAAAATATTCATTCTCATCAACAAATTTCTTGGTATATCTTTGAGGTCTGACATAGACAATAACCGTAGGCATATTATGTCCCCATAAACTACCTAAATGTCCCCATGATATCGTCATCGTATTATAGCCTTTTTTTTGGCTTCCAGCAGTTAATAACGGCCAGTTTTTAGCAAACATCTGATAAGTATCAATCTTTAATTCTTCAAATTTGATTTCTTTCATCTTATTTAGCTGGTTTACCTAATAATCTGAACATATTCTTCTTATATACTTCAACACCAGGCTGATTGAATGGATTGATATCTAACATATAACATGTCATAGCGCATGCAATGAAGAAGAAATAGCATAGATATCCAAAAGTATATTCTTTCATATCTTCAATAGTTATGATCAAGTTAGGTACTTTACCAGTAACTTCATGAGCTTCTAGTGTACCTTCACAAGCCATCTTATTTACCCAGTTCAAACTCTTATCAGTTAAATAATTCATCTGATCTTCATTTAATTCATCATGTGGGAATAAGCCATCCATCAATGGTTTTTCAACTAAAACTAAAGTTTCAAATAAAACTTTTTTACCTTCCTGAATGAATTGTCCTAAACTATGTAAATCAGTTGAGAAAGTAGCTGAACAAGGTAAGATACCCTTTCCATCTTTACCTTCAGATTCTCCGAATAATTGTTTCCACCATTCGCCTAACATTTGCATCTGAGGTTCATAAGTAACAAACATTTCAGCGTCTTTACCCATGTTTTGTAGAATTCTTCTGCATACAGCATACTGATATGCTGGATTAGTAGCTAGATCATCGTTATTAAGATCTTCATATGCAGCTTTTAATCCACGATATACTTCATGAATATCAATACCCATAATAGCCATTGGTAATAAACCAACTGGAGTAATTACTGAATATCTTCCACCGATATCATCAGGAATAACAAATGTTTCATAGCCTTCCTTATCAGCTAAAGCCTTTAATGTACCTCTAGCTTTATCAGTTGTAGCAATGATTCTTTCTTTGCATTCTTCTTTGCCATATTTGTTTTCCATCAATTGTTTCAACATTCTAAATGCCATAGCAGTTTCAGTTGTTGTTCCAGACTTACTGATTACATTTAAAATTACACTCTTATTCTCAATATGTTTTTCAACTTGTTTAAAATAAGTACTTGAGAAAGTATTACCAATAAAGATAACTTCTGTCTTATTTTCTGGATATAATCCTTGAATCATTTCTATTGCTGCTCTAGCACCTAAATAAGAACCTCCAATACCACATACTAATAAAACTTCAGCTTTATCTTGAACCTTCTTTGCTACTTGTAGTATACGGTCAAACTCTTCTTTATCATAATTATTGATCCAATCTACCCAACCTAAAAAGTCATTTCCTTTTCCAGTTTTTTCATGAATCATTTTGTGGATTTCTTTTACTTGTTTTCCATAAGAATTGATGTCTTCGCTAAGCATAGCATGACTTGCATCAAATTTGATCATAATGTTTCTCTTTCGCCTCTCTTATCCATTTATCCATGTTTTTTTCTATCGTTAAAAATCCTAGTTTCATAGCTGGTAATGAGCCATAGCGACTATTCTTTCGATCACGACGGAATTTGTTGGGATATACTGCTTTTAATGAAAGTCTTGCCTGATTGTTTTTTTCATCAAAATCAATGATTTTAACTTTAATACGATCATTAACTTTAACATATCTGGCAACATCTTTCACAAAGCCATCACTGATTTCTGATATATGGATCAATCCTGTAGTCTTATTATCTAAGGCTACAAATGCTCCATATGGCTGAATACCTGTGATTACTCCTTCAACGATCTGCCCTACCTGATAGTGCATGTAATCCCTCCATAACTCGTGAATAGTATAACACAACATAGAAAAATTGTGTTATACTTTTGAATTGAGGGAGATGCAATAATGTTAAAAAATATGTATCCATTTGTTGCAGCATTATTATCTTTGATAATAGCTCAACTATTAAAACCGATATTTTATTATATAACTAAAAAAGAATGGGATATATCTTCGATATCTCAAAGTGGTGGCTTTCCTAGTTCTCACTCAGCTTTAGTTAGTGCATTAACTTTAGCTGTAGGATTACAGGAATCTTTTTCTAGTACGCTATTTGCGATTACCGCTGCCTTTAGTGTTGTTGTTATATATGATGCAGCTAATGTTAGATATTATTCTGGTTTAAATATTAAAGTCGTTAAACAGCTTATCAAAGATATTAAAGCTCAAACTGATATCGAATTACAAGATCCTGTTTACTATTCAAAGATAAAAGAAGTATTAGGACATAGATGGTTTGAAGTATTTGGTGGAATCATTTTAGGTGTAATTATTGCTTATTTGATGTATTATCTTAGATAAAGAAGGTGGAAAACTATGGATGATGTTTTAACAAGAATAGAAAAAACCATTAATAAAATTAGACCATATATTCAACATGATGGTGGTGATGTTGAATTAGTAGATTACAAAGATGGTGTTGTAACTGTAAGAATGCTAGGTGCATGTGCAGGATGTATGTCACTTGATGCAACATTAACAGATGGCATTGAAGCTATTTTATTAGATGAAGTACCAGAAGTAAAAAAAGTAGTCTTAGATAGTTATAATCCATATCAAAGTTATTATGAATTTTAAAAAATCGATAAAAAATCGATTTTTTTATTTGTTTTTCCATTTTAAATTAACTTTTTCTTCGTTTTTTTCAATTTTTTTCGCATTTTTTCGAATTATTTTCGATTTTTTATCATTATTTTCATTTTTATATTGACAAGAAGTTAATGCAAGAGCAAAATATAGAACATGAAAATAAGGAGGATAAAGTAATGAATATTACAACACCGTTTGATGATTTTGGATCATTAGTATTTGATGAAAAACTGATGGAGGAAAGATTACCTAATCCTGTTTACAAGACCTGGAAACAAACAGTTGCCAAAGAAGGTACGTTAGATAGACCTACTGCTGATGCCATTGCTCACGCAATGAAACGATGGGCATTAGAAAAAGGTGCTACGCATTTTACACACTGGTTCCAACCTATGACAGGATCGACTGCTGAAAAGCATGATAGCTTTATTGAACCAGGAGCTGATGGACAGCCATTAACTAGATTTAGTGGTAAATCTTTAATTAAAGGTGAACCAGATGCTTCAAGTTTCCCTAGTGGTGGTTTAAGAGCTACATTTGAAGCTAGAGGTTATACTTATTGGGATTGTACAAGCCCAGCATTTATTAAAGATGGTATCCTTTGTATCCCTACTGTCTTTGTATCTTATAATGGAGAATCATTAGATAAAAAAGCTCCATTATTAAAATCAATGGAAGCTATAAGCAAAGCCGCAACTCGTGTTGTTAATATTTTTGGAGATAAAGAAGTTAAGACCTGTGTTCCAGTAGTAGGACTTGAACAAGAATATTTCTTAGTAGATAAGAAATTATATGAAAAGCGTTTAGATCTAAAATTAACTGGTAGAACATTATTTGGTGCCAGTGCTCCTAAAGGTCAAGAATTAGATGACCATTATTTTGGTAGTATTCCTCAACGTGTTTCTGCTTTTATGAAAGAAGTAAATCATGAATTATGGAAACTTGGAATCTATGCTAAAGCTGAACATAATGAAGTTGCTCCTGCCCAATTTGAATTAGCTCCTATTTATAGTAATACTAATATCGCTGTAGATCAAAACCAGTTGACTATGGATATCTTAAAGAAGGTTGCTAATAAACATGGTTTAGCTTGTCTATTGCATGAAAAACCATTTGCTGGTATCAATGGTTCTGGTAAACATAATAACTACTCTATTGTTACTGATAATGGTCAAAACTTATATTCTCCTGGTGATAAACCTGCTGAAAATATTCGTTTCTTAGTATTTATTTGTGCTTTTATCAAAGCTGTTGATACATATCCAGAATTATTACGTATGTCTAGTTCTGGTGCTGGTAACGATCATCGTTTAGGTGCTAATGAAGCTCCTCCTGCTATTATTAGTATCTATCTAGGCAGCTATATTGAAGATATTCTATTCTCTATTTATAAAGAGAAGGAAATTACTAGTACAAAAATTGATAATAGCTTTAACCCAGTAAGTGGTTTATCATATATTCCTCATGATAATACTGATAGAAATAGAACTTCTCCAGTTGCCTTTACTGGTAATAAATTTGAATTTAGAATGCTAGGTTCTAGTTTAAGTGCTGCAATTGCTAATATTGTTTTAAATACTATCAATGCTGAAGTATTAAATGAAATTGCTGATGAACTTGAAGGTATCAAGTATATCCAGGATATCAGAGAAAAAGCCTTAGCTATCTGTAAAGATATTATTAAAAATCATAAACGTATTATCTTCTCAGGTGATGGTTATTCTAGTCAATGGGTAGAAGAAGCTGCTAAACGTGGTTTACCTAATATTAAATCATTTATTGAATCTGTTTCTAGTTTAACAGATGAAAAAGCTATTAAGTTATTTACTTCATTAAATATTTATAGTGAAAAAGAATTATATGCTAGAACTGAGATCTTGTCTGAACAATATATCAAGACAATTGAAATTGAAACTAAGACATTAACTAAGATGGCTAAAAACGAAATCTTACCTGCTATGACTAAAGAATTAAAATTCTATGGTGAAACAGCATGTAGTTTAAAAGATGTCAAGATCGATTATGTTAATAAGATGATCGATGAAATCAGTACTATCATAACAAGTACTAATGACACATTAGAAGAATTAAAGACTACTATTGAAAGTCTAGATTCTATTGGCGATACTCATGAAAAAGGTGTTAAATACTATTATGAAGTATGCCCATTAATGCTAAAAGTCCGTGAGCAAATTGATAAATATGAAAAGATTGCTTCTAAAGAAATCTATACTCTTCCTACCTATACCGACTTACTTTATTCTTTAGACTAGCATGATCATTAAAAATATCCTGTCCTAATAAACCTGGACAGGATATTTTTATAATTATAATTCACTTTCTAAGTAGCTTATCAATTCTTGTTTTGACATATTATCCCAATGTCCCCCTATTGAGATATCAAAATCAATATTTATAATGATATTAATTAATTCTTGCATCAGTTTCTTATCAACGATCCAGTCAGGATATTTGCCACAGATGCTATCACCAATAAATAATACTTTAGCTTCTTTGATCAATATTAGACAGCAATCATCACAATGCGGTGATGTTACATGGAATACTTCAATATTATAAGTACCATTATTAATACTGATATTATCATTAAAAGTAATATCTGCATTTTTGATGATCATTTCTTGGTCTTGATATTCATTTTTGATATGGATATCCATATCTATATATTTTTGACTATCAAAATCTTTAATAACATTATTTAGAATATCATATGTTCTTCTTTCAGCTAATACTAAGCCACTTACACTATGTATGGCAAAGCTATGATCCCAATGCCAGTGAGT
>JALEVB010000060.1 GCA_022780745.1 Erysipelotrichaceae bacterium
CCACTAGTATGCATCGTCAATACTGCACCAATATTTGGATGTTTCAAGACAAAATCAACAACAGCTTTATTCTCAGGATTACTTAATGGATAATAGCCTGCACCACTTTGTCTTACTTCATTGTACCAGCCATAAGGATAATTACGATTAAAATCTAAACCCCACTCAGCTTTTTTCTGATAAAGATTAACACCATTATAATTATCCATTATACCTTCAACAAAGACATCATAAAATTCCCCGTCAATATCATCTGGCTCCCTTTCAACCATTAGATTTTCATTTAAAACATCTTTCTTCCAGGCACCATGCTTATTCTTAATACGCATTGAACGAATAACACCATCATCATCCAGATCAAACTGTTTGATACCACTATCCTGCACATTATAATCACGATCAGCACTTCTTAAACCATAAGCACTAGTTAAATATACTTCTGAACCATCCATCGTAATTCTTGGAATAACATAAACAGTATATTCATCCAAGATCTTTTTACAAGTACTATTACTTGCATAATTAGTTAAAAGATAGTCCATCATATGCATTGCAACCACATTACCAGTGATCTCTCCAGCATGGGTATTAGCATCCATATAGAATGCTGGTTTATCCAAAGGATCACCAGTATTCTTATTAGTTAAAGTCATTGCAATGACTTCACGATTTTTTTCAGTTATACAAATTGTTTCTTTAGAACATAGATCAGGATAATTATTTACAAACGATGTACACATATCGATAATATCCTGATATAAGAAATAATGATCATATTGATAAGTTGTTTTCATATTATAGTACCTTACTTAAAAATTCTATCGTTCTTGGATTTTTAGGATGATTAAACACTTCATCAGGAGTTCCACTTTCCTGAATAATACCCTCATCCATAAATAACACTCTATCACTAACTTCCTTGGCAAATCCCATTTCATGAGTAACGATAACACATGTCATACCATTATCTGCCAAGCTTTTGATAACATTTAATACCTCTTTAACCATCTCTGGATCCAATGCACTGGTTGGTTCATCAAACAGCATAACATCCGGTTTCATTGCTAATGCTCTAACAATAGCTAAACGCTGTTTTTGACCACCTGATAGCTTACGAGGATATTCATTTGCTTTATCCTGTAAACCAACCATTTCCAGTAATTCCATAGCTTCTTTATTAGCTACTTCTTTACTGATCTTCTTTTCCAAAGTTGGAGCAAGCGTAATATTTTCTAAAACCGTCAAATGAGGGAAAACATTAAAGTGTTGAAACACCATACCAATCTTTTGACGATACTTATCAACATTAACTTTTTTACCATTAATATCCATACCCTCAAATATTACTTTACCACTTGTAGGCTTTTCCAATAAATTCAAACATCTGATAAAAGTTGATTTACCAGAACCACTAGGACCAATTATACTAACAACTTCCTGCTGATATATTTTCTCATTAATACCCTTTAAAACTTCAAGATCTCCAAAATTCTTATAAAGATCAACCGTTTCAATCAATACCTGATCAGTCACTAACACTCAACCTTCTTTCTAATAAATGAACTCCTTTACTTAATACATAAGTTAAAACAAAATAAATAAAGGCAATAACAAATAGTGGCTGCCAACTCAAGAAATAAGTTGACTGCAAAATAATTCTTGTACGCATCAATTCATTCACAAAGAAAGTACTTGCTAGTGAAGTTTCCTTGATCATCATAATGAACTCATTACACAATGCAGGTAAGATATTTTTAATAGCTTGAGGCATAATAATTCTAACCATAGTATTATAATTAGACATACCTAAACTCTTTGCTGCTTCTTTTTGTCCTGGATCAACAGCCTGAATACCAGCTCTTATTACTTCTGATACATAAGCACTACTATTAATGATCAAAGACAACACGATATAGAAATAAACCGGAAGATTCAAATCCTTAAGGGCAGGACTCATCTCAGGAATAAACAAATAGAAGATATATAATTGTACTAACAATGGAGTACCACGAATAATTTCAACATATATACCCGCAATAAAATTTAACACTTTTATTTTCGTCATTCTAAATATCGCTACCACAGCCCCTAAGATCATTCCAAAGAATACGGTAATAAAAGCTAACTGAAGGGTACCTATAGTACCCTCAATAAACAATGCACGATATTTATATGCAACCTCAAATATTTCCATTAAGTTCATTAAACTATTCCTCAAATTCTAATCCAAGATCAAGAGCCTGAGCTTTAGCGTCATCACTCCACTTTTGATATAGACCATCTTCATTAACTTGAGTTAAGATCTCATTGATTTTTTCAATTAATTCAACTTCACCTTTTTTAACAGCTAGAACATTACCATCATGCTGATCTTCAATAGTAGTATCAAATTCAACATCAGACTTAGCAATATCTTCATTAGCTTTTTCATAAGCTTCCATCTGATCACAGCTACAAGCAAAAGCATCAACCTTATCTGTCTTAAGCATCAAGACAGCACTAGTAAGATCAGTAACTAACTGAAGATCTGCATTTTCAATTTGCGTATTAACATAATTCTCTTGTAAAGAACCACTTTGAGCAACGATCTTCTTACCAGCAAAATCAGCTAATGAAGTATAATCACCCTTCTTATCAGCTTTAACCATCAAACCTTGACAGCTAGATTCACCATTTTGATTATAACCGATAGACAATTCATAAGTCTGTTCTCTATCTTCTTTCCAACCAAAACCACTAATTGCAACATCAGCTTTACCTAAATCAACACTAGATAATACTGTAGAGAAATCCATAGCAGCAATTTCAACATCAACACCTAACTGTTCACCAATATAATATGCTAATGAAATATCAGAACCAATATACTGATCTTGACCTGTTTTACTAGGATCAATAAATTCCATTGGTGCATAATCAGGACTAGTTGCAACCACGATCTTACCTTTACTTAAAATTTCTTCTAATTTATTGCTTGCTACAGTAGGTTCTGCTGTTTCTTTTGTAGTAGTACTACCTGTTGAACATGCAACTAAACTTGTAACCATTAATAACGCTAATAAAGCTTTAATCATCTTTTTCATTTTAATATCCTCCCAAAATTTATTTTTTTAAATAATTTATATAAATCTCATCTTTCTTCGTCGGACCATAATATTCACCCCTTAAACTAAAAAAAATCGTCTCTAACAAGAGACGATTGATTCATCGCGGTACCACTCTAATTGTCAAAAATATTTTGACCACCTCTATTGTTAACGCCAACTACGTTCTATCCTACTACTACTTCAGATAAACTTCTTCCAAATGCGGTTCTTTCAATCATTGACCTGTTTAGCTTCCACCAACCTAAACTCGCTTAAGGTTTGATCAAAATACTCTTTTGTTCTTAGAATTTAGTAATAATATACACGCATAAAATTTGAAAGTCAACACTAAATATGAAATATTTTTACTTTTATTATGAAATAATTTACATTACAGTAATTTATCTAGCTCTCTCTCCATCTTTTCATCTTTTTTGATCTTACAATCTTTATATATTTTACCCTTGCTAATAACCATATGAATATCCTTTAAAGCCTTAAGATCGACCAAAGGATCATTATCAACCATGATCA
>JALEVB010000064.1 GCA_022780745.1 Erysipelotrichaceae bacterium
TAGATCCTAATAAAGTATATTTATCTCATGATGCCATTGACTTCTACCATCATTATAAAGATGATCTGGCTTATATGTCACAAATGGGATTTAAAGCCTTTAGAACCTCTATTTCCTGGGCAAGAATATTCCCTGATGGTGATGAAGATACTCCAAATGAACAAGGCTTAAAATTCTATGATGACTTATTTGATGAGATAATCAAAAATGGCATGGAACCTGTTATTACCATGAGTCATTTTGAAATGCCATTGACATTAGCTACTAAATATGGTGGATGGCTAAATGAAAAGCTAATTGATTTCTGGTGTAATTATGCCAAAGTAATATTTAACCGCTATAAAGGAAAAGTAAAATACTGGCTAACTTTTAACGAAATTAATCACTTATTCAAGATTCCTTATGTAGCAGCTGGCTTTGTTGATCAAGATCCTGTAGGTCCAGATTTTGATCCTACAGCTAATATCAGCGAAAAACAAAAATATCAGGCAGCTCATTATTTAATGGTCGCTAGTGCTAAAACGGTAAAATTATTAAGAGAAATTGATCCTGAAGCCAAAATAGGATGTATGTTAGCATTAAGTGCTAATGCTACATATCCATACAGCTGCAACCCTGATGATGTTTTAAAAGCACAGGAAGTACAAAGAAATACTTATTTCTGGTTAGATGGTTTTTGCAAAGGAAAGTATTCACCGTTTGCTTATAAACGCTTTAAAGACGCTAATGGAATACCTGTTATGCGTGATGGTGATCTAGAACTAATGAAGAATAATACTGTCGACTTTATTGCCTTCTCATATTATCGTAGTTCTGTTATTGCTGCCGATTCAACATTAAGTGTTGACACTACTGGAGCAACCGGAAAAACAAATCCATATCTAAAAGATAAAGCACCTAAACCTTATGAATCAGTATTAGATGCCAAAGGATTAAGATATATTCTAAATGATCTGCAGGACCGTTATGATCTGCCAATGTTCATTGTTGAAAATGGTACAGGACTAGATGAAAAACTAGACGAAAATAAACATTTAAGTGATCCTTATCGTGAGCACTATATCAGACAACATGTCATAGAAATGGCTAAAGCTATTGAAGATGGTTGCAATATTATGGGTTATCTATATTGGGGACCAAGAGATATCGTATCTGCTGGTACAGGAGAAATGAAGAAACGTTATGGCTTTGTCTATGTCGATCGTTTCAATGATGGAACAGGCACTTTAGAAAGAATCAAAAAAGACAGCTTTGATTTCTATAAAGAAGTATGTACTACTAATGGACAAAATGTATTAAAGGATGTTGACTAGCAACATCCTTTTACTATATTTCATCTATTGGATACATAGGACGCATGATATGCTTAAATCCAATATGCTTAGTATCCTGTAAAGTATCACCATCAGTTAATGCCATGATATATCCTTTACAGCCTTTCTTAAACTCTGGGAAGATATATCCTTGCTTAACAACTACAATATCAAAATCTAGCCAGTTGATATCAAAGACATCCAAATGGGTTGCATTCGTGATCCTACCTGTCTTATTGGCTACAATAACATAAACATTAGTATCTTTAATTCTTACAAGTATACCTTCACCTAAAGTACCAATGGTAACCTCACCATGTGCCAGATATATCGGAGCTTTCTTCATCTTGATCACATCAAGATCTAAAGTCGGACTATTTTCATCACGACCTACTCCCAATCGAATATGACAATCATTATTTTGACACTTATCTAAATAATTAAAACATTCTTCATCTCTGATTGAAGCAAATAACATCTTTTTGTTACTATTACTAGCTAATAATTTTTTAAGTAATAAAGTATTCCATCCCGTAGCTCCACTAGTTGTATTATCACCACTATCCGTAATAACAAATGGTTTTTCACTAAAGTTCAAAGCCATATCAATACTATCTTCAACACTGCCAGTCAAACCAGTATAATGAAATTCATAACGTTTATCCCAAACATATTTAGCCAATTCTTTGCACTTTTGTTTACAGTATTCATTATCATTGCCAGATTGAGGGATAACAACTACTCCACAGCCTGCCTCAGCACAATCATGTCTTAAATAACCAACATGCCATGAAACACTTCTAATACGAGGATCTTCTTCCATCTTATCCATAAATCTGTTAATTGATAAAACAGGTTCATCCGCAGATACACTCTGTTCTCCTCCTAAGATAAGAGCTAATTTCTCATATTGAGCAACAATATTTTCTCTATTATTTAACAAATCAACTAACATTTCAAAAACATGTAAGCGGGTACTAGAAGCATCAGTATGTGGTGATTCACGATAACTGCGAATGATCTGCAAAGATTCAACATATTCTTTAGTTAAATTACCATGAGGATCACAAGAAACGGCAATTGGCAGATATGGTCCAACTATCTTTCTTATTTCTCTAATGATGTGATGATCTCCACTGCCAATATTTTCAACATAGCTTGCTCCATGAAGATGTAAGTAAATACCATCAATCTCATTAATATGATCTTTGATCGTATTTAGTAATTTCTTTTCAATATAATCAAAAGCTTCAAATTCCACTAAAGCTACAGCATTAGCATTAGCATAAATACTTGGAATAACATGAACATTATATCTTTGTTCACAATTCTCTAGTTCCATGACTTTCAATGCATCTTCATTAAAACGAATATCATAATTCTGCATTGTTGTTTTATATGGAACCTTGGTATTTGATTCAGTCGTAAAACTTCCCACTAAAATATTTATCATAAGATCCTCCTAAAATAGCATTTCGATAATTCTCATTAGTCCTACTAAGCTAATAGTTGATAATAAAGTACTTACCAACACTACCGCTGTAGCATACTTTTCATTTCCTTTATAACATTTTGCAAAACTAGCACATGAACTTCCTACAGGCATTCCCATCAATAAAACGATAACTGCTGTCGTTTCAAAATTTAAATGCATCAGCAAGCATACTAGTAAAGAACATAATGGAATAATGATCAGCCTTATAATGGTAATAATTGATACTTTTTTTACTAAATCTAAATTAATATCAGTATTTTGAGCTAACATACTTCCTACTAGCATTAATGACATTGGTGCTAAGCATCCGCTGATCTTAGATATAGCTGTAAAAATAGCAGAAGGTATTTCCCAATTAAAAAAGACAAACATACAACCTAAAACCATAACAATTATGACCTTATTGGTAAT
>JALEVB010000076.1 GCA_022780745.1 Erysipelotrichaceae bacterium
AAGATCATTTTTTCTCTCACCTTTTCGCAAGGTGCTGTATTATAATACCAAACTCATTTGCCTTTGTCAACATCTTTTTTTATGTTTTTTTCAGCTCTTCTTTTCAGTATTATTTCTTTTCCTCTGCTTATTTTTCGCAGCCCATTTATAATATAACAATAATATATTTTTTGCAATACCTTTTTTTAATTTTTTTAAAATCTAAAATTCTTCTGATATTCTTTATAATACTTTCTTATTGTTTCATTATTAAATGGCTCTTCACAAGCTTCCATTCTTCTAATTAATTCTTTCATCTGTCCTTCAACAATATTGATTATATCTGTAGAATAATTCATTTGTTTACTATGCTGTTCAAATTCATCTTCATCTAATATTTCATAATATCCATCGGGATATAACTTGACATCCAGATCATAATCAATATTTTTAATTGCCTCACCATCATATATACTAGGTGACGCTAAATTACAATAGTAATAAGTGCCATTTTTTCTAATCATAGAAATAATATTAAACCAAAGATCAGGATAGAAGAAACAAATTGCTGGTTCTTTAGTAAACCATCTTCTGCCATCTGCTTCTATGACCCATGTTTTATTAGTAACAATAACCGTTTGTTTCTGATTAGTTTCTACTACAAAGCCCTTTGACCAGGTTCGATGTAAGCTACCATCATGTTTAAAACTTTGGATATATATGTGCGAATATAATTCAGGTAGCACTCCATACACCTCCATTTCACGCAAAACTATTATAACAAGAAATATAAAAAAAGACTAAACATTCTAAATTTTAAAAAAAGAGTAATATTTAATTACCCTTTAAAACCAATAAATTTTACTTTAGTTTTTTGTAATCTATTTACAATTAATGGTACTAAGATACAAGCAACGATCATAGTTGCAAAATTGTACCAGAAATTATAGCCCAAAGAATAAGCCCATGCTGCACTAGAACCAGCGACTGCTTCTTCAGGTGGCCAATAATATACTCCAGATAATACAGTTGCTACAAATCTAATAATAGAGATAACAACTACACCAGTAAATACATTATTGATACTGCCAATCTTAGGTAATAGACAAGCAAAACCAATAACACCAACTGGAATAATATAATCCAATAAATATTGCATAGGATTTAAATACCAGTTGTTGAAGCCCATCATAAAGCCAACTAACCACCATAATAATCCAACAGCTACACCCTTTTTAGCTCCTAAATGATAAGAAGCAACAAATACCGGAATTACTGC
This sequence comes from Erysipelotrichaceae bacterium, assembly GCA_022780745.1. Lineage (GTDB taxonomy): Bacteria > Bacillota_I > Bacilli_A > Erysipelotrichales > Erysipelotrichaceae > JALEVB01. The sequence goes on from JALEVB010000076.1 coordinate 1,259, forward strand.
CAAATTAATGGAACCACCATTAGGCATCTGTAAAAATGGAATCAATGCACTAACATAATCAAGCACTACTGCCAAAGCTACATATAATGCCATGTAACATAGATCTTTAACGTTAATCTTACTCATAAAAAAACACCTCCAAATTCATAAGAGGCGTAAGGAAAATGTAAAACTCCCTACGCTAGGCTTAACTAGATCAGGTGATAAGGGTATCTTCTCAGCATTTTTATTATGCACCCCTGTTCACATGTGTTATTATAACAGTATATAAATTTAAATGAAAGAGGTTTTTATGAATATTTTAGCAAGTCAAGTAGAAGCACTATGTGAAGAAAAAGACGATTTAGCCATGCTGGCAAATGTTGCAGCAGCCATCAACATGAACTATGAACAAATAAACTGGGCTGGATTTTATCTATATAAAAATGATGAACTAGTATTAGGACCATTCCAAGGAAAAGTAGCATGCACTCATATTCCTATGGGTAAAGGAGTATGTGGAACAAGTGCTAGTAACAAAAAAACGATCATTGTTGAAGATGTCCATAAATTTGAAGGCCATATTGCATGTGATAGTGCATCAAATTCTGAAATTGTTGTACCAATCATATATGAAAATACTCTTATTGGAGTAATCGATATTGATTCATTTATTTTTAATCGTTTTAATAATGAAGATAAAGAAATACTCGAAGAAGTTGCTAAAGTCTTAGCAAATAGATTAAAAAAGATGACCATAAGTCATCTATAAGCATCATAACAAATAAACTTTTCAAAATATGCGGTTGCTTCATCAATAGCCATGTCTGCTCTAAACAGTTTGACTTTACTTTCACCAATGGTATTGAAAGCAACCATTTTTTTGTCTTCCATAACTTTTCCAACATTATTGAAAATATCACTATCCAAATCAAGATCCAAAAACTTTTTCCATTGAACATACCCATCTAATTCAACTTTAGAACCCTGAATAACTATTGGACGACATTCAGTACGATATTCAGCTAGATGCATAGCTGTTGCTCTATCATAATTAACCCCAAGCAATAAAATAAAACCCTTTAATTCATATAATCTGGCACAAGGTGATTCCTGAGATAAAGAAAAATGAAGTGATTGACGATTACATAATGCCTTAGCATATTGCCCCCAGGCAATATAAGAATTCTGTGGATGATTAGAAAAAACGATATCCGATCTTTTTCTAAAGTTTTCTACCACTGATCCCATATTTCTAGCATCACTGCCACTTCTTGAATAAGCAGGCATATTTTCACGAATATACTTATAACTTTCAGGTTCAACAGGTGGATTTACCCAAAGACTAGGTTCAGAATTATCACAAGTCTGATATGGCATAATAATGGTTCCAGCAGGAGTAATAACTTCCATCAATGCATCAACGATCGTTTGTGCTCCTCCTACAACATAACCAAAACTAGATAAAGAAGAATGAACTTCAACTATCATCCCGCTTCTTAATCCCATTTGTGTTAAACCATTTATAATATCTTTTTTTGTAACTATCTTCTTTCCAATTGCACTATACATTTCTTATTCCTTATTCTTAATTTCATGATTTTCTAATTCCAGTTTCTTAACTGCTACTAATTTGCTGGCAAATGATAAAGTACCCATTGATAAAACAATTTCATCTTCCTCAATAGCTTTATACTTCTCATCAAAAGAAATACTATCTACACATAATGCCAAAACATTTTTCAAACTGATTTCCATCTGTAAACAGAAAAGATTATAAGCATTATGAGTACCCCTTTGACTAGCTAAAAGCTCGATACCATTTTTTATATCCTTAATATTAACGACCTGTTTCAATATCGTAATAACGATCAGATAACCCAAATGGACACGATTGTACTGTTTCTTACGATTAGGTGCTGGCATCATCTTCCATTTTACATAATTATTAATCATACTTGTTGTAATGATCTTTTCATCATCATTCGCAAGAAAAGACAAATACCTTTCAATTAAAGTAATTACCTGATCACGATATAGATCCATATCTGGCAATTCTTCCCATCGAGGTAAATGTAATGTACTAACCTGTTTTGCCCACTCTTCAAACTTTTTATCCATAAATAACCTACAACATATTTTCTTTTAACATATCATTTAACGACGATAATACCTTAGTAATTCTTTTTAGATCATTATCGTTATTTTTAATAATATCATAACCTTGTATTACAACTTCACGATATCTTTCTATTCTTTCATCATCTTCACTAATAAAAACAAATTCAAGCTTTTCTAACATTTTACTAATAAGACTTCTTTTATATAATGCTTCTTTATCTTTTTTTGCATTTTTAATAATAATATATAATTTAGTAGATAAATCACTATCACTAGTTGTTATTGTTAAACCAGAAAATTTTAAATTACTGCTTTGTAAAGCTCTTAATGTCTTATTGATATCTCTCAAGCTAAAATTATGAAAAATCATCATCTGTTCTTCCCCAACCATCTGATGGAAACGATCCTCACGTTCTAGCGCTCTTTTTAAAGAATAATTAGTATTTTTAAGACATATGTAACTTACATCATTTGACTTTAAGACCTTAATATACTTTTCATATGTTTGTAAATCAAAACCATATAATAAAACCGTTTGCATAATAAAAAAACTCCTGTAAAACTTATATTTATATTATAACACCTAATATTAAAGAAAATGATATAATATAGCCAACAAAATTATAAATGGCGTGCCTGACAGGACTCGAACCTGCTACCTACTGAATCGGAATCAGCCACTCTATCCAAATGAGCTACAGGCACATGTATTAATTATAACAGGAGAAGTCAATATGAGTAATATTAAATTAATAGTTTGTGATATTGATGATACTTTAATACCTCGAGGCAAAGATGATATATCAGATAACCTAAAAATGGCTTTTAAACAATTAAAAGAAAAGAATATCAAACTATTAGTCGCAACAGGAAGACATTATAAATTCTTACAGCCAAAACTATTTGATAGCTTAACTTTTGATCATATCGTTACAATCAATGGTGCTGTTTTAAATGATAGAGATGGCAAAGTATTAAGCTATGATACTATCTCATTATCAACCCTTAATAAAATTGTAGATATTTCCAAAGCTAATAATTTTGGACTAGGTCTAAAATTTAAAGATAATATCGTAACCTATGTCAATCACAAGAAATTTGTTGATACTTATCTGAAAAACCAGCCAGAATTATTACCTTTAGTTATTGATAACTGCCAATCACAAAATTACCATCTTGAACATGGTTTACCATGTGGTATCTTTATCATTGGTGAAGATGAAATAGTAAAACAATTCAATGGCAGAATAGATGATCTTGTCATAGCTAAAAGCTATCCTAATGGCTATGATGCTTTCTTATATAACGTTAATAAAGCAACTGGTATTGAAAAATATTTAGAACTTAATAATTTAAGTTGGGATGACTGCATAGCATTTGGTGATGCTCAAAATGATATTTTCATGCTAGAAAAAGCCAGAATTTCCGTTACCTTCAGCAATTCTTTAGATGATGTAAAACAAAATTGCACCTATATCACTGATTTATGTGCTAATGATGGGGTATATAAAGCACTAAAACACTTTGAAATAATCTAGATCTTCAAAACTGGTATCACTAATAGTTAGTGGTACTTTTTTTATCACATCAATAAAAGATAACTTATAAGCATATAATCCCATATGTTTAAATCTATCATTATGAAAGCCATATATTTCATCATTAATAATAGGATAGCCAATACTTTGCAAATGAACTCTTATTTGATGAGTTCTACCTGTAAATAAGGTACAATTGACCAAACTATAACCATTTTTATAACTAATTAGCTTAAATGCTGTTTTAGCTTCTTTTCCAGTATCACTAATACGATATTTATTATTAACATGACGATCAGACCCTATTTTTTTATCAACGATACAGTCTTTAAACTTACCTTTAACAATAGCTAGATACTCACGATGGATCTTTTTATCACTTAATAAATGATCAAAATAGCTAATGAAAAAATCTACTTTACAAAAGAAAACCAAACCTGAAGTCCTTTTATCTAAACGATGAATATAACGTACATTACGATGATAATTATGATATTGATAATATGTAGCCACATCATTTTCCAAAGCATTATCACTTTGATCATCATGAATTATCTGATCATCACCTTTCTTGACGATTAATACGATATCATCTTCATAAATAACATCACACAAATTTCCAGATACTTTCTTATCAATTGTTTTTGCGATATCTACACTTATTACATCACCATTTTGTAACATATAATCATTATTTACTTGATTATGGTTTACTAATAAACGATTGGTTAATAAATCATGTATCGTTTTTTTAGATAAATAATAATAAGCAAAAAAATCTGCTATTTTCATAGCACTATCTACATAAAAAAACAATTTATCATTTATGATCTTCATTTTCATAGCATCATTATATGATTTTTACTAGAAAATACAATTATTTTATTAAGATAATATTTTTAGCATTTATCATATTTTGTAGTAAAATACATAAAAAAAGAACTAGAGGTACTATTTTATGATGGGCATTGGAACGATTATTAATTGTCTTGCGATCATTATTGGAGGAATCATTGGATTATTATTTGGTAAACTTATTAATGATAGTATGGCAGACACATTAACAAAAGCTATGGGATTATGTGTTATCTTTATCGCTATAAATGATGCTGTAGAAAATAGTCTTGCCAACGGTAATTCAACAATGATGGTCATTTGTTTTATCATTGGAACTATTATTGGCGAATTATTAAAGCTTAGCCAGCATTTAGAAAACTTTGGTGAATGGCTAAAAAAGAAAACTCACAGTGAAAAAGATGATTTATTTGTTGAAGGCTTTGTTAATGCTAGTATGACCGTATGTATTGGAGCAATGGCGGTTATGGGAGCTATTTCGGATGGTATATTTCATAATCCTGATATTTTAATTGTTAAAGCTTTACTAGACTTTATAATCATCGTTGTTATGAGTGCCACATTAAAAAAGGGATGTCTTTTTTCATTCATCCCTGTATTGATCTTTCAAGGTTCAATCACCCTATTATCCGGGTTTATTGCTCCATATTTAACAGATCTAGCTTTAGCTTATCTTTCAATATGTGGCTCAATGCTAATATTCTGTGTTGGTGTTAATCTTATAAGACCTAAAACCTTTAATGTCGTAAATATGCTTCCAACTATTTTATTTAGTGTTATTTATGCTCTATTATAATTATTTTTCATCAATAACCTGGAAAATATAGAATTTCAGATAATATGAATCTTCAGCAGCCCATAAGATTGGATGATCAGCAGCTTGAGTACGATATTCAACCTGTCTTAGTCTTTTATGTACATCTTTGGCTGCTTCATTTATTGTTTTGGTAAATAATTCATAATCCATAAAATGTGAACATGAACATGTTGCCAAATATCCTTTATCTTTGATAAGCTTCATTGCTCTTAAGTTGATCTCACGATAACCCTTAGTAGCATTTTTGATAGAACTGCGTGATTTTGTGAAAGCTGGAGGATCAAGTATCACTACATCAAACTTCTTATTTTCTTTTTCTAAACGTGGTAAAAGTTCAAATACATCTTCACAAATAAATTCTACATTATCAAAATTATTTAATTTAGCATTTTCAATTGCCTGATCTAC
>JALEVB010000083.1 GCA_022780745.1 Erysipelotrichaceae bacterium
TAAAACCTTTACCAAAAGCATAGCCAACATCAATGATGAAGAAGTAACTATTATCAGTGATGGTACTAATGATTATCACTATTACCGTTATGATCTATCAAAAACCCCAACTGATATCATTCTTGATCAGCAAGCATATACCATGACCATCAGTAAACCACAAGATATCACTTTCAATGATATCTTATATCTATATCATAACAAGCTACCATCTATTGATGATCGTTTCTTATTTAATGATCAAATATATCAGGTAAGTAATGTTGAAGAAAATAAAATAGAATTACTAACAAATGATCAAACGATAACCATTATCAATGATTATGATATTGATCCTTATTTTCAAAGCTATGATCTCTATTTTATTTCCCAAGGAATATATGATTTAAATAACTTATTTAATATAACTGACGATGTTACTTACATTACTAATAACGATAATATCATCATCGACGAAAACTGGATGAAAATACCAGAAGATAATTATCATTTTGATATTAAGATCTATCAAAATAAAAAACCATTTCCACTTAGCTATAACCAGATACTGCAATTACTAAATAAAGACCATATCGACATCAATGACAGCTTTTACTATGAAGACATCTGTTATACCGTACAAGAAATAAGCTATGAAAATGATGTTGAAACAACGATAACCATCAGCTGTCAAAACCAGGTAAATACCAACACCCTAAATTATTATCAGATAATGACAGAGTGTCCATTAACCATGCTTCATATCCCAGCATTTAATAATGATATCAATGATACATTCAAAGTAAATAATATCACTTATACCATTGAAGATATCATTACTAATAGTGATAATACCAAAAGCTATAAAGTCAGCTATCTAGAAAATGATCAAAAGAAATACTATCTAATTAAAAACCAGATGGATAAAGAAATTAATTATGATATTCTTTTAGCTACCAACAGTTTCTTTACAACAAATAAACTAGAAGAAAATCAATACAGTATCAAACAGGTATTACCAGTCTATAAAGCCACTACCGGCATCAACAGTCTAAAAATTAAAGATGTTTACAATCACAATATGCCCATAGGAAATTACCAAACCATCATATCAAGTGATCCTGAAGGTCTAGACATCATCAAAGAAGTCACAAGTGACCATTATGGTATGGTAGATATATCAGATCTAGAACCAGGCGTATATTACTATAATGTCCCTAATATGTATTTCAAAGAAGAATTTATAGTTTATGACCAAAGCCAGATCGAAGGAGAAATCAAAGTAAATGACTTAAAATGGGGAAAAGAATACATGGCATGTGAAGTAGAACTGCCTAGAGGATATGAATATCATATTAGCAGTGAACCATGTTTTATGGTAAAAATGGATGTCGATGCTAATACGGCCATCAAATATCAGGAAGTATATAATAATGCCAGAAAACTTGATCTAAGCGTTTATAAAGTAGATTATGATGATAATCAGATATTACTAAATAATGCCTATTTTACGATCAAAGATATTACTAATCTTAACAAGGATATCAGCCATCATGATGATTCAACTTTTATTAATAAAATAAACTTTGAGGATATTCCAACAGGCTTAAATATCAATGATACTTTTAAGGTATGGAAAGATGATCCTAATGGCATTCTATTTGATTATCAGATCATCGATATCATTGATAAAGACATCAAGATCAAATGTCTAAATGATAATATGATATATACACTAAAACCAAATACCATAAACAGTTTATATCCTTTGACATATGATGATATCATCAAAGAATTCAAAACATTTGACAATATTCATATCAGTGATACCTTTAAACACTTATCTAAACAATATGGCAACATCCAGGAATATAAGATCATCGATATTATCAAAGATGACCAATATATCTGGGAAAATATCAACAATTCGATTCAATCATATAAACTAATCAATACCAGTGATGATAACAAAATGATCATCGAAGTCAAAAACAATTATTATGATACACCAATGCTACAAGAAGCTATAGATCTTGGAATATATGTAAGTGGCAGCATCTATAAACAAATCACAACCCAAATCAAACAAGAAGATTTCATATGGGATGATATTGATACCGGTAATATCAAACTAAATGATAACATCCCACTTTTAACGACCTTCACAATTAAAAGCCCAAGCTACGATATGATCAAAGAATATCATATCAATGACAATATCATCATCGATGGCTTCACATATTATCTAGAAGATATCAAAGACGATACTTACATTCTATCCTACCTTCAGCATCATGACACCATAGGATACTTATATCTCAATAAAGATAGTACAACCAAAGACATTACCATCATGAAAATGGCAAACTGGCATATCACCAATATCATAACCAACTATTTTGGATTACGCTATGAAGATATACCAGATATTAATAATATCCATAATAATGATATTATCACCATTAACTATGTAAACTATCTGGTTGTAGAAAATGATCTTATCAATAAGACGATCAAACTACAAGATGCCACTTCCATTGATGAAAATGGCAATGAAATCTTCAATGGTGATATCCATACTTATTATGCTGATCAAGATCATAACGAAAAGCCAATGGTCATCATGTTAAAAAATGATGAACTAAATAAAGAAGTCACCATTTTTGAAAACCAGACTTATAGCTATATCGATATACCATATCCTAATAAACCATATAAAATATATGACCATGATATGAATCTAATAAAAGAAGATACATCCAATATCCAAGGAGAAATATTATTCACACCATCAACAGACGACACATATTATCTAGAAATCGATAATGAAATAGAAACATATGATATTGCCAAGGGAATGATAGCTCTCAAAGATATTAAATATGGCACAAAACTAGAAGTCTGTGAAATCAAATCACCAGCTGGCTATATTATTGATAATGCCTGTACGACAATCGATATTGCTGATGACAATCATAAAACCGTAAAAAATATCAAACCAAATAAAAAAATCGTAACTATCGAGAAAATAACTACTAAACGCAAGATCAGAATCAGAAAGATGGGTGAAAATAATGATTATCATGTTTATTAGTCTATTTAGCATCATAGCCATAACAATGTATGCCTGTATCGCAATCAACAATAATTCAAATATTGAGTAACAATCAACCCTATTTGTTCGTTGTATTTTTTCCTAATTACCGCTATAATACAATAGCGACAAGGGAGTAGTTGGCACATTAAATATGTGTAATAAAGTCAACATACTGATACTTGTTATCTGGCTTTGTTTTAGACAATGAGACTTGTTTTAAACAAGTCCATTTTTTATCATCAGGAGAAAACATATGGGAATTATTGAAATATTTTTAATTGGTGTAGGTCTAGCAATGGACGCCTTTGCGGTATCTATATGCAAAGGTTTATCAATGAGAAAGCTAGACATATCAAAAATGATCATTATCGGTGCATATTTTGGTATCTTTCAGGCTTTAATGCCATTGATTGGTTATTTATTAGGAACCAGTTTTGAAGCTTTAGTAACTCAAATAGACCATTGGATAGCCTTTATCTTATTAGCCA
>JALEVB010000084.1 GCA_022780745.1 Erysipelotrichaceae bacterium
TCTAAATGATAAACAAAGACAGATATATATCGAGCAATTGGATGATGATAGTAAAGAAATGATTATAAAGATGTTAGATAACAGTATATAACAGTTGACAGCTGTTATATACTGTTATATACTGTTTACACAAGGAGGTAATATATGAAGATCATTATTAACAATACATCTATGACACCTATCTATGAACAAATTATTGATCAGATAAAGAAGATGATCGTAAAAGGTGAATTGAAAGAGAATGATAGTCTACCTTCAGTAAGATCTTTATCGAATGAATTAAAAATTAGTGCATTAACAGTTAAAAAGGCGTACGACTTTTTAGAAAATGAAGGATATATCCAAACAGTTCATGGTAAAGGTAGCTATATTAAAAGTATTAATCACGATATCTTGAGTGAAAATATCAAGCTGGAGTTTCAACAAACATTGGAACAAGCTATTTCAAAAGCGAAGAGTGAAGGATTAAGCATTGAAGAAATCAAAGAGCTATTTATGCTTGTATTGGAGGATTAAATGATTCAGATAAAAAATATTAAAAAAAGTTATCAGGACTTTTTATTAGATTGTAGTTTAACAATTGAAAAAGGAAGTGTTACTGGTATTATTGGTAAAAATGGAGCAGGTAAAAGTACTTTATATAAAGCAATCTTAAATCTTATTAATATCGATAGTGGTAATATTTTAGTATTCAATAAAGATATTAAAGAACTAGATGTTAAGGATAAAGCTGATATTGGGGTAGTATTAGCTGATTCGTTCTTTAGTTCATATCTCAATATCAAAGATATTAGAAAAATCATGATGGATTCATATGAAACATTTGATGTTACATTTTTTGATAAGAAAGTAAATGAATTTGAATTACCAGTAAATAAAGCCATTAAGAGTTTTTCTTTTGGGATGAAAGCCAAATTAAAAATGTTATGTGCGTTAAGTCATAATGCAAAAATATTACTGCTGGATGAACCAACACTAGGATTAGATGTCATAGCCCGTGATGAAATATTGGAATTATTGAGAGAATATATGGCAAAAGCTAGTGATAATACTATTATGATAAGTTCACATATTGCATCTGATCTAGAAAGTCTATGTGATGATATTTATATGATCGATGATGGCAAGATCATCTTACACGAAGATACAGATGTATTATTATCTAATTATGCGATATTAAAAGTTGATGATCAAACCTATGAAAGTATTGATAAAAATTATATTTATAAGGTTAAAAAAGAGGATTATGGTTATGCATTATTGACTAATCAGAAACAATTTTATTATGAAAACTATCCAAAGATCGTTATTCAAAATTGCAGTATTGATGATGTTATTTATATGATGATCAAAGGAAAATAGGAGATTAAATATGAAAGGACTATTAACAAAAGATCTTAGAATAATATTATTACAGAAAAATACTTTCTTTATTATGATCATTGCATCATTATGCATGATCAATGTTTCATTGCATACGATGGTGATGTTTGTATGTTATATGTTATGTGGGTTAGCTATTGGTACATTAAGTTATGATGATTTTGATAATGGAATGCCTTATATCTTATGTTTGCCAATTACTAAGAAAAAATATATTGATGAAAAATTCTTATTGGTATTTTTTACTACTTTATTAGGCTTTATTTTAGCTCAAATGATTGGGTATATATATCTATTTATTAATAATAATTTCAATATTGAATTCTTTATTGAGAGTTTAGTATTATTGCCATTGATGTATCTGATCATAACGATTCAAATACCAATAAGACTTAAATTTGGACAAGAAAAAAGTCGAATCATCAATATCTTTAGTATGATCATCATTGTTGTAACAGGTACTTTGATCATTGAAGCTTTTGCAAAAATTGAAGTTTTAGCTCGATCTATTGAAATTATATATTTTATATTATTATTAATTGCGATATTTATTATTTATAAAATCAGTATTAAAATTATATCCTCTAAACAATTTTAGGAGGTTAAGATGATTTTAGAAACTAGTAGACTATATTTAAGAGAATTAAATGATGATGATTTTGACGCTTTATGTAAGATCATGCAGGATGAAAAAACGATGTATGCCTATGAAGGAGCTTTTAGTGATGATGAAGTACAGCAATGGCTTGAAAGACAATATATGCGTTATGATAAATATGGTTTTGGATTATGGGCGGTAGTACTAAAAGAAAATAATGAAGTAATAGGACAATGTGGACTTACTATGCAGCCATGGAAAGATCAAGAAGTACTAGAAGTAGGATATCTATTTAATAGAAATTATTGGCATCATGGCTATGCTAGTGAAGCAGCTAAAGCTTGTATGGAATATGCTTTTGAAAAACTGCATGCCAATGAGGTTTGTTCAATTATTCGAGATACTAATATTGCCAGTCAGAATGTAGCACTTAGAAATGGTATGAAGATTCATGATCAATGGGTCAAACATTATCGTAATGTTGATATGTTGCATTATCGATATGTGGCTTATAAATAGTTCTACTAATAGTAGAGATGAATTCCACAACCAGTTGTGAGCTTCAACTGTCATTATCTTCATAAATGATCATTAGTTACTTATCATTATGCATGAGGTGATAAGAATGTATTATTACAAAGAAGAGTATGATCATGATAGATTGATTGAAGAGTATTATATTTGCATGTTGAGAAGTTTAGAAAGAAGGGACTAATATGAAGACAATAGGACAAAAAATAGCTGAAAAAAGAAAACAAATGCATCTAACACAAGAAGAATTAGCATTTAAGCTTAATGTTAGTCCTCAAGCTGTTAGCAAGTGGGAGAATGATCTTAGTATTCCAGATGTTACTTTATTAATTGCTTTATCTGATCTGTTTAATATTTCTTTAGATGAATTGATTAGAGAAAAACAGAATCTACCTGTTACAACTTTAGTTGAACAAGAAAATAAGAAACCGCTGGAAAAGATGTTATTAAAGATCATTGTTAATTCTAAAGATGGAGATAAGGTTAAAGTCAATCTGCCTGTTCAGTTAATTAAACTAGGTATCAATATCAGCAAATGTATGCCCGAGATCAATGGCAATGATGCACTAAAGGATATTGACTTTGATCAGATATTTAATATGATTGAAAATGGTGTTATTGGTAAAATAGTAGAAGTTGAAAGTAGTGATGGTGATATTGTTGAGATCTATGTCGAATGAGAATACAAATCTTTGAGCATGATAGTAATCGTATGATTGATCTTACTATTCCTAATTTCCTATTATTTTCAAAATTAGGAAAAGTGATCATGTACAAGATGCTTACTAGTAATAGTAATGTTGACTATCCTATGGTTCAATTCAATACTTTATGCTGCTATTTAGATCAGGTAAAAAATGATTTTAAAGGATTAAAACTTGTTGAAATAGATACCCATGATAATGATCATATCTGTATTACACTATAAAGCCATTATTTGGCTTTTTTTATTGCAATAATTTTTATAATATCTTATTGTTGAAATCAGAGGTGATGATATGGATGAATTATTGTATCAAATGATATTTAAGCGTAAATCTTTTCATATTATGAAAAGCGATTTATTAATAACTAATGATGAAATCAATGAAATTTACCAGATATATGAAGAACTTATACCTTTATATGATGATATCAGAACCAGGATAAAAATCGTTGAGATAGAAAAAACCAATTGTCCTAGAGGACAGTATTGTATCTTATTTTATAGTGAAGTTAAAGAAGGTTATGAAGCTAATATCGGCTATTTAGGACAACAGATAGATCTATATTTAGCATCTAAAAATATTGGAACATGCTGGTATGGGATTGGTAGAACAAATATGATGTTGGAAGATATGGTATTTGTAATCATGATGACTATGCAAAAACAGCAGGAAAAGATGTTTAGAAAGGATATGTTTAAAAGTAAAAGAAAAGATATCAAAGATATCTGGCAAAATGATCATTATTTGGATATCGCTAATATTGTCAGATTTGCTCCAAGTTCTTGTAATACTCAGCCTTGGTTTGTTGAAGCCAAAAGCAATAATTTACTAGTATTTCGTACTAAAGGAAAAAAAGGAATAATTCCTAAAGATAAGCTATCATATTATAATCGTATTGATATGGGCATATTTCTTTTGATACTGGAATTATGTTTGAAACATGGAAATTATCAGTATATTCGTACTTTATATCTAGATAATGATGACGATGTTAAGCTAAGGTTTGCTAATTATGAAATATTGAATTAAAAAATAATTGATGATAAAATGGCATTGTAGTTTTAAAAATGGGGTAGTAATGTGAGCAGTATTAAGTTAATATCCTTAGACCTGGATTTTGCAAGGTCAAACAACAAACAGATAGGCATTTTAGTAGGAAATGATACTATTGATAATGTGCTATCTATCTTGCCAGATAATGATAATATTAGATATATCATCCTTTCTAATGGAACTTTGATCTATGATATTAGAAAAGATCAGGTAGTATATGATATAGCTATTGGTAATGATGAGGTCTTAAATTATCTTGAATTAGTAAAAAAAGAGGAAGTACTAGTTCAAGCAATTACTTACAATGAAATCATCCAGGAAAGAAAAGATGATATAGATTATTTTAATATGCCTGAAAAGAGCATTAATAAAAAGATCAGATATATAGATGATATTATTGCATATTTAGAACGTAATGGTGATGTGGTTTATCAGATCAATATATATCATCATACGATCATTGGATGTAAGCGTAATCGTCAGCGCTTAACATCACTAGGTTTAAATGTAATATCTAGTGATAAAACTACTATTGAATGTACTAAAAAAACACTTGGTTATAAAAAAATATGTAAAATGTTGAAGGTTGATCCTGAAGATATCTTTGTTATTAGTGATGAAGCTTTAGTGAACAACAATAGTTAAAGTATAAAATCCTATTTTGTAACAAATAGGATTTTTTAACAATGTTTGACTAGTGTTATTTAACAATTTATAATTTATATGTTGAAAAGAATTAGGGGAGGATAATTGATGAACAGCGCTAAAGTTGATTTACACTTACATTTAGATGGATCTTTATATATGCCTTGGGCATATAAAAAAGCTTTGGAAAGAAAAGTAATTAGTGAAGATTGTACTTTTGAAGAGTATTACTGGAGTTATTTTAGTACAGAGTATAAAACTAGAGAAGAAGGATTCAAACGTTTTGAAATTCCTATTTCAATTTTGCAGCATTATGAAGATCTAAGTGATGCTACATATACATTGATCGAATTATTAGCTAAACAGGGATTAATATATGCTGAAATCAGATTTGCTCCAAGTCAACACTGTAAAGCTGGATTGACACAAAAAGAAGCTGTAGAAGCTGTTATGGATGGTGTAAAAAGAGCTAAGAAAGTATTTGATATTGAAATTGGTATCATCAACTGTTTAATGCATAAAGGTGAAAATGCCTTATTCAATATGGATGACAATATGGAAACAGTTATGGTTACCAAAGAATTATTAGGTGATATTGTTGTTGGATTAGATTTAGCTGGATATGAAAACAATGGTGAATTTACTTTATATGAGCCATTATTTAAAAAAGCACATGAACTAAATATTCCATATACGATCCATGCTGGTGAAATGGGAGAAGGAAAACATGTTCATGATGCAATTATGATGAAAGCTTCACGTATTGGCCATGGTGTTAACTGTGTTCAGGATGAGAAATGGTTAAAAGAAGTTGTAGATACTCAAATTCCATTAGAAGTTTGCTTATCTAGTAATGTAAAAAAAGATCATAATTATGCTGCTCATCCAATTCGTCAATTATTGGCTGCAAATGCAAAGGTAACTATTAATACTGATAATCTGATCTTTGCTCAAACTAATCTGCAAAATGAACATAATCAGTTAATGGCATTAGGTGTTAGTGAAGAGCAGTTGTTACAGTGTACTAAAAATGCAATTGATGCAGCTTTCTGTTCACAAGAAGTAAAAGAAAAGCTTTATAAAAAATTATAATTGGAATTAAAAACTCCAATTATTTTTTATATAAAATAAAAACCCCATTTGATAATGGGGATATTTTTTAAAATGGGGCGATTGACGAGACTCGAACTCGCGAATGCTAGAGCCACAATCTAGTGTGTTAACCAACTTCACCACAACCGCCATAGCCCTATCATATTACCATGTTAATGGAAAAAAGTAAACACTTTATTAACAAAAAATTTTTGAGAAATTTTTAAGGATTTTTGAAATCATCTGCATATTTAGATTATGAACAAGGAATTGTATAAAGATTTTGTGATAGTAGAAAGGAGAATCAATTCCCCTTCATGATGAAGGAATCTTGAGAAAAAATGAAGATATTAGAGAAAATTGTATTAGTTTGTTTGATCATGTGTAGTTTTTTAGTTAAGCCTTTTGCAATGCAAATTGATAATAGTATCATTGATCAAAGTAATAAAGGTAGTATTACGATTTATAAGTATGCTAGTAAAGATGGTCATTTTATTGATGGAACACTTAGTGAACAATATGTTGATGATATTACTAATGGACCATGTAAAGATGTTGAATTTAAGTATTTAAAAATTGGTGATTTAAAACAGATATTTGATAATAATGATGATGCTAGTGGACTTTATTATGAACTATCTGAGGTATTTATCAATAAGATCAATACTATGCAGCTAACTATTTCTAAAACTGTTATCAATGGTAAAGATTATTATACTAGTGAGGCGGTAAATAGTTTGATGAAAAGCATTAATAAATTAGGTAATGCTTATGATAATAACAATAATGGTGCTACTAGTGGTAATGAAATAATTAATGATTGGGTAAATAGTTTGGGTATTGCTATGCCTTTAACTGATGAAAATGGAATGACAAAGGTTGAAAATCTTGATTTAGGTTTATATTTGTTAGCTCAAACAAATAGTCCTCAAGCTTTAAGTGATGGTACAAGTTTAGCTGTTGCGAAAGCATCTTCACCTTTCTTAGTTAGTTTACCTACAACTAATATAACAATGATCAATTCAGAGGTTGCTGGTAGTATGTGGCAATATGATGTTGTTGCTTACCCTAAAAATGAAATGATAAGTGTTAGAAAAGATATTATTGCTAGTGGGAATGATGTTGAAGATGTTAATGATCTCTTAACTGTAACAACCGATAAAAGTGTAGGAGAATATGTTAATTTCTTATTAACATTGGATGTTCCATGTTTACTTCCTATTACTAGTGATACACCTAATAAGAATCGTAAGTATATCATTGTTGATACTTTAAGTTCTGGTTTAACGATCGATGATCTTAGTGCTAATAATTTTAAATTAACATATGGTAATAATGCTTATGATAGTACTGCTAATCGACAATTGATCATTGATGAGGATTACCTTGTTGATTTTACTGATCAGATCTTAACAATTACTTTGACTAGTGATGGTTTATCTAAGTTTGATAGTATTACAATGGATTGTAATTTATATGTTAATTATCAGGCTAGACTTAATTACTTAGCTGCTAAGAATACTAATATGATCAAAGAAGAGAGTAATAGTTTTAAACTTATTTATGGCACTTTTAATAGTGCTGATAGAGAGTTTATATCTAATCAGGATGTTAAGGTATATACTTATGAAATTGACATTACAAAGAGTTTTTCAGCGGCCATTGATGATATTAGCGATGTTCAGTTCTCACTTGATTTAGAGGATGAAGCTCTTTATTTCGTCAAAGAAAGTGACGGTATTTATCATTTATATGATGGTAAAGAAACAGCTGAAAAAGTAAACTATGTGAATGTTAGTTCTCAAGGTAAATTAATAATTAAAGGACTAGATGCTAAAAGCTATGTGCTAACAGAAAGAAAAACGATGCCAGGATATAATCTGATGAGAGATAATATCACTATTAATTTATATCAGGATAATCAAGAGAATGGTACTTTATCAGGTGCTACTATTCAATCAGATAATGATAAATTAATTGATATTGTGAATGGTTTAGAACAAGGACAAGTAAATATTGCAATTAAGAATAATGAAACCATTACCTCATTACATACAGGTGGACAGGGGTTGAACTATGGTGAACTGATAATTGGTTTAACAATGTTATTAGCTTCTTTAGTAGGATTTGGTTATGTAAGATTTAGTCATAAATATCATGGCTAAAAGAAGACGTTTGAAGAAGAAGGTATTAAAATTAGCAATTAGTATTATTTTTATTACAGGATATAGTTTATCTATCTTGCCATTTTTTCGCTATACATATGATCATATCATTCAAAGCACATATATAAGCTCTTATGCGAAAGAAGTAGATAGTATTAATAGTGATAGAATAGAAAAGATAAAAAATGATATTGTTTCATATAATGAAACCATTAGCAGTTATCATCTTAATAATTTCTACCGCTATAGTGCAACTTTAAAATATGATGATACATATCTTAGTTTACCTTTGAATACAACTAATGAGATATGTACGATCATCATTCCAAAGATCAATATTAATATGATGGTAGGACATGGTACAAGTGATGAGTTATTACAAAAGGAAGCTGGTCATTTATATGGGACCAGTCTTCCTTTACCTAGTGGCAGTACGCATAGTGTTATTGCAGCTCATAGTGGTTTAAGAAGTGCTGAAATGTTTAGCAGACTTGATGAACTTAAGTTAGGTGACAAAATATATGTTTCTATTTTAAATGAGACTTATGTATATGAGGTCGTAGACATTAATATTGTATTACCTGATGAATGTGATCAGTACTTGCAAGTTGAAAAAGATAAAGATCTTCTTACTTTATATACTTGTACACCTTATGGGGTGAATTCTCATCGCTTGCTGGTAAAGACTTCATTTTTATCACAAATTAACAATAGTGAGGATACTAGTGAAGCAGATTTTATTAAAAGTTATAATACTAAAAATATCATAATACTTATTGTTATGTTGTTAGTGCCTTTGATCGTTTTATTTATGATTAATGGTGAAAAACATGAAAAGAATATTTAGTTTTTTATTTGTATTGTTATTTTGCTTCATTATTAATGTTAAAGCAGATTCTAATTATGGGATCATCATTGATTATTATGATGATGAAGGGAAAATTGCAGGGGCAGATTTTAGGGTTTTTAAAATAGCTGAAATTGTTAATGATTATGAAAATGATGAATATAATGCCTTAAAAACTATTAGTTTATTAGATGGTTTAACGATTGATAATAGTACGAAAATAGATGATATTTTAGCATATTTTGATTATGAAGTGCTAAGTGAATCAAGAATCATCATTGAAAATGATGAATTGATTTCTTTTCAGGCAACTACTGATAAAGAAGGAAAAGCATATTTTTATGGGTTAGATCGAGGTATCTATTTAGTGATAGAACAAAAAGCTAGTGATGATCATTTGCTCAGCTTACCAGCTATTATTTCTTTGCCATATACTTTTAATGATCTTTCATATGACCATAAGGTCATTGAACCTAAAAGTATATTGGCTGGTGATATCTCGATCACCAAAAAACTTTATGGCAATAATGTAGATGAAAATAAATCGTGGCATATTAAAATTGATCTGCCATTAGGTAAATATGCATATAGCATTTCAAATGGACAAAAGGGATATATAGAAAGTGGTGATATTTTAGCTATCAAAGCCAATGAAGTTATATCTATCGATAATGTTTTAGCTAATTATGAATATACTATTGAAGAAATAGAAGCAAATACTGATGGCTATCGTACCTTCTATGAAAACAAACAGGCAACTATCAAAGCTAAAAGTTTGAATAATAGTGTTATATATAACGAAAGATATCATATACCTAATACTAAAGATGATAGTAATGATTTTAATAGTTATTGGCTAATAATGATTCTTATTGTAATAATGCTTGTTTATAAGAAGGTGAAGCAATGAAAAAGATTTGTAGCAAAATTCTAATGATATTATTAATTGGTTTTTGTTTACTGGTCAATGTTAAAGCAAATACTGATTATTTTGAAGAAATAGATATTGAAATACTAAATGAGATAATTGAAATGGAAAACAGCCTTGTTGTTTTTGTGGGTAACGATAATGATCAAGAATATCAGGCTTATCTGGAAGCTTATCATATCTTATATGATAAACAGGATGAAACTATACAAAGTCATTTTGTAAAGCTCAATAAAGATAATTTACAAAATGATAGCATTGAACAGTTATTAAGTTATGCCTATAAACAGGAAGATAGAGATACTGTTATTTTAGGTATCAATGATATGTTAAATGATACAACAGGAAATTCCTGTATTGTTTATATATATAATAAGACGATAACTAACGCTATTAAAAACAGTTTAGATTTTTATGAAGACTATGATATTAAATATGTAGTTGATCATGATTTTTATAGTAATTATCGTCATAGTGATATTAATAATAATACTTATGCATTACAGGTAAATGAGGATGATAGATGGGTATATAATGCTTCAGCTAGATTGCAGACATTTACAGCACCGATATCAGGCACTTATCATATTAAATTATGGGGTGCTACTGGAGATTCAGATATTGGATTAAAGGTTGAAAGTGGACCTAATACCGGTAAATGGTCACATGGATATGGTGGAGGATCTGGTTTTAGTTATGCTGATATCGAACTTAAGGAAGGACAAACGATTTATTTAGCTTTAGGTTTTCGTAATAACTTCTCATTAGCAAGATCTTATAATGGCGGTGGAGCAGGAGCTCCTGGCTATCTTGGTTATCGAGCTGGTGGGGGTGGAGCAGGCAGTATTTATTTAAGCGAAAAAGGAAATGGAAGCTTAAGTGATTATGAACAATATCAGGACGAAATAATCATGGTTGCAGCAGGTGGAGGCGGAGCAGAAGACTATTATCATGCAACATGGGCATATAATCCATATCCTTGTTCATATGAATACTGTATTAGTACAAGTGGTGGAAATGGTGGAGCATCTCCTAGTGGTGGTATATCACAAGGAAATGTAGCTGAAACAAGTGGCTATATGTTTGGACAGGGACAGGATTATAACTCTTACGAGAATGCTTCTTCTGGAGCTGGAGGTGGAGGACTAATAGGTGGATTATCAGCAGATGGTAATTCTATTGTTCTAAAAGGTGGTAGTGGAGCTGGAGGTTTATCATATATCAATGAAAAACTTACAACTAATGGTGTTATGAAAAATGGTCTAAATGTTACTATTAGCTGTATTGGTGATAGCTGTTTTGAAGATACCACTATTGATATAGATAGCATTGATGAAAATAGTACTTATGCTCATGATGCTGGTGCCATTATTAGCCTAAAAGAAATTAAAAAGCATCTTTTAACTATCAATTATCTTGATATTTATGATAACCATCAGTTAACAGCTTCTTATAAAGAATATGTTAAGTATCAGGATGATTATGAAGTGATATCGCCTGATATAGCTGGATATAGTGTTTATGACATAAAAGATCAGATCATCAAAGGAACAATGGGTGATGAAGATATAACCATTGATGTTTATTATGGATATCCTGGTTTATTTATCTATTATCAGGATTATGATACTAAAGAAACACTTGCTGATACATATACTGATCATCTTAAAATAGATAGCTATTATCAGGTTGATTCTTATGATATTGATGGTTATGTTAGAGTAGATGATGAACATGATGTGATCAGTGGTTTAAAGAAAGATAAAGCAGAAGAATTCTATGTTTATTATGTACCAAAAGTTCAACCAGTTAAGTATATTTCAAGTATTAATGGTCAAAGTGTTAATAATCATGTGCAATTAAAAAATGGAGACATTGTTACTTATTGTATTGAAATCGATAATAGGCGTCTTGTTGACCAGATGATCAGTTTTGAGGAACATCTGCCTTCTTCATTAAGATACCTTAATAGCAGCATAGAACCAGTTAGTGTGATTAACGATGTCTTATCATATCAGATAAATGCCAAAGCTAGGAAAAAGACATATATTTACTTAGATTGCGAGGTAATATGTGATGATGTGAATACGAAATATATTCATAATGAACTATGGCAAAATGATCAAAAGGTATTTGAAACAGATGATCCTTTTATTAGTTATGAAATAATTAAGACAAGTGATCCTATCGATCAAAGCAAAGTAGGGTATGGTCAGGAAATCACTTATAATTTATCAGTTATTAATAATGGTAAAAATGAAGTGAATAATATTTTAGTTATCGATAAAATACCTGAAAATACCAGCTTTAGTTACATCGATAGAAGTTATAATGGCATGATGCATGATGATAATTATGTTTCCTTTGTGATTGATTCTTTGTTAGCGAATAGTAAGATAACTTTAAGTTATAAAGTAAAAGTTACAAAGAAGATCGAAGATAATACGCAAGCTACTATCAATAATATTGCTTATTATGATAATCTTAGTGAACAGGTAGTAGATATTGATGATTTATACAATAGCATAATTGAAAATGGCAAGAAAACAAATGAAGTAATTCATTACATTACTGGACCTAAACTTAGTGTTGTTAAGACAAGTGATCCTATCAGCAATAGTACTGTTGGTTTAAATGATATTATTGATTATCATATTACCGTAACCAATGAATCAGGTGTTAGTGCTAATTATCTACGTATTTTTGATAAGATACCAAAGGGTACAGTCTATGTAGAGGATTCACTAGAACTAGAAGCCTCAACTGATGCAAAAGAAAAATATGCCTATGTTCATGGTGATAATTTTGATATTCATTATGATTTTGCAAATCAGAATTTTTATCTTGATAATATAGGTACTATTCAAACTGTTAATAATAATCCAATCAAAGCCTTACAGATCTATTATCCTAGTGGTTTGACTATTAGCAATGAAGTAATACCTGATAAATGGGTAAAATATGATTTAGCTATGAACACGATATATTTTAATATTGAGAATAATAACGCACAAAGTGTTATACATGATTATTTGAAATCATTAAGATTTTCAGGAACATATGGTATCAAGGGTGAGATTCGAATTGACGCTTTTGATACAGCTATGATAGCTAGATTTGATGAAAATGGTATCATTCATTTCTATAAATTTGTTAGTAGTAATAATATATCCTTTACTAATGCCAAAGCTCAGGCTGCAACTCAGTTTTTTGGAGGTTTGCAAGGATATTTAGCAACCATTACTTCACAAGAAGAACAAGATTTTTTGGCTAATTCTGTCGCGACCAATAGTGGATGGCTAGGAGGAAGCAGGATCAATGCTTATGGTAGTGTTTCAGGTAATTGGGAATGGATAAATGGTCCTGAAAAAGGACAGCAGTTTTATACAGCTGCTACAGCATTAAATGGTGGTCATGCTTTAAATGGCATGTATACCAATTTTAATACTGGAGAACCTAATGCATCA
The DNA here is from genome assembly GCA_022780745.1 of Erysipelotrichaceae bacterium. GTDB lineage: Bacteria > Bacillota_I > Bacilli_A > Erysipelotrichales > Erysipelotrichaceae > JALEVB01. Next base: position 13,417 of record JALEVB010000084.1, read on the forward strand.
AGTCATGGTGATACATATACTGAAGGATGTTTACAGGCATTCTATCAAAATGGCAAATGGAATGATCTAACTAATGAAAAACATGGGGCAGTATTATTGGGATATTATCTGGAATTTAGTGATGGTTATAATGGCTATTATTTATCACGTTCAAAATATATAACCAGTTTACCAACCAATAGTGATAATGCAGGGTGTAAATATATCAGCAATGCGAGTGAACCATATGTTGAATGTATAACTAATGATCTTGAACAAGATGAAAGTGTTACCATGCACTTTAGTGTTTTAGTTAATGATATCAGTAATATTGAGCATATTGATAATATAGCTTATTATGATAATTATTTTGATGATCCAGGGTCAGCAGGTACATTAAATGATATTCCTGGTCAAAGATCAAATATGACTATTCATTTTCTAAATGATAAAGATCCTGGTGTTGAGATGATCAAAACATGCGAACCTGCAAATGGTACAATGGTTAATATTAATGATGAGATAACTTATAAATTAAATATAACTAACAATGGTGATATTAGTATTAAGTATCTCAAAGTAAAGGATGAAATACCTAATAACAGTATTTATAAACTATTTAGTATTAATCAGAATGGATATTTTGATGGTAATAGCGTTAATTGGATCGTTGAAGATCTTGATGTCAATGAGAGTATAGAATTGTATTTTAGTGTTATTGTAACCAAAATGGATGATACCAATACCATTACTAATCAGGCTTTATATGATATGTTTTATGAATATCCTAAAGATGATGAACAGCTTAATTTTAAAAGCAATATAGTTGAACATTTTATCTATGATGTCAAAGATGAAAATGATAAACTGATAATTGAAGTAAATAAAGATAGTATTCCTGTTAATAATTCATATATAAATAGAAATAGTGAAATCGAGTATCAGATCAAGCTAACTAATAATAGTGAAAATGCAAATGCGAATTATGTTATCGTCAAGGATGAAATTCCTTTAGGTACCAGCTTTATTGAAGTGTTAAATGATGATATAGAATATCTGTTCAAAGATAATATACTTTATTATTTGATAGATGTTATTAAGCCAAAAGAAAGCGTATTGTTAAAGTTTAAAGTATTAGTTGATAAAGAAACAACACTAAAACAAATAGATAATAGAGCTGCTTACGATATTTTAAATACTAAAGTTGATCTAGATGAATTTGAACATGACAACTATAAAAGTACCAATGTTGTTAGTCATTATCTAAATGATCCAGTGATTGAGCTAACTAAAGATAGTGATCCTGTTAGCAATAGTTTAATAGGAAAGCAAAGATATATCAGCTATAGTCTACTGCTTGAGAATACTAGTGAAACTTTAGCAAATTATGTTTATGTTAAGGATGTTATTGATGAAAGGCTAGAGCTAAATAGTTATAGTGTAAAATCTAGTGATCCTAATGATGAAATCACCATAATAGATAATGAGATCAGATGGAAAGTATATGATCTAGAAAGTAATGGTATACATGTATTAACTTATCAGGCTAAAGTAAAAAATAATGTTAGAAATGGAGAAAAAATCAATAATGTAGCGTATTATGAAACATCAATAAAAGACAAAGACTCAGATCCTTTAAATCCAAGTAATGTTGTGAGTCATTATGTTGAAACTGGTGTTGATGTTATTCAAACAGGTGGTAATGGATATAATATGAAATATCATTATTTAATGTTATGTTTATGTCTTATCATCATTTATCGTAATAAAAAATGTTAATATAAGACCTTAACATGGTTATAATGACTACATAGCTTTTATTTTGCTGTAATGTTATAATTCTTACCGAGGTAGAAAAAATGACAAAAAAAATAGCAATCATGGTTGATTCAAGTGCAGATATTACACGAGATGAAGCTAAAGAAATGGGTGTTTATGTTATTAGAATGCCTATCATGGTAGATGGTAGACAATACATAGAAGAATTAGAAATAAATGATTTAGAGATAGCTAAGATGATGCGTAATGGAGCTGTTGTGAAAACCGCGCAGCCTTTATTGGGAGATATTGTTTCAATGTGGAACAAACTATTGGAAAAATATGATCAGATCGTATATATTCCTTTATCTAGTCAGTTAAGTGGAACATATCAGACATCTTATATAGCAAGCAAGGAATTTGAGAATAGAGTCTTTGTGGTTGATGCTAGATTTGCCTGTGCTCCATTTAAAGTATTGATCAAGTATGTTAAAGAAATGATCAAAGCTGGATATGATGGTCAAATGATCAAAGACAAGGTCGAGAAAGAAGCCAGTATGTTTGCAATCATTGTTCCTGAAAATCTTACTTACCTAAAAAGAGGAGGAAGAATTTCGCCAGCTGCTGCAGCTTTAGGAAATATGCTGAAGATCGTTCCTGTTCTTAAGGTAGAAAATGGAGCTATCGATGTTGAAACTAAAGTTAGAACTACCAAAAAAGCATATCAGGTTGCGATGGAACATGTAGCTAATGTTGAAAATAAAGATGATTATGAATGGATGATGTTATCTGTTGATAATGATATTAGCGAATATAAGAAAGAATTTGAAGCTATGGTTCAAAAAGAAGTAATAGTCGATTCATTAAAAGCAGTAATCATGTGCCATGTTGGACCTGGTACTTTCGCACTAGGAAGAATCAAGAAAATTAAAGTTTAAACTTCACGAAAGTGAAGTTTTCTTATATCATAAAAATATGAAAAAAGTAATAAATGGGATTATTTTTGATGTCATAATCAATAGAAAAAAGATTAAGAATATCTACTTAAGATTAGATAAAAATACTATTTATGTTAACTGTAATAATCTTGCAACAATGGATAGAATTGAAAAGGTTATTAATGAACATGAAAAATGGATAATTGAGCATTATCAAAAGATGATAACTAATATTAATTATCGTGATATTACAAATGGATATATTTATATCTTGAAGCATAAATATAAGTCACATATCTATCTTGCAAAAAAAGATGATGTTATTATTCATGATGACATAATTGATATTTATATTAAGAAAAATGATATTAAGTATATAGAAAAAGTGTTTTATCAGCATATGGATAATTATTTATATGCCATTGTTGATAAATTGAATAAGCACTGGAAAGAAGTTTTTAATAAAGATCCTAAGATCTACATTAAGAAGCTAAAGAGCAAATGGGGTGCCTGTTATCCTAAAGAGAATAAGATCGTTCTTAGTTCTTATCTGATACATTATTCAAAGGATGCGATCAATAGTGTATTGTTGCATGAATATGTGCATTTTAAGGTTTTTAATCACTCAAAACAGTTTTATGATACTATTAACATATATATGAGTGATTATAAGAAAATTGCAAAGGAGTTAAAATAAAAGATGTTAGATTTTTTATTTAAGGAATCAGAAATATTTAAAAATGGATTCATTACTGTTATCATTTTGATCGTTGTTTCATACATTATTTGTAAAATAATAAACAAGATGGTTCATAAATTAATAGTAAAGACTATTGAGAAAAAAGGCGATAAATATACTGGCTTATATTTTGTTGAAAAAGTGATTAGGGTAACATTGCTGCTAATTGCATTGGTTATTATAATATCAGAGGTCAAACCATTGAGTACCTTGAGCAAGACAATGTTAGGAGCGTCTAGCATTATTGCGGCTATTGCTGGTTTAGCAGCTCAGGAATCATTAGGTAATGTCGTTAGTGGTTTTTTCCTTGCTTTATTTCAGCCTTTTGTTGTAAATGATCTGATTACGATCAAAGATAAGAACATTACTGGTACAGTTGTAGAAATAGGACTAAGACATACAGTTGTAAAAACCTACGAAAATACTAGGATCGTAATTCCTAATAGTATTATGAATACAGCAATAATTGAGAATAAAGACAATAGTGCTGATGAAACATATAATAATTTCTTGTATTTGAATATTAGTTATGATGCTGATATTGAAAAGGCAAAAGAGATCATTATCAAACAATGTAGTGAACATAAAGCAGTATTAGATGTTAGAAGTGCAAAAGAAAAGAAAGAAGGAGTACCAATTGTAAAAGTATTGGTAACCAACTTTCTTGATTATTCCATTGAGTTAAGAGTAACAATAGTTACAAAAGATGTTGCTAGTGGTTTTGTCTGCTTAAGCGATCTTAGACAAAGCATTAAGAAAGCATTTGATGAGAATGGTATTAATATACCATTCCCAACAACTACGATCATTAATGACCAATAAATTCTCTTAGAATAGAATTATCTGGTACTAGACTTTCATCAGCTTCATTGACATATTCTAGTATATGTTTGATACGATTAGCTAATAAATATTCATCAAGATCTTTATCGACCTCTAATAATAGCGGCATAAGGATCTTTTTAAATATTGCTAATTCATATTCTAAAGATGTATTTAAGATACTGTCAGCTTCTTCCTGATAAGGATAGATATATTTGTTCTCACCATCCTTGACTTTTGGCCATTGTTTGATCGTATCTGTGACACTTTGGCCTCTAAATTTATAGTCTCTGGTCATTCTTCTGATCAGACGATAATCACTGGTTGAAATATAATTATGTTTATCAAAATTTAAATGAGTTAAGGCATTGATATAAATCTTATATTTATATTTATCAGCAATATTTTGAGTGGTTAATGGATTTAATGCATGTAATCCTTCAATGATCAAGATCTGATCATTAGTAAGATATGTAGCTTCTTTACTAAATATTTTTTTACCATCAATAAAATCAAAGGTAGGCAGATAACATCCTTTATTATTGATCAGATCATTCATACATTTATTAAATAAAGATAGATCGATACAATCAATATTTTCATAATCATAGCTGCCATCTTGTAATCTGGGACTATCTTGTCTTTCTTTGAAAAAATCATCTAGTGATAAGCATAAACAGTTTAAGCCGCAGGCACTTAACATTTTTTCTAATATTTTGGAAAAGGTAGTTTTTCCTGAACTAGAAGGGCCAGATATAAGAATTAATTTAATGTTGGGATCTGTAATAATATTGTTTGTGATAAGACGTATATCATCATTAAATCGCTTTTCTGCAATAGATATCATCTTCTTTTGATCGATAGAAATATTATTATTAAGATCATTGATACAGCTTAGATCGTTTTTAAGTCCATTTTTTTCAAAACGGTTAAAGATTTCAAATAGTTTAGGCTGATCAACGAATGGTATATCTTCACTAGCTAACCATATACCATCATGGACTTTAGCAATGCTAAATTTATCAATGTATGAACAGCTAGGTAACATCACACCATAAAAATAATCATATATATCATCTAACTGATAAATACTACATAAATTACTATTACGATTATTTAGCAATTGAGCACAATCAAGCTTATTATGCTGATCAAAGAAGGCTACTGCTTCTTGTTTAGTAACAACTTTTCTAATAATTGGAAGATCTTGTTTAATGACATTCAACATATAGTTTTTTACTGATTCAATATCAATTTTATCAATATCAATATTTTCAACTCTAATATACTGTCCTTTAGCAAATGAATGACTAAAATAAACATCGGCATTATATAGCTTGTGCATAGCATAAATAAAGATAAAATCTAGGGTTCTTCTATATATCAGCTGACCATCTTCATCTTGTTTATAGATGAATTTTATCTTGCCACTCTTTTTGATTATATAGTTAAGATCATGAACTTTATTGTCTAGACAAATAGCGAGAATATTGGAATCATTTACCAGTTTTATGGCTTTGATAGGGTCTTTAAATTCTTTTTCGATATTATTTATTATTAATTTAAACATATGTGGATACCTCTGATATTATTTTACACTAAATTTATAATTTGCATGAATTTTACATATTATTTAACTTAAATATTTGAAAATATTTTCATTGGTAAAAATGAAAAAAGTTGTTGCATTTAATTTGGAAACGGTTACAATAAAGGTATAAATAATGTGAAAGAAGAGGACAGCATCATGAATAGAGTAGATATCTTAAATGGGATAAGTGCCGATAATGCTTTAAAAAATGTTGTTTTCAACAAGGTTTCGCATACATAATGGGTATATTTTTAAGATGGATAAAATTGTCTATCTTTTTTATTACTCATCAGTTTGATTCAAAAAGGAGGAAAATATTATGGACCAAACTAATAAAGAATTTTTCGATGCAGCTGCTAGAGGAGATTTCGCTAAAGTTTGCTCAACAGTTGCTAAAGGTGCAAATGTAAATATCGCTAATGGCGATGGCAGAACAGCACTAATGCGTAGTTCAAAACGTGGATATGAAGATATCGTTAGATTTTTATTAGATAACGGTGCAGATCCTAGAGCACGCGATAAGAATAATAAAACAGCATTGATGACTGCTGCTAAAAAAGGTCATTTAAATATTTGTCGTTTATTGGTACATGCAGGAGCAGATGTAAATTCTCATGATAATAAAGGTAGAACTGCTTTAATGCGTGCTGCTTTCTTAGGTGAAAAAGAAGTAGTTGAATACTTGATCGGTAAGGGCGCAAATATTAATGCTGCTGATAGTGAAGGTAGAACAGCTTTAATGGAAGCTGTTAATGCATATAAAGTTGAAATAATAATGTATTTAATTGATAATGGAGCAAATATTAATGCTATTGATAATAAGGGATGTACAGCATTAATGCGTGCTGCATATGGTGGATATCGTGATTTAGTTAATTACCTTTTAGAAAAAGGTGCTGATAAAGAAATCACAGATAATGAAGGAAGCAAAGCAATTCATTATGTAAGAAAAGAATGCTTTGAAGATTTAAAGGACTTACTAAAGTAATAGGTACTAACTATGAGAGATTATTTAGCAAATGAAGTAAGAAATATCGTATTATTAGGACATAGTGGAGCAGGAAAAACATCTGTTGTTGAATCATGTTTATATTTTACTAAAGTTACTGATCGCTTTGGACGTACAGTAGATGGCACTAGTACTTTAGACTATGATCAGGATGAAATTAAAAGAGGTGTATCTTGTTATACTGGTTTAGCTCCAATTGAATGGAAAAACTGTAAGATCAATTTCATCGATACTCCAGGTTATTTGGATTATGAAGGAGAAATGGAAGCAGGTTTATCAGTTGGTGATAGTGCTTTGATCGTTGTTGGCGCTAAAGATGGTGTTCAATCTGGTACAGAAAAAGCATGGAAGAATATAACTAAACATAAACTTCCTACTATTTTCTTTATCAATAAAATTGATGAAGATCATGCATCTTTTGAAAAAACATATAATCAGTTGCGTGATTCTTTTGGTAAAACTGTTATTCCATTTGAAGTTCCAATCATGGAAAATGGTACAGTTATTGGCTCAGTAAATGTATTAAGAAAGAAAGCCTGGTACTATAATGATCGTGAAAATGCTAAAGATGTTCCAGAAGATATGAAAGATCTAGTTGATGATTATTATATGCAGATTGCTGAAGCTATCGCTATGACTGATGATGAACTAATGGAAAAATTCTTTAGTGGTGAAGAATTTGATATGCATGAAGTATCAAAAGGTTTAAGAATTGGTGTTAGAAATGGTGAGATCAGACCTGTATATTGTGGCAGTGCTATTAAACAAACAGGTATTGAAAGATTAATGGATCTAATTACTGAATACTTCCCAAGCTATGCTGAAAAAGGTCGTATCAAGGCTGAAAATGAACGTGGCGACATCATTGATATGGAAACTAATGAAAATGAAGCTATGAGTGCTCAGGTATTTAAGACTGTTGTTGACCCATTTGTTGGACGTATCAATTATATAAAAGTATTAACAGGTGTATTATCTGCTGATTCTACAGTATATAATGCTAATAAGGAAGTAAGTGAAAAAGTCAATCAGATCTTCGTTATTCGTGGCAAATATCAGATGGCTGTTGGTAAATTATTTACTGGTGATATTGGTGCTGTTGTTAAATTACAGCAAACTACTACTAATGATACTTTATGTACTAAAGAAAAAGTGGTTAAGTATGAACCTGTGGAATTTATTAAACCAATGTTAGGTGTTGCAGTATGGCCAAAAACTAAAGCCGATGAAGATAAGATGAGCTTTGGTTTTGCTAAGATCTGTGAAGAAGATCCAACTTGTAAATTAGTTAAGAATACAGAAACTAATGAACAGATCCTATATGGTGTTGGAGATCAGCATATTGATCTAGTATTAAGTAAATTAAAATCTAAATATAAAGTAGAAGTAACAACTAGTGAACCTACGATCCAATATCGTGAAACTATTAGAGGAACAGCATTGGCAGAAGGTAAACATAAGAAACAATCTGGTGGTGCTGGACAATATGGTCATGTTAAGATACGTTTTGAACCTTGTGATTCTGAAGAAATGGTATTCGAAGAAGAAGTATTTGGTGGAGCAGTTCCACGTCAATACTTCCCAGCTGTTGAGCAAGGTTTAAGAGAATGTATGAATTCTGGTGTTTTAGCTGGCTATAAAGTAGTTGGTGTTAAAGCTATATTGTATGATGGATCATATCATGAAGTAGACTCTAAGGAAATTGCCTTTAAAGCAGCTGCTAGACTTGCTTATAAAGATGGTATGCCTAAAGCTAAACCAATTATCCTAGAACCAATTGGTAAAGTAGAAGTAATTGCTCCAGAAGAATTTACTGGTACGATCATCGGTGATTTCAATAAGCGTCGTGGAATTATCATGGGTATGGAAATGGTTGATGAAAAAGATCAGAAAGTATCTGCTGAAGTACCAATGGCTGAGATGAGTAAATATGCTACTGAACTTAGAAGTATGACTAGTGGTCGTGGAAGCTATGTTATTGAGTTTGATCGTTATGAACCAGCTCCAAATAATATTGCTGAAAAAGTAATTAAACAGGCTCAAGCTAAGAAGGAACAAAATTAATAATTTAATTGCCCCTTAAATTGTGATAAGATATTTATCGTTTAAGGGGCTTTTTTATGTTTAGAACTTCACAGAATGAAATCTTAAATGGTTCAATAGTTAAAGCAATATTGTTTTTCTTTTTTCCCATTTTGATAGGAAGTTTCTTTCAGCAGATATATAGTACAGTAGATGCAATCATCGTAGGACAATTTGTTGGAGTTGATGCATTGGCTGCGGTTGGGGGAACACCTGCGGTATTATCTAATCTGTTTATTCAGTTTGCATTAGGAATAGCCAGTGGTGCTAGTGTAGTTATCAGTAATGCCTATGGTGAAAACAATCATGATAAAATGTCTAAAGCTATTCATAGCGGTATGACATTAAGTATTATTTTAGGTATTGGTATTTCTGGTATTACGATTATTTTTGCTAAAGATATTTTAATGCTGCTAAAAGTAAATGATGAATTAATGAAGGTTTCATTACAATATTTTCAAATCATAATGGCAGGTTTTACTTTTACATTGATATACAATATGGCTACAGGAGTATTAAGAGCTGTTGGTGATACTAAAAGACCTTTATATTTTCTGATCATAAGCTGTATTTTGAATATTATTCTGGATATCATCTTTGTGCTGGTATTTAAATTAGCTATCGTAGGAGTTGCAGTTGCTACGATTATTTCGCAAGCTATCAGTGCGATATTGACGATATATTGTTTAACTAATAGTAATACGATGTATCATTTAGATCTTAGAAAATTACGACTTGATAAGCATATTACATTAAGTATTATCAAAATAGGATTGCCTGCTGGTTTACAGTCAGTAATGTATTCATTAAGTAATCTGATCATTCAAAGAAGTATTAATCTGCTTGGTACTAATTATGTGGCTGCATGGAGTGCTTATAGTAAGATCGATCCAATATTCTGGAATATGATGGGTGCTTTTGGTGTTTCAATGACTACGTTCTCCGCTCAAAACTATGGTGCCAAAAATTATCAGCGAATCAAAAAAGGTGTAACGATAACGATGATCATTACTGCTATTAGTTCAATTATATTATCGGTATGTATGTATCAGTTTGCTAGCTATATTTATCTATTATTTACTACTGATGTTAATGTTATTTTGATTGGTGTTGATATTTTGAAGTTTTTAGTACCATTCTATATAGTCTTTATTCCCATTGAAATTCTGGCAGCAGCTTTAAGAGGGGTTAATGATGCTATTGTTCCGGTTGTAATAACAGGAGTAGGAGTATGCTTATTAAGAGTTGTATGGATATTGGCTGTTGCCAATAAAATAGGTGATATGAAAAGCATCTTGATGTGCTATCCTATCACCTGGATCACGACTTCGATATTATTTTTTATCTATTATTATATTTATAAAGCAATGGATAAAAGAATTACTGATTGATTTTTTCTATAATACTATTAGCTATCCGTATACCATCAACACCACTAGAAACAATACCGCCAGCATATCCAGCACCTTCACCACATGGAAACAGATTGCTGATAGATATGCTTTCATATTGCTCATTTCTTGTCATACGGATAGGGCAGCTGCTTCTTGTTTCAGCTGCTATCATTATTCCTTGGTTTATGAAACCAGGGATTTTTTTATCAAAATCATAGAAGGCTTCTTCTAATGCCATATTAATATCATCATTAAAGATATCATGGATATCATGGAGTATATAGCCATTAGTGAAGGAAGTATCTATCACTAAAGGATCTAGTTTATTAGTTAGATAGTCTTTGATATTCATGACACAAGCTTTGTAACTTGAGCTAATGCTATATGCTTTTTCTTCAATGCGTTTTTGATATTCAAAACCAGCTAATGGATGATCAGATCCATAGTCACTTCTCTTTACTTGCACAAGGATAGCACTATTGGCATTATTCATGGCTCGATCACTATAGCTCATACCATTAGTTACAATAGTATTTGCAATAGCGCTGCTATTGACAACGATACCACCAGGACACATGCAGAATGAGTAAACACCACGATCATTGCTGGCATGATAGGTTAGACGATAAGATGCATTTGGTAGTTTTTGATAGTGTTGTTTATTCTGATTTTTGTTTATTAAGATCTGAGGGTGTTCAACACGTACTCCAACAGCATAATCTTTTTGTTCAAAAAAGACATTTTTGGCATATAGTTTTTGCATAGTATCATAGGCACTGTGCCCAATACATAGGGCAACATAGTCAAAATCATAATAGTTATCTTTGGTATATAATCCTACGATCTTATTGTTAATGATCTTAAAATCAGTTACAGTTGTATCAAACATAAATGTACCACCTAATTTGATGATATATTCCCTGATATTTATTACGATATTTCTTAATTTGTCAGTACCTATATGAGGTAAATTCTGATATTTTATTTTGGGATCTGCTCCAAATGTAACAAAGGTATCTAGTATTACTTTGACTCTTTTATCTTTGATACGACATGTTAGTTTGCCATCAGAGAAAGTACCGGCTCCACCTTCACCAAACTGAACATTGCTATTGGTATCTAGAATATTATTTTTCCAGAATGTTTCAACATCTTTTACTCTTTTGTCTACTTTTGATCCTCTTTCAAAGATAACTGGTTTTAGACCGCTTTTAGCTAATTCTAGAGCACAAAACATACCGCTAGGACCAAAGCCTACTACTGCCACTTTTGCTTGTTTATTGGCTTTTATTGTCTTGATATCAATAGGTTCATATAAGCTGACATCTTTATTCTTAAGATATTTATTTTCATTTTTAACATTAACAATAACATTATAAATATAATAAATATCATCATGTCTGGCATCAAGAGCTTCTCTTTCGATTTCATAACTAAAAATATCATTGCTATGACAATGGATCTTCTTTGCTATCATATCTTTATTAATTTTTTCATCGATTTTACATTTAATATTATTAACTTTGATCATGGGTATATTATAACTATAAAATTAATGATTAATAAAGATTAAATTAATTATCTTTCATTAAATTGTTATATATTATGCTATAATATAAAAAAATTAAAAAAAAATTCAGGTATATTACATACCTTTTTATATACAAGGAGAATCATTAAGTGAGTCAAAAAAATAACCAGATTACTTACCAGGAAGCTAAAGCTCAAATCAATACTCTTGGTATTTCAATGTTTATGTATATCATTGTATTGATTGCCATAAGATATGGACTTATATTTATTAACTTAATAGTAGACACTAGTCAATATCCTGTGATGATCGTTTCTTTTGCTGCTATGGGTCTTTATATTTTATCATATTTTCTAGTAAGCTTTATTCCCTTTAAGGCTAGTGCCATTATCCTGGAATTGGATACTAAGGATTATAATAAAAAAAGAAAAATAAGTATTACTAAATTATTAGCATTTATTTGTATTGGTATTGGAATAGAACTAATTGCAACTAGTGTAATTAGTATTTTTGGTTTGAAAAGTTTATCTATTCCAATATTAAATACTGCATTAATGGATTATCGTACTTATGATCGTATAGCATATAATATTTTATATATTATTTTTATCTTAATTATTAAGCCATATATAGATGAATATGTATTCCGTGGTATCATTCAAAGACAGTTAGGACATTATTCACGTAGTTTTGGAGTAGTTGCCAGTGCTTTGTTATATGCCTTGGCACAGCCAACTATTAATGAAGCTGTACCTTGTTTTTTCCTAGGTTTTTATCTTTCGTTGATATCAATTAAGTATCATTCAATTAAACCGACGATAGCTATTGTGCGAGGAATAGTATTATTTTATTTAGTTAGTATTTTCATTCCAAAAGATTTCTTCTTTGTTATCATAGCTTTAGTAATAATTGTATATATTGTATCAGCATTATCGTTGTTTAATAATGTTTTAAGAATACCATTTATTACGATCAAAGCCTTTAATGCCCAACTTTGGACAATGTTTCTAAGTAGTTCATCAATTATTATTTGTATCATAATACAAATTGTTAATTTTATTATTTATGAATTGTTGAGGATATGATCATGAGAATGATGTTAATAATAATTATATGTAAGATCGTTTATCATTTGAGTAAATTAGCAGGTAAACAGGGTGTTACTTTAGCAGGACTTATCGCTTTAAAATTAGATAGAAATATTTTATCAAAACTGAGTAAACAGGTAAGAAAGAAGATTATTATGGTATGTGGTACTAATGGTAAAACTACTACTAATAATTTATGTGCCTTAGCACTTAGAGCTAATGGGTATAAAGTAATTTATAATCAGACAGGTTCTAATATGCTAAATGGTATTGTTGCCTGTTTTGTTTTAAATTGTAATATCTTTGGAAAATTAGATCATGATTATGCATGTTTAGAAGTTGATGAAGCTAGTCTTAGAAGAATTATGCCTTCATGTAAAGCTGATATTATGATTCTAACTAATTTATTTCGTGATCAGCTTGATCGTTATGGTGAAATTGATATTACTATGGATCTGTTAAAAGAGGGTTTATCATATAGTCCAGATTGTGAGCTTATCATTAACGCAGATGATGTTTTATCAAAATATTTTGCATATAATACTTCTTTGTCATATATGACATTTGGTATAAAGGATAAAGTAGTTGATAGTATAGATAATGATATGAAGGAAGGAAGATTCTGTAAGGTATGTAATCATAAGATGGTATATCGTTTCTATCATTATTCACAGCTAGGTGATTATTATTGTCCTAATTGTGGATTTGAAAGAGGTAAGATCGATGTTAATGGCTATGATATCTTGTATAAAGATCATTGTGAAGTTAGTGTTGATAATGTTCGTTTAGTTACTAATTATAAGGGTTTTTATAATATTTATAATATTTTGGCTGCTAGCTGCTTGTTAATAAAAGAAAATTGTTCACTTGAAAAGTTTAATAGTGTTTTAAATCATTTTGAGCCAGAAAATGGAAGACTAGAGATCTTTCATATCAATGGAGTTAAAGTTACCTTGAATCTGGCTAAAAATCCTGCAGGTTTTAATCAGAATATTGCTTTATGTACTAATGATGATACTAATAAGGATATCGTAATTGTTATCAATGATAATGCTCAGGATGGTATAGATGTATCATGGCTTTGGGACGTTGATTTTGATAGGTTTAAAATGGATAAGGTAGACCATTTTATAACTTCAGGCACCAGATTTAAGGATATGCAGCTAAGATTGAAATATGTTGATATTGATAGTAAAGCTATCGAGGATTTTGAGGAAGCATTTACATATGCGATCAAAAATTGTCATAATAAAAATCTATATATATTAGTTAATTATACAGCACTATATCCAGCTCATGTCTTCTTAAAAAAATTAGAAAGAAGGTAGATCGATATGCGTACATTTAAAATATATCATTTATTTTATGATCTTTTAAATCTATATGGAGATCGAGGAAATATCGCCTGTATTGAAAAAAGACTAGCATGGCGCAATATTCCTTATGAAACGCATTTGGTCACTATTGATGATGAATTTGATCTAAACGATGCTGATTTTGTTTTATTAGGCGGAGGATCAGATCGTGAACAGGCAATAGTATGTGATCGTTTAAAAGAAGTTAAAGATATTTTAGAAAAATATATTGAGTCAGATGGTGTTTTACTAGCAATCTGTGGCGGATATCAGTTATTAGGTACAAGTTATATTCTAAATGGAGAAACCATCGAAGGATTAGGAATCTTAGATTTTAAAACGGTAAAAGGAGATACCAGGTTAATAGGTAATGTCGTAATTAATAGCAAGTGGTGTAATAGTAAGGTAGTAGGCTTTGAAAATCATAGCGGACGTACGCTTATTAATGATTATGATAGTTTTGGTGATGTAATAGTAGGTTATGGCAATGATGGTAAAAAGCAAAAAGAGGGATTGGTATATAAGAATGTTATTGGTACTTATCTTCATGGTCCTTTGTTACCAAAAAATCCTGAAGTTGTTGATAAACTGATTTCATTAGCTTTAAAAAGAAGAAATATCAATATTGAGTTAAAAGCTCTTGATGATAAACAAGAAATGGAAGCTAAAAATATCATGATCAATAGACTAAAAGGTTGATTATGTGAAGTAATGTGAAAAATAGTAATTCTATTGCCTATTTTTCAACAAAGTTTTAAAATGAAGATGGTGATGAATGTGAATAAGATCAAATATAACATAGCAAGATTTATGCAGGGTAGATATGGTTATGATCAGTTTAACAATTTCATTATTTTACTGTCTTTATTTTTTGCTTTTTTAAATATGTTTATTCACCATGATATTATGGTTGTTATTTCTTACTGTTTATTATTCTATGCTGTTTTTAGAATGTTATCTAAGAATATATGGGATAGACAGAAGGAAAATTTTGCATATTTGGATTATACTAAAGGAATTAGACAACATGGAAATGTTTTTAAACGTAATTTGAAGGATAAAGAATATAAATATTTTTTATGTCCTAATTGTAAACAAATGGTTAGAGTTCCTAGAGGAAAGGGTAATATTGAAATCAAATGTCCAAAATGCCAACATAAGTTTGATAGAAAGAGTTGATTTATGAGAACATTTATTTGGTTTTTTATTATTTTTGTTATTCTAGATTTGTTTTTGAGTTTTATTTTTAAAAATCCATTCTTATTTTTATTAATAATAGTAGCAATAGTTGCATATGGTGCATATAAGAATTATCAAAGACAAAAACAAATCGAACAGTTTCAGGAAGATATCAAACAACAGTTTGAGCAGGCAAATAATTATTATGAAAATAATAATAGCTCAGCTGATCCTGATATTATCGATGTTGAATATACAGAAAAGGAAATTGAAAAATAGCTATGTAAATTGATATACATAGCTATTTTCTTTTTATTGAAGACTTTGGCTTGCTCATTTGAGCCATAGCATCTTTATGATTTAAGATAACCGGAATTACGATAGGATTACGATTAGTCTTTTGATATAAATATGGTTCTAAAGCTGCTCTTATGCAGTTCTTTAATTCGCCAAAGGTCGTTTTTTGCTGCATCTTGATTTTTAAAGCATCATAAACGATTCTTTCAGCTTCTTTTAATAAAGTCTGTGATTCTTTGATAAAGACAAAACCACGAGAAACAATATTAGGTAAACATAAGATCTTATTGTAGCGAGAATCAATAGTAACGATAACAGCTACTAAACCATTATCAGCCAATAACTGACGATCTTTAATTACTGAAGTTGATAATCCTGATATGTCATTACCATCAACATAGATATCATCGGTTTGTATCCTTTCACTAGCTCTAAAGCATACTTCATCTCTTAATACTACCGCATCACCGTTAGCACAAATAAAACAGTTTTCTGCTGGAATACCAGTTTCTACAGCAGTAAGCATATGTTGTTTTAACATCTTATATTCACCATGCATAGGCATAAAATACTTTGGTTTGATCAATTGTAACATTAGTTTCTGTTCTTCTTGTGAAGCATGTCCAGTAGTATGTAAAGATGTTAAAGGTGAATTAACGATTACATTGGCACCAACTCTGGTCAACTGATTAACAACAGCAGAAACACTGGTACCATTGCCTGGAATAGGATTGCTTGAGAAAATTACTGTATCACCAGGAATGATCTTAATAAATCGATGAGTACCATTAGCAATTCTGCTTAAGGCAGCAAGCGGTTCACCTTGAGATCCTGTACATAAGATACAAATCTTATTGGCAGGCAGAGTATTTAATTCGCTGGCACTAATAAAACTAGATTCAGGAATATTAATAACTTTAAGTCTTTTGGCAATATCGACAACATTTTCCATGCTTCGACCAAATACTGCAACTTTTCTTCCACAAATAACAGCTGATTCTAATATCTGTGATAATCTGGTCACATTAGAAGCAAATGTTGATACAATTAATCTTCCTGGTGTTTTTCTTATCTGTTCTAGAATACTTTGTGCAACCTTCTTTTCTGAAATTGAGAATCCGCTAACAGAAGAATTAGTTGAATCACTTAATAATAGGGTAACACCAATTTGTCCAATATAAGCCATTTTCTGATAATCAGAATTCATTTGACCAATAGGTGTTAGATCGAATTTGAAGTCTCCTGTTTCAACAATACGACCATTAGGAGTATTGATCAATACGCCCAAAGAATCTGGTATAGAGTGAATAGTATCAAAAAAACCAATATTAAAATATTTAGTTTCTATTCTTGATTCACCATTAATTTCTACTAACTTTACAGATTTAGTTAGTTTTCTTTCTTCTAGTTTTTTTGTGATCAAAGCACAAGCAAAACGAGGAGCATAAATGGTTTTTATTTTAATTGTTTGTAATAGAAATGGTATAGCTCCAATATGATCTTCATGACCATGAGTAATGATAACTGCTTTGATTTTATGCTGATTTTTTACTAAATATGAAAAATCAGGTATTACATAATCTACACCAAGAAGGCTGTCTTCGGGAAATAAAACACCGACATCGATGACGATGATCTCATCATCATGTTCGATACAATACATATTTTTACCTACTTCACCTAGTCCTCCTAGAGCGAATACTAAGGTATCATGTTTTAAGTCGTATGAATTATCGTTTTTATTTCTTGTGAATCTTGGTGGTTTTATTGAATTTTCTTTCATTTTGACCTCTTTTCTATAAATCACCAATTACTATTAAAAGTATATCATATTAAATTTCGATTGCATTATCTAATTTAATAAATGGATCTTCAGAATTAATATGATCGTAGAATAAAGTACCACTAAAATGATCTATTTCATGCTGTAAGACAATAGCTAAATAACCATGTGCTCTAATTGTTACTTCTTTTTTTGTTAAATAATCATAAGCTTTGACTTTAATACGAGCACTACGATAAATGTATCCTTCATGTTCAGCTTCTACTGATAGACATCCTTCACCGCTCTTTAAGTAACTTTGTTCAATTGAACTAGAAACGATCTTAGGATTAACTAAACAGTATTCATATGTTACTTCATTATCATATTTGTCAATATCGCTACATATAATAGCTGTCATTTGTTTAGGTATTCCAACCTGAATGGCACTGATACCTACAGCTGGTCTTAAGTTCTTTTTTTCTGCTAATTCAGGATCAGTACTTTCTTTGACATAATTATACATATCGATCATTAATTGTTCATCTTCCTTTGACAATGGTAATTGAACAGGTAATGATTTTGTTCTTATTATTGGGTCATTATCTTTGATAATGGTATCATTATTGATTATCATTTTTTATTATTCCTTTCGAGTTATAATATCTTATATATAATATCAAATATTTTTAAAATTGTACAAAAAAATACATCACATATGATAAAATAAAAAACATGAAGAAGATTATTAATTTATTTAAAATGCCTAGCAAATCAGATTTTATCTTGCATGTAGCTATCATTGGATTAGCTGTTTTTGGCTTTGTTATGGTTATTTCGGCTAGTATGGGCTTGTCAATTGGTGATAATAGATATCTGGTTTTTACAGGTGCTAAATTGGCTATATTTACCTTTATAGGTTATATGGGAATGGTTTTTTGTGCTAAACATTTCACTTTTGAAAAAGTGGCTAAAAATAGTATGATTCTGATGTTTGGAACCATAATAGCACTAATGGCTTGTTTATTATTTGCAGGCTCTGGTGGAGCCAAGGCTTGGATAAGACTGCCAATTCCCGGCAGAGAAGTAACGATACAGCCTTCAGAATTTGCTAAGATCATATTCATGATCATTTTAGCAACATATCTTGGTGATGATAGAAAGAAATATGATAGCTGGTGGGAATTTGTTAAAATTCCTGTTTGTTTTGTTTTAATTTGTGTATGTATTGTCTGGTTTTTACAATCAGACTTTGGTAGTGCGGTGGTATTGTTTTTGATAGCTGTCTTTTGTTATCTGATACCACGTAAACCAATATTAAGAATTAGTCAGTATTTACTGGTAATGCTTGGTATTATTGGCATTATAGGTGTAGTTTTGATGCTATATACTAAAACAGGTGAGAATATTATTTATAGTCTTCCTTTTCAGCAATATCAGATCAATCGTATCTTATCTTCTATTAATCCTTTTATTGATGAATATAATACTGGTTATCAGCTGATCAATGGTTTAGTTGCCTTTGCTACGGGTGGTTTATTTGGAAAGGGTTTTGGTAATTCAGTAAGAAAATATACTGATTTTCCAGCATCTAATACAGACTTTATCTTAGCTATCGTTGTTGAGGAATTAGGTTTTGTTGGTTTTTTAGTTATCGCTATAGGCTATTTAACAATCATATTTGTTTTATTTAAATATGCTTTTAGAATAAGAAGTGAGAAAGCTAAGATCGTCCTTGTTGGTGTTGCAATGTATATGTTTATTCATTTTTTATTTAATGTTGGAGGGGTTACGGGATTTATTCCTTTAACAGGGGTACCGTTATTAATGATTTCAGCTGGTGGTTCTAGTACAACAAGTTTAATGATGGCTATTGGAATTGCTCAAGCTATCATCTCTCAATATCGAAAGGGGCTTATCATATGAGAATAATAGCTGGAAAATATCGTTCTAGAAATCTTAAGACTTTAAAAAGTAATGCTACAAGGCCTACTTTAGATAAAGTAAAAGAAGCTGTTTTTTCTAAATTAGGTACTTATTTTGATGGAGGAGTTTGTTTAGATCTGTTTAGTGGTTCTGGAGCTATTGGTTTAGAGGCTTTATCTCGAGGAATGGATAAGGCTATCTTAGTTGATAAAAGTTATGAAGCTATAAATATTATCAAGGAAAATGTTAAAGCATTAGAGGCTGATGCTACAGTATTTAAAATGGATTATAAAGCAGCTTTAAATAAATTTCAGAATGAACAGTTTGATCTGATATATATTGATCCACCATATCATCTTCATGTTTATAATGATATTCTAAAGTTTATTGATGAACATCAAATGCTAAAAGAATATGGCTATATCGTATGTGAAAGCCTGAATGAAGAAGAGATCAATAAGGAATATCAAGAATTAGTATTTGAAAAAGAAGTGAGCTATGGAATCATGAAAGTTATATATATAAGGAGAAAAAAATAATGAAAACGGCTATCTATCCAGGAAGTTTTGATCCTATTACCATTGGACATTTAGATATAATAAGAAGAAGTGCAAGAATATTTGATAAAGTAGTAATTGCTATTTTAGTTAATACAAGGAAGATTCCTTGTTTTGATAATGAAAAAAGAAAAGAAATGATTGAAAAGTGTATAAGTGATCTAGATAATGTTGAAGTTGTGATCAAGAGTGGTCTAACTATTGATGTTGCGAAAGAATATGATGCCAAAGTCTTAATTAGGGGTATAAGAGCGGTTGCTGATTATGAATATGAATTGCAGCAGGCAACGGCTAATATGACATTAGCAAATGATATTGAAACCTTATTTATGGTTGCTAAGCCAGAATATTCTTTTTTAAGTTCTAGTGTGGTAAAGGAGATGGCATATTATCATGCTGATCTTTCAAAAGTATTGCCAAAAGAGATAATTGATGAAGTACAGGATAAGTTCAAATAGGTCAAAGGACCTATTTTTTTACAAATGGGGACAGATGTATGAAAACATGTGAAAAAAATTAGCACTTATTTCTTGACAGTGCTAATCAATTGTTGTATATTATTAGCAGTCAAAGAAGACTAGTGCTAAAAAAAGGAGGTAAAGATGCTTACAAATAGAAGAATTCAAATTTTGAAAGCTATCGTTGATGAATTTATTCAGACGGCTGAGCCTGTTGGATCAAAGACATTGATGGAGAAGTATAATTTACCTTATTCTAGTGCTACTATTCGTAATGATATGCAGTATTTGGAAGAATATGGGTATTTAGAGAAGACACATACTTCTAGTGGTCGTATTCCTAGTACAGAAGGTTATAAATTTTATTGTGAATATCTGCTTGAAAACAAAACTAATCCTAAAATGGAAGTAGCTTTGCAAAAAATCTATAACAATGATGCATTAGGAATTGAAGATGTTATTCAGGCAAGCTGTGATGTTTTATCAGAGATGACCAATCTTACTACTGGAGTGCTTGGACCAGATGCCAGAAAACAGCGTTTGGAACATGTTAAATTATTTCCTGTTAGTGATCGTAGTGCAGTTTGTGTATTTATTACAGATACTGGACATACAGAGACAAAAAACTTTAAGTTTGATCAGGAAATAAGTGTTGATGATATTCAGAACTGCTGTAATATCTTAAATGACCGTTTAAAAGGAACATATATAGAAAATCTTGCAGATAAGATGGAATCAATAAGACCTGTGCTTGCGGCTCATGTTGTTAGACATGATTTGTTATTTAAAGCATTTGTTCAGGCCTTTGCAAAATTTGCGAATGATAACGTTTATTTTAGCGGTCAATCGAAAATGTTATATCAGCCTGAATTTTCAGATATTGAGAAATTAAGGAATTTTATGAATATGCTTGATAATTCTTCAATATGGCGAACACTTACTGGTGAAAATAATACCAGACTGATGTTGCCTAATGAGGGATTTGATATTACGTGGGTCGATGATGTAGCAGTTGTTAAACAGAGTTTTAGAATAAACGATGATGAACAAGGACAACTGATGATCGTTGGACCAGCTCGAATGGATTATGAAAAGATCGTATCGATGCTTGATAGTACGACAAAGATGATAGAA
This sequence comes from Erysipelotrichaceae bacterium, assembly GCA_022780745.1. Taxonomy (GTDB): domain Bacteria; phylum Bacillota_I; class Bacilli_A; order Erysipelotrichales; family Erysipelotrichaceae; genus JALEVB01. Next base: position 35,016 of record JALEVB010000084.1, read on the forward strand.
CATATCTATGGAGGAAATAATGGAAGAAAATAAGGAAAAAGTTGAAGATACTGCTAGTGAAAAAGATGAAGTTAAACAAGATGATGTTGTTGTTGAGGAAAAGGAAGTTGAAATCAATGATGATGAAATCGAAGTTGAAAAAGAAGATGAATTGCAGTCTTTGAATGAGCATATAGCTAAGTTAGAGAGTGAAATTGCTGGTTTAAAAAATGATTATGCTAGAGCTTATGCTGATACTGAAAACATGCGTAGACGTCTTCAAAATGAGTATGAGATGCTAAAGAAATATCGTATACAGGACTTTGCTTTAGATATTCTTCCAGTTATTGATAACTGTGAAAGAGCTCTTGCTCAAGAAACATCTGATGAAAAGTATCGTAAAGGTGTAGAGATGATTTATAATCAGCTGATCAATGCTTTGAAAAAAGAAGGTGTTGAAGAGATTGATTGCTTGAATAAAACATTTGATGCTAATTTCGAACAGGCTATCATGATGGAAAAAGTTGATGGTGTTGAAAGTGGTATCGTTGTTCAGGTACTTCAAAAAGGTTATAAATTAAAAGATCGTATATTACGTGCCGCAATGGTAAAAGTTAGTGAATAAATTTAGGAGGATAAAAATATGAGTAAAATTATTGGTATTGATTTAGGTACTACAAATAGCTGTGTTGCTGTAATGGAAGGTAAAGATGTCAAGGTTATTACTAACCCTGAAGGTAATCGTACTACTCCAAGTGTTGTTGCATTTAAGAATGGTGAAAGAATCGTTGGTGATGCTGCTAAGCGTCAGGTAGTTACTAATAAGAACTGTGTTTCTAGTATTAAACGTTTAATGGGTACTAGCCAGAAAGTTGAGCTTGAAGGTAAAATGTACACACCACAGGAAGTTAGTGCTATGATCCTTTCTTATATGAAAGATTATGCCGAAAGCTATTTAGGTGAAAAAGTTGATAAGGCAGTTATTACTGTTCCAGCATATTTCAATGATGCTCAAAGACAAGCAACTAAAGATGCTGGTAAGATCGCTGGCTTAGAAGTAGAAAGAATTATCAATGAACCAACTGCTGCTGCTTTAGCATTTGGTATTGATAAATTAGAAAAAGAACAACGAGTATTAGTATTTGACTTAGGTGGAGGTACTTTCGATGTTAGTATCCTTGACTTAGCTGATGGTACATTTGAAGTATTGGCTACTGCTGGTGATAACCATTTAGGTGGCGATGACTTCGATAATGTCTTAGTTGACTGGTTAGTTGACAACTTCAAGAAAGAAAATGGTGTTGACTTAAGAAATGATAAGATGGCTTTACAAAGATTAAAGGAAGCTGCAGAAAAAGCTAAGAAAGATCTATCTGGTATGGTTCAAACTCAAATCAGCTTACCATTTATTTCTGCTGGTGCTGATGGTCCTTTACATCTAGAAGCTACATTAACAAGAGCTCAATTTGATAAGATGACTAAATTCTTGGTAGATAGAACTGTAAAACCTGTACGTCAGGCATTAAGTGACGCTGGTTTACAACCAAGTGATATCGATCAGGTATTATTAGTAGGTGGTTCTACAAGAATTCCAGCTGTACAGGAAGCTGTTAAACAGGAATTAGGTAAAGAACCAAATAAATCTGTTAACCCAGATGAAGTAGTTGCAATGGGTGCTGCTATTCAAGGTGGTGTAATCACAGGTGATGTTAAGGATGTATTATTGCTAGATGTTACTCCATTGTCATTAGGTATTGAAACACTAGGTGGTGTTATGACAGTATTGATTCCAAGAAATACAACTATTCCAACTAGTAAGTCTCAAGTGTTCTCAACTGCTGCTGATAATCAGCCTGCTGTAGATATCCATGTATTACAAGGTGAAAGACCAATGGCAGCTGATAATAAGACTTTAGGTAACTTCCAGTTAACTGGTATTGCACCAGCTAGACGTGGTGTTCCTCAAATCGAAGTTAAATTTGATATCGACGTAAATGGTATCGTACATGTAAGTGCTTTAGATAAAGGAACTAATAAACAGCAATCTATTACTATCAGTGGTTCTAATGGTTTAAGTGATGCTGAAATCGAAAAGATGGTAAAAGATGCTGAAGCTCACAAGGCTGAAGATGATAAGCGTAAGGAAGAAATCGAAATTAAGAATAAAGCAGAAAGCTTTGTTGCTCAAATCGATGAAACATTGAATGCTGATAATCCTAATGTAACTGAGCAACAAAAAGAAGAAGTTAAGAAGTTACGTGATGAATTACAGGCTGCTATAGATAGTAATGATATTGAAACTTTAAAGACTAAGATGAATGAATTAGAACAAGCTGCTAATGCTATGGCACAAGCTATGTATCAGCAACAGGCTAATCAAGCAAATGGTCAAGGTGCATCAAATAACGATGACAATGTAGTTGATGCAGATTTTACAGAAAAGAACTAATTCAAAAGCCCTAGGTTAATATCCTAGGCTTTTGCATAAGTCTTAAAAAGAGGTGTTAAGAAAATGAGTGAAAAAAGAGATTATTATGAAGTGCTTGGCATCTCTAAAGATGCATCAGAACAAGAAATAAAAAAAGCATATCGATCTTTGGCTAAAAAATATCATCCTGATATGAACAAGAGTCCAGATGCTGAAGAAAAATTTAAAGAGATCAATGAAGCATATGAAGTATTAAGTGATCCTGATAAGAAAGCTAAATATGATCAGTTTGGTTTTGCAGGAGTTGATCCAAATGCCGCTTCAGGATTTGGTGGTTTCTCAAGTGGAAGCTTTGATGATCTAAATGATATCTTTGGTTCAATGTTTGGTGGTGGTGGTTTCTCAGGATTCTCTGGGTTTGGAGGATCTACAAGCAGAAATAGCACAGCACCAAGAAAAGGCCAAGATCGTTATATGCAGATGAATGTTAGTTTCATGGATGCTATATTTGGTAAAAATGAAACAATTAATTTAAGTGTTGATGAAAAATGTAGCCAATGTAATGGTAGTGGGGCAGCAAGTTCTTCTGATATAATTACATGTTCAAGATGTAATGGTTCAGGAAGAGTTGTTACACAACAAAGAACAGCATTTGGAGTCTTCCAGTCACAAAGTGTTTGTCCAGATTGTAATGGTACTGGTAAGAAAATCAAAAAAGTGTGTCCTAAATGTCATGGAGAAGGCTATGAACATAAAAGAGTTAGTGTTGATCTAAAGATTCCTAGTGGTATTCAAACAGGTCAGCAATTAAGAGTTCAAGGAAAAGGTGAACGTGGTATCAATGGAGGACCTAATGGTGATTTATATATCGAAATTAGAGTTGCCAGCCATGAATATTTCAAACGTGAAGGAAAGAATATTTATATCACTATTCCTATTAGTAATGTCGATGCAACTTTAGGATGTACTGTTGATGTTCCAACGGTACATGGAGATGTAGAGCTAACTATTCCAGCTGGTACTCAAAATGGAGCACAATTAAGAATTAGAGAAAAGGGTGTTCCTGATATTAGAGGTGGTAAAGCTGGTGATGAGATAGTTGAGATCAAGGTTGAAATTCCTAAGAAATTATCTCGTGAAGAAAAAGAACTTTATCAGAAACTATATAATATCCAGCATAAGGGTAATGAGAGTGTTTTTGATAAGTTTAAGAAGGCTTTTAAATAAAGGTACGATTTGTACCTTTTCTAAAACATTGAAATTAGCACTCTATTAAATTAAGTGCTAAAAGGAGGTATTTTATGAATGTTGAACAAATGACAAATCGTTTACAGGAAATTATGCAAAGAGCCATCATGATTGCTAATAGTAATCATAATCCTCAATTATGTGTTGAACATGTTTTAAAAGCTTTAAATAGTGATGATGGCATAATTGCCTTGTGGAATAAGTTAAATGTTGATTATGGTAAAATTGATGTCATAATTGATAAATATTTAGCTAAACTTAATAGAGTAGACAATACTAATATTACTTTGAATAGAGAAGTTGAAAATGCTTATAATGAGGCTTTAAACTGGTCGAAGAAGCATGAGGAAACTTATATGAGTTCTGTTAGTATGCTGATTGCTTTATTGTTTGGTAAAACAGAAGTAGCTAAAGAAATAGTTAATGCTTTAAATTTAAAGCAGAAAGATATTGAAAAAGCAGAAATGGAAAGAAGGCATAATATGAAGATGGATAGTGCTGAAAGCGAAAATCAAGTAGATGCTTTAAGTAAATATGGTCGTGATCTTGTTCAGGATGTTAAGGATGGTAAGATCGATCCAGTTATTGGCAGAGATGATGAAATAAGAAGAGTTATTGAGATCTTATCAAGAAAAACAAAGAATAATCCGATATTGATAGGTGAACCAGGTGTTGGTAAAACAGCAATCGTTGAAGGATTAGCATGGCGTATCATGAAGCAGGATGTACCATTTGGCTTAAAGGATAAGAAATTGATTGAGCTTGATATGGGTTCATTAATTGCTGGTGCTAAATATCGTGGTGAATTTGAGGAAAGATTAAAAGCGGTATTGAATGAAGTTAAGCAGGCTGATGGAAATATCATCTTATTCATTGATGAAATTCATAATCTGGTAGGTGCTGGTAAGACTGAGGGTTCAATGGATGCAGCTAACTTATTAAAGCCAATGCTAGCTCGTGGAGAATTAAAGTGTATAGGTGCTACTACTTTTGATGAATATCGTCAATATATTGAAAAAGATGCTGCTTTAGAAAGAAGATTCCAGAAGATACAGGTAGAAGAACCAAGTGTAGAAGAAACGATTTCTATTCTAAGAGGATTAAAAGATCGTTTTGAATCTCACCATGGTGTACAGATCAAAGATGAAGCAATTATTGCTGCTTCTACTTTATCACATAGATATATTACTGATCGTTTCTTACCAGATAAGGCTATTGACTTAATAGATGAAGCTTGCGCCTGTGTTCGTGTAGAAATGGATTCTATGCCATCAGAACTTGATGAATTATTTAGAAAGATCATGCAGCTGGAAATTGAAGAGACAGCTTTAAAGAAAGAAAATGATGAAAAAACTAAAGAAAGATTACAAGATATTCAAAAGGAATTAGCTACACTTAAAGAAGAAAAGAATATTAAATATGATAAATGGCAGCAGGAAAAGAAGAAACTGGATGAAGCTAAACAATATAAGGAACAATTAGAAAAAGCTAAATTAGATATGCAGCAGGCTCAAAATGATGCAAAATATGAAGTAGCAGCAAAACTTCAATATGAAACTATACCTAATTTAGAAAAGAAGATAAAAGAAGCTAATAATAGCAGTGAAAATCGTGTTATTCAAGAAATCGTTGATGAAGAACTTATAGCGAAGATCGTTTCAAGATGGACACATATTGAGGTAAGCAAGTTACTAGAAACTCAAAGACAAAAGATCTTAAATCTCGATAAGATCTTACAGGAAAGAGTAATGGGTCAGGATGAAGCATTACAGCTAGTACAGGAAGCAATTATTAGAAGTAAAGCTCAGATCCAGGATGAAAACAGACCAATTGGCTCATTCTTATTCCTTGGCCCTACAGGTGTAGGTAAAACCGAGGTTGCTAAGGCTTTAGCTCAGCAATTATTTGATGATGAATCAAAGATCATAAGAATAGATATGTCCGAATATATGGAGAAACATAGTGTTTCTAGATTGGTAGGAGCTCCTCCAGGATATGTAGGTTATGAAGAAGGAGGACAGTTAACAGAAAGTGTTAGAAGAAATCCTTATTCTATTGTCTTATTTGATGAAGTAGAGAAAGCACATCCTGATGTCTTTAATATCTTATTACAAATATTAGATGATGGTAGAATTACTGATTCTAAAGGTGTAACTGTTGATTTTAAGAATACTTTGATCATTATGACTAGTAATCTAGGTTCTAGATTTGCCTTTGAAGAAGATAAGCAGGAAAGAAATAAACATTATATGGATGAAGTACATAAATTCTTCAAACCTGAATTTGTAAATCGTATTGATGAAATTATCGTCTTTAATGCTCTAGATGATAAAGTATTGCCATTAATAGCTAATAAGTTTATTAAACAGCTTGAACAAAGATTACATGATAAAGATATCACTTTAAAAGTAAGTGATAATGCAATGAAGAGGATCATTAGTTTAGGTGTTGATCCTGTCTTTGGTGCTAGACCAATGAAACGACATATTCAAAGAGAAATCGAGACCAAAGTAGCTCGCTGTATTCTTGAAAATGTTGATATTGAGGGTAAGACAATACTTGTTGATGCCGATGAAAATGGTTATTTTACCTTGGTAGAATAAAAATATAGGTTATAAAAGTATTTAGGTTATATTCCTAAATACTTTTTTTGGTGGATAGAAGTTTAATATCCTGTAAACATTTTTATATTTTTGTGTTATATTATTATAGCCGATTAGGCCAAGCAGTTCTAATCTGATATCCTGCTTGTAAAATATTAAAACCAAAGGAGAAAACAATGAAAAATTTAAAATCTTATTTGGAGGAAACAAATATCCTCTTTCGTAACATTCCAGGAATGGTAATGTCCTTTTTCTTTCTAAGCGTAGTATTGATGAATCTTTTAGCTAATAAAGAATTGATTTCTACTACATATTTAGCTTTAGATTGTGGATTTATGCTAAGCTGGATTTCTTTTTTATGCTTAGATATTGTAACTAAATATTTTGGTGCCAAAGCTGCAAGCAGATTGTCAATTACAGCATTATTATTTAATCTATTAGTATGTTTGATCTTTAAAATTGCTTCTATGACACCAGGTATGTGGGCTGCATATTATGATAGTGGTTCTATGGCTGTCAATGATGCTTTAAATACTACATTTGGTGGTACATGGTATGTACTTTTAGGAAGTAGCATCGCAATGTTAGTTTCATTTTTATTTAATGGCTGGTTAAATGAATTTATTGGTAAACGTCTACAGAATAATTCATTTAAAGATTTTGCATTAAGATCATATATATCTACAGCACTTGCACAATTTGTTGATAATTTTATCTTTGCAATGCTGGTTTCATATGTTTTTTTTGGATGGACAATGGTTCAGGTTATCATATGCTCATTAACTGGTGCATTCTTTGAATTATTATGTGAGGTTATCTTAAGCCCTGTTGGATATCGTATCGTTACAAGATGGGAAAAAGAAAAAGTTGGTAAAGAATATTTAGATCTAATAAGAGGTTAATATGTTAATATTAATAACAGGAACAAGTAGAGGAATAGGAAAAGCTATTGCATTAAGGTTTTTACAAGAAAAACATGACGTTATTGGTTTTGATATTGAAGAAAAAACCATAGATCATGTTAATTATGTTCATCATATTGTTGATGTATCATGTCCTAGTGACTTTATTGATAATGTCTATCCTGATATTGTTGTCAATAACGCTGGAGTACAGGATAGTGGCAAAGATATTGATATTAACCTAAAAGGAGTAATCAATATTACGGAAAAATATGCTTTTGACAACCCTAACATTAAAGCTGTAACGATCATTGGTTCAGCTAGTGGTCATACTGGTTCTGAATTCTATGAATATGCAGCTAGTAAAGGTGGTTTATTAGCATACACTAAAAATGTTGCTAATAGATTAGCTCCTAAGGCTATTTGTAATAGTATCGATCCAGGTGGTGTTATTACTGAGCTTAATAAACCAGTAATGGATGATGAAAAGCTATTTGCCAAGATCATGGAATTAACACCTTTAAAAAGATGGGCAACATGTGAAGAAATAGCTGATTGGGTATACTTTGTTTCGGTTATTAATAAATTTATGACTGGTCAGAATTTACTGATTGATGGTGGAGAAGCTGGATATAATCAGTTTATTTGGCCTGAAGATTTGTAGGTGATAAGTATGGTCAAGAAAAGGAAGAGATTAAAAAAAGGCGTTAAAATAGGATTATTAGCGATCTTAGTCATTATTGTTGCAATCTTAACTTTTGATATATATAAACAGTTAAATAAGCAGGAAAATAGTGTTAATAGTGAAAAAATAACTGTTGAAACAACTTCAGAAGTAGTAATACCTGAAGCAAAAGCTGATAATAATAGCGATTATCGCGGTATTATCAAAGTTGGTACTTTAGTAGATGAAAAGGTTGTACAAAGCGAAGATAATGAGTATTATCTAAATTATAATGCTGATAATGAGAAAGATACTCAAGGTGCGATCTTTATGGATTATCGTAATACTTTAGATGATCAAAATATTATCCTATATGGTCATTATGTATATTATGATGAAAATGCCAAGTTTACTCCATTAACTAAACTAACTGAACAAGCTAATTATGAAGATAATAAATATATAACTTTTGAAATGATGGATGAAACAAGAACCTATGAGATAGCTTATGTTTATCATTATGAGATGAATAATATGAATATGCGCTATTATTTAACTAATTATGGCGATGAATTTGATAGTTATATCGATTATATTTCACAAAAAGCTTTCTATGATACTGGTATTAACATAAGTGCTAGTGATCATATACTTACTTTACAAACCTGTGTTAGAAATCGTGAAGATCTAAGATTAATTATCGTTGCTAAACAGATATACTAGTCAATACTAGTATATTTTTTTATCTATGCTATAATCTATTTGTCTTATTTTAAAAGAGGGAGAGAATTTAAAATGAAGAAGTTTTTTTTATGTACGCTAATTTTAGCGATGTTGTGTGGATGTACTAAAAGTACAGAAGAAAAAGTTGAAGATAAAGCTTTGACTGATGCAGTATATCAGGATTTTTTACAAGAATATTTTGCTGATGAGAATCATAAAAGTGATTATACATCTACCAGTAATCCTTATACATTTAATGATGGTAAAGAAGCTGATATTACTTTAATTACTAAACAATTAGGTTGTGAAGCAATTAATGAGGATCTAATTGATGAAATAAATGATATTCATCAAGAAGATGTTAATGAATTTAAAACATTATTGCAGTCATTTCAACCAGTATTAGATGAATCGATATCTTTTAACAATAATAATGTTATTATTATGCTAAAAAGTGGTACTAACATTTTATATATCGCTAATGATAATACTATTAAATTAGTATATAACGATAATAGATGCACAATGAAGATCAATGATCAAGAATTGGAATCATTTATTACATTCTTACAGGATAATTTAGATAGTTATACTGATTTAGGTTTGTGTAAATAACCGTTAATGTTTTTACCAGATGACAATTTAGATGACAATTAAATGTAAGCGATTGAAAATGCTTACATTTTTTTATACCATATTATTTGAGGAATATATATGCAAAACAAATTAATTAGACACAGCATCAGTACTATTATTGTCGTCTTAGGAATAATATGGCTTTTTTATGGTTTCTCAGTATCCAACCAGGAAAGAATTATTAAGCAAAATGAAATGTATTTAAAAAGTATTGCAGTTCATTCAGCTAATCAACTAGATAATTCTTTAGAAGCTGCATTGATTGAAATTAAAGCATATGCTAATTTTTACAGCAAAATGATCGATGGTGAAAGCATTAAAAGCGAAGATTTATTAACAGTTGAAAAGGATTCGCATTTTGATTATATTCGTTTTACTAATGCACAAGGTTTAAATATAACCAGCAATAATGAAACTAGTGATGCTAGAGATAGAGATTACTATCTAGAAGCAATGAAAGGAAACAGTGGTATATCAATCATTGACAAATCACGTATAACTAATGAAACATTGGTAAACTTTTATACTCCAGTAATTAAAAATGATGAAATCATAGGCGTATTAAGAGGTGTGTATTTAACAGATAGCCAAATGAAGAATTTACTAGATACTACTTATTTTAATAAAAAAATAAGTACTATAGTTATTGATGATAAAGGAATGATTATTGCAGCTAATATTGAAGATAATATTATTAGTGTTAATATTGGTAGTCAATTAATTAGTAACCAGATATTTGATGACAAAGCATTAGCTATCATAAATGATTGTATCAGCAATAATAAATCAGCAAATTTTTCTTTTATTGCTGATGGACAAAAGACTTTAGGATATATTGCAAAAATGGAAACTAATAATTGGTATTTGGTACAGATCTTTCCTACTGAAATAACAAATAATATGTATAAAGAAGTAATTTCCTTAGGATTTAAGTTAGAAGTATCATTGATCATTATATTTATTATTTATCTTCTATATCAACAATATGTATATCATATGACTAAAAAAAGATTGCTTGAAGAAAATAGAGATATGAATTATATTATCAAAGGTACTCCCAAACTATATGATAGTATTATTCTAGTTGATCTAGTAGAAAAAAATTATCGATATCTGATTGCAAGCAATGATAAATTAAGTGATAAAGGTGATTATGCACTCTTAATAGAATATATTGCCAATAGTGCAGCATTGGATACTATTAGTAAACAATTGAGCGTTAAGCTAAATGTTGAATATATTAAGCAGCATCTTAATGATTCCATTCTTGAATTTGAAATAGTGTATCAAATAAAAAATAAAGAAAACTGGAATCGTCTAAATATTATACCTATTGAAAAGAATAATAGTGAAATAACTAAGGTCATTATTGCTCAAAGAGATATAACGGATATTAAAAATCAGGAAATAAAGAAGAATTCATTGCTGCAAGAAGCAATTAAAAAAGCTAATATTGCTAATCGTTCAAAGAATACTTTTTTATTCAATATGTCTCATGATATTAGAACTCCTATTAATGCAATCATGGGCTTTACACATTTGATCAAAGAACATATTAACGACAAAGAATTAGTGCTAAATTATCTTGAAAAAATAGAAAAATCTAGTGATGTTCTATGTCATATTATCGATGATATTTTAGATTTAGCAAAAATAGAAAATGGTCAGACTCAGCTAGATGTAAAGAATACTAATCTATATGAAGTAAGCAATATGATCAAAGAAATGTTTGATGATAGTATGAAATTAAAAAATATTAATTTTGAAACAAACTTTGATTTTAGAGATCCATATGTTATTGTCGATGTTAACAAATTAAATCAAATTATTATTAATTTATTAAGCAATGCTCAAAAATTTACTTTAGAAAATGGAGAGATATATTTTAGCTTTAAGCAAGTATCTGATGTTATCGATAATCAGGTAATGTATGAGTTATATATCAAAGATAATGGTATTGGCATAAGTGAAGAATTTCTTCCGAAGATTTTTAATGCATTTGAAAGAGAAAGAAATACTACATCATCAAAGATACAAGGTACAGGACTTGGATTAAGTATAGTAAAACATTTTGTTGATATAATGAATGGACAAATAAGCGTTAAAAGTACAGTTGGTAAAGGAACTGAGTTTACAGTTAATTTTATCTTTGATATTATTAAATCCTTTAAGAAAGATGAGATTTCAATAGATGAGGATTTTCTTGTAGGAAAAAGAATTCTAGTAGCTGAAGATAATGAACTCAATCAAGAAATAGTATTAGACATATTGACTAATAAAGGATGTATAGTAGAATTAGCTAATGATGGATTACAGGCATATGAAATGGTCAAAAATGCTTCTAAAGATTATTATGATTTTATTTTAATGGATATTCAAATGCCTAATTTAAATGGATATGAAGCAACTTCTAAAATAAGAACGCTAGATAAAGATATCATCATTATTGCAATGAGTGCCAATGCTTTTGTGGAAGATAAAGATAAAGCATATCAGTTTGGAATGAATGGATTTATTTCTAAACCTATTAATGTTAAAGAGATGTTACTAATGTTTGAAGAATTAAGAAAATAAAGGAGCTTTATTCAAGTGAAAAATAAGATTTTAATTGTAGATGATTCAAATTTTAATCGTGAATTATTACATGATATATTAAGTGATGATTATGAAATTTTAATGGCAGAAGATGGAATAATAGCAAAACAGATCATCGAAGAAAAACAGAGTGAAATAAAAGTAATATTATTAGATCTTATGATGCCAAGAATGAATGGTATAGAGCTTTTGCAGTACTTAAAACAATATAGCTGGTTTAATAAAATAGGGATTATCATTATTTCAAGCGAAGATACGGTTTCTATAGAAGTTCAGTGTTTTGAATTAGGTGTAACTGATTTCATTCATCGTCCTTTTAATGATCGTTTAGTTAAAAAAAGAGTAGATAATGTTTGTTCATTGTTTGATATACAAAATAACTTGGAAAATACAGTGAGAATTCAAACACAGGATTTAATAGAAAAAAATGCTCAATTAGCAAGAAGTAAAGAAAATGTAATTGATATCCTAGGTACAATGGTAGAATATCGTAATTTTGAAAGTGGAGAACATGTAAAAAGAGTTAAGAAATATACTAAGATCCTAGCTGATAGTATGATGAAGCATTATCCAGAATATCATTTGGATGATCATAAAGTTGAAATGATCGTTTCTGCTAGTGCATTGCACGACATTGGAAAAATTGCTATTTCAGATGCTATATTGCTAAAACCAGGTAAGTTAACTGATGAAGAATTTGAAATCATGAAGACACATACTACTAAAGGTACAGAGATTATAAATAACATTAATGATGTATGGGAAGATGATTATGGTCAAATTGCAAAACAAATATGCGAATATCATCATGAGAGATATGATGGAAATGGTTATCCTGAAAAACTTGTTGGTGATATGATCCCTATCAGTGCTCAAATAGTTGCATTAGCAGATGTTTATGATTCATTGACGCATGAAAGAATATATAAAAAGGCGATTGATAAAAATAAGGCATTTGAGATGATTATGAATGATGAATGTGGTGTTTTTTCAGATAAGGTCAAATTTTGCCTGATAAAAATTAGAGAGGAATTTGAAAAGATATAATGACAATAGAACAGTTATATAATGAAATAGGTAGTAATTATCAAGATATATTATTAAGAATGAGCTCACAAAAAATAGTTATTAAGTTTGTGAAAAAGTTTATTGAAGATAATACTTTTAATGAATTAACTGTTGGGATTAGTAAAGGTGATCTTGAACAAACATATCGTTCTGTTCATACATTAAAAGGTATATGCTTGAACCTTAGCTTTGATGCCTTAGCCAATTATTGTTCAATGTTAACTGAATATTTAAGAACGATTAATAAATTGGATGATAATGTGTATATGATGTATGAGAATATCAAAGAGGAATACCAAAAAGTATTTATCAAAATAAAGGAGCTTAATTAAGTTTGTAGTATAAGAAAAGAGTTGAATCAGTTTCAACTCTTTTTAGACTTATATATTTGGACGAATTCTACAAAGAAGGGAGGAATGATCATTCCTGATTATAATTTTATCATGACTATTCTTAATTTAAATCATAAAGTTTAGGTCTAATCGATAAATACCACACACACGTTGTTTTAGAGGTATTTTATTCTGCTGATTTTTGTTTATGATGATTTAATGCTTTTTCTGCTCTATCAATTTGTTCTTGAATGTAGAGAATATTACGAGTTTTAGCAAAACCATTATACTTATATTGATCAGCAATTTTTAATAATTCTTCTCGACATGCCTCAAATAATTCATTTTTTATAATTTTTATTAGTATTGGATCGTGATTGTTGGAAATTAAGTTGGCTATACCATTATCATTAATGAACATATTATAGTTAGTTTGCATACTTTTAGGTAATATTGAAATATAATAATTATCATATTTTTTTAACATGTTAAGCATACTTTTTAGGTGCATTATATATGTTGTTAAATCATATCTTAGATCAACATCTTCAGGCATTAATGATGATAATATCATCGCTTTGCCATCTATTACTTCCTGACAAGTAGGCAAATAGAATAAATCAATTAAGCGATTTTTATTAAGATGTTTATTTGTTTCATTGATCATCTTTTTAAAATATTCTGCATTGATATTGTATTTATCTAAACCTTTTTTACAAACAATTTCTGCTAATTCATAAGTGAATGAGTTGATCGAGATACAATTGGTAAATTGGATGACATCGCAATTGTTATTATATATTTCTTCAAAATAATCCATAAAACGATAAATTTGTTTTTCAAATTGAAATGCAGGGCGACATAATGATAAATAATCTTCATATTGACGAGCATATGTATCAACTAATTTTAGATCAGTTGTTAGTAATGTAGCATAATTACGATTAATACTAGAAATGTTAGTGGTTACTAGAGCAGCATGGTTAGGTACTACTATAATCGATCTTTTTACCAAATTATCTCTTATACGAGGATAATAGTATACCATAGATTGACCACTTGCATATATTGGCATCCAAAACCTTAAGGATTCAATTAATCGGTTAATATTAGTTAATGATGGAAGAATTTGATGAATTTGAAAGCCTCTTGATAAAGTTTTAAATATTCTTTGTTGGATATTTTTGGAAAATTGATAATCTTCAAGCAGCCATTCTAGTTCACTTTCAGTTATAATTAAAAGCGTAGATTTTTCATCAATTCTATTGATTATATTTGATAGTAAATTAATAGCTTCTTTCCTGCCTTGGTCCTCAAAGAAAAATAGAGAACTATTTTCAGGTATGATTTCATCGTTGCTATTATCTTCTTCGATAGTGATAGGATTATTGATAGACTCAACTATTTGTGAAATAATATCATCTTTACTTTGTAGCCAGGAAGTTATATGTTTAGCTAATAATTCCTTTGGTAGATCTTTTTTTACTGCTGAAATGTTCATAGCTTCAGCTAAAGCTGTCCTTTGGTATTGATGAGTAAGTTTTTTTACAAAAAAATTAGCCATATTGATTATATGGATATTATTCTGTGGGGGTTTTCTTTTTCCTGAACGTAATAATGATACTAATGATGGATCAACAGCTATTGCTTTGGAAAGCTCCTTATTGGAAACTTGGGTAATTTTCATTAAAAAGTTAAGTTTGTCTTTAAATTCCATGATAATTGTATTGCTCCTTTTGATATAAAACGGTAGTATTAGTCAAAATAATTATAATTTATTATAGAAAAAAAGTCATAAAAGTAGATAAATTGTCATTATAATTGACAAAATTCATGCTATTTATTACAAAAAAATCATAAATCAAAAAAAATTTGTGAAAAAAATAAGTTATAATAAAAATGGCTTATTGAGGTAAGGGATATGGTTAAACTGGATGTTAAAAAATATCAGAAGCTGGAGATGATATGTATTATCGCTAGTATTTTTATATGCATGATGCTCATCTTTGTTAATATTCCAGAAAATATTAATAATAGTAAGAATGATTATTCCAAGTATCATTGGTATTATTTTGAAAATGGTGAAAAAATAGATATTCAACTTCCTGCCACTATTCAAAGCGATGATGAAGTATTAACGATATATTGTGATGATCTGACTAAAGAAGATGAAGGTTTGATGCTTAGCACTAAGTCTGCGATATATGATGTCAAAGTATCATATAACGATCAATATATCTATGAATATGATGATAGCTTATTTCCTCGCAATTATCAGATGAAAAATAAATATAATTGTCTTATTGATCTTCCGAAGGATATAAGGGATGCTAGATTAAGTATTGAGCTTTTTAATGATGGAAGTAATAAATATGTTATCGATACTATTATCATTGATCGTGGCGATATTGTTATGAATAGCTATTATAGTAGTGTTTTTGTTCCAATGTCGATTGCCGTTTTTATGTTTGTGCTTGGATTATTTACTATTTTGGCATATGGTTATTTGAAATTTTTAAATATTAAAGATGAGCGTTTATTAATGATTGCGACATTTATTATTATGTGTTCTATCTGGTGTATAACTGATTCATCAATAGCGCAATATAATAATCCTTATTATCATATCAATTATTTAGTTTCTTTTTATATGTTTATGTTATTTGCGATTCCTATGCTTCATTTATTAAAGCGTTATATTAATAATAATATCATTCATATTCTAATAAGTTTGTTTTATGCCAATGCAATAATTCAGGGTATATTAAATTATTTAGGATATTTTGAATTTATTGATATGCTTTTTATTACTCACATATTACTTGTTGTAGCAATCATCGTTTGTATATGGCAGTTACATAATTGTAATAAAGAGAATAATCAGTTAGATATTCAGGTAATATTACTGGCTTTTATAGTATTAACTTTCTTTGGCTTATTGGCTATTGTTTTGTATTGGATCTTAAATATTAAGTATTATGATCTGATATTTGAGGTTGGTATATTGATTTTTATTATCTTGTTATTGGGTGGTTTGTTGATCAGTATTAGTCAAAATCTCAAATATAAAACAGAATTGATCATTTATCGTAAACTTGCAAAAGAGGACAAGCTTACTGGTATTGGCAATCGTCGTTCTTTTGATGAATATATTGATAGTATCTATAATATGGGTGATAGTTTAGATAATGCGATCTTATTCTTTATTGATGTTGATTATTTGAAAAGTATTAATGATAATTATGGTCATAATGCAGGTGATGAGATCATTGTTGCTACAGCTAGATGTATGAAAGAAACATTTAAGAATCATGTTTGTTATCGTATTGGTGGCGATGAATTCTGTGGTATCGTCATTAATAGTAAATATGATGCTGATCATTATTTAAATATATTGGATGAGCAGGTAAACATATTTAATAAACAGTCTACACGTTTGAAACTATCATTATCTAAAGGATATAGTATTTTGAAAAATGATGATGGCAGTTATAAAACGATCAGTGATTGGAAACAGAATGCTGATATGAATATGTATAAAGATAAGGCAGGTAAGATCAGATGAGTTATAATTATGATTTTGCAATTGCTGGATTAGTAATTCTTTGCTTCATTATTTACCATTTTAATCGTTTTAAGCATTTAGATAATGTACATACAAATATCTTTAAGTTCTTATTAACAATTAGTGTTTTTGATGTCATATTGGATATTATTTCTAGTATGATCATGGAATTAGGTGATAGTTCCTTTGTTAATTTAAATACCTTTTTTCTTACGATATTTTATATTTTGCAAGTATTATTTCCATTTACCTTTTTGTGTTATATTCAAACACTTAAATCCTCGAATAATAAGAATCTTGTTAATATCATAAAAAGATGGGTATTTTTACCAATAATCATGATCATCTTGATTTTCATTAATACTGGTAAAGGATTCTTGTTCTATTTTGATATTAATGGTAATTATATTAGAGGTGAATGGTATCTTTTAATGTATTTTTTCACTTTGCAACTGGTTATTATTACTATTTTTGATACGATCATTAATTTTAAAGAATTTGGCTGGAAGAAGTTTGCTAATATTTATGAATATCTGTTATTAGCTACGATATGCGTTGTTCTTCAGGCAGTATATAATAATATCCTAATGACTTCTTTTGGGGTTGGTATGGGCATGTTTATTCTTTATATGACTATTTCTAATCCTAATGAAAATTTAGATAGCTTAACTAGTGCTTTTAATAATTCATATTTTATTGACTGGGTAAATGAATTATTTATCAATAGCTTTGAATTTCATGTTATTACTGTTGAAATATGTAATTTAAGAAAGATCAATCAGGTTTTTGGTAATAATATTGGCAATAGTTTTTTAGTTGCATTTTCGCAGAAGTTACATAACTTAACCAATGAGAAGGGCTATTTGTTTAGAACTAATGGTAAAAGATTTATTATTGTTACTAAATCTTTAGCATCTTATGAACAGCTTAAGAATGATATTTATCATTTTGCTAAAGAGGGTATGGAGATCAATGGTCAAAGTTTTAAAACTAAGATCGTTGTTTGTGGCATCTTTTTTGCAAATGAATTATCTAATGTTGATAATTTAGTTGCTTATACAGATTATCTTGTTTCTTTGGCAGATAATGAGGATGATACAATATTGATTCAAAAAGATGAGAAGACAATGCATGGCTTAATGATAAATCGTAAGATTGAAACTTATTTAAAGTCAGCTATTGAAAATAATAAAGTAGAAGTATATTATCAGCCGGTATATTCATTAAAAGAACATAAATATGTTTCTTTAGAATCATTAAGTCGTTTATATCACCCATCTTTAGGTAATATTCCTTGTGATGTCTTTATTGATATGGCAGAAAAGAATGGTATGATACTTGATCTAGGGGTTGCGCAGTTACATAATATCTGTAGATTTGTAAAAGAAAATAGTGATATTTTATCGATGGTCGATAATATTAAAATTAATTTTTCGCCTTTACAGTTAATGAAATTAGATTATTGTCAAAAGATGATCCAAATAATAAAGAGTTATGATCTTCCCTGTAGCTTTTTCCAGATTGAGATAACAGAAACGGTTGCTACTGAATATAATGCCAGTTTGCATCAGGTGATCAAAGAGTTTAATAATGCGAATATTAAGATATGTCTAGATGACTTTGGCAGCGGATATGCCAATTTTAATACAGTGCTAAAAGTGCCATTTAGTACGATCAAGTTAGATCGGAGCTTATTGTTTGATATTTGTGATGATCCAAAGGTTGCTTCATTCTATCGTAATATTTCTAATAGTTTGATCGATATGGGTTATAAAGTAGTAGCTGAAGGAGTAGAAACGAAA
>JALEVB010000125.1 GCA_022780745.1 Erysipelotrichaceae bacterium
TAGGAGTTGGAGTTGGAGTCGGAGTTGACTCACCACCATTCTTCTTATATTTAACAGTTAAATCAATATTACTCTTACCCATAGTACCAGATACTGTCGAAGCATCTGCTGTATAACCATCAATCGATGGACTAGTAACACTATAAGCTTCGCCTTCTTTTAAGGTAGCTGTATATGAAGGAGCTGCTTCACTTCCATCTTCTTTTACATATCTAATAATGATTGAATATGTAGCTGCACTATCATCTTTTTTACAAACACCATTGGTATCTTCTTTAGTACCAGCTGGACATGCACTTAAACATGTAGCTGTTGTTTCATCCCATTTATACTTATTAGTAACACAAGAATCTTTATCTTTGTAGTTACTTGCACCATTCACCTTACATACACCATTACTATCTGCACTGCTTCCTGTAGGACAAGTTTCAACACAAGTACTATTTGTTTCATTCCATTTATATCCTACTGCTGTACAAGCATCTTTTGTCTTATATTCTGATGGATTTTGCTTAACTAATTTACAATACTGACCATCAGATGTATATCCATCTGGACATTTACTTACACATGAATTATTCTGTTCATTCCATATGAAGCCAGCACCAATACAGCTTCCAGCATCGTAGAAGTCAGACGCTACTGCTTCAGAACATCCTTTATTCTCTACAAAGTCTCCAACCGGACAAGCACATGCAGAGCCATTCCAAGTTCCACCAGTCTTAGTACAATAATAAGATTGAGGAGTTTCTGATTGAATGATCTTTTCAGAATATGTTTCATTAGAAATAGTTGGTGCATAGAACTCAGAATTTGCTTCCCAATAGAAATACTTGTTAGCACTAATTGTACTATCTAAGTTTAAATTTCTATTTATAGCTTCACGATTATCTTTGATAGATCCTTCATATGGTCTAACTATTGATAAAGCTAATTGTGATGCTTCTGACCAGACACTAGAATTATATCCTGTTACTCGTGAACCAACGATTTTAAACATTGTTTCAATGTTCTCAGTTCCATAATATCTCTTAGTCTTTTCCATTACATAATTGAATAAAGTAATCAATTCATCTACTGATATATTAGTTTTGATATTATCGCCAGCTGCATCTAATACAGATAATAATTTATTCAAATCACGAGTTTCCATTGCACGTTTCAAAATAGATGTTATAACCTGCTGCTGATTAGCCTGTCTTTGGAAATCACCTGAAGCATACAAATGTCTTTCACGCGCAAAAGCTAAAGCCTGTTCACCATTAACAGGAATATTCTCTCCTGCTGGAACCCATACTGTATAATGTCCTCTTTGATCTGATGAATTTTGTCCAACAAATTCATATGGATTAGAAATAATAATGCCTCCTAAAGCATCAACAATTGATACTACACCAGCAAAATTACTTTCAAAATAATAGTCAATTTCAATACCCAATAAATTTTCAATGGTATCAATCGTACATTGCACTCCTTGTACATGAGCATGTCCAAGTTTATCACTTGATTGTCCAGCATAACATGCGATTGGTACATAACTATCTCTAGCAATCGAAGTCATGGTAATCTCTAAGCTAATAGGATTAAAGGTAACCACCATATTCGCATCAGATCTTCCTTCATCAACACCTAATACTAAAACAGAGAAAGGTTCTGAAGTAATATCCTTATCTGATTTACTAACTTCCACCGTTACTTTTTCACTAAAGGTATCTATAGCTTCTGTATTCTCCAAAGCTTCTTCATATCCATCAACAACTTCAAATATACCTTTATAGTTACTAGGTAATACTGCCGCATCTATTTCGTTAGCAACTAATGCTGTAAACAAACTATTGATATCATTATATTCAGCATAAGTAACATTATCACATTTAGAATCTAAGTGTGATTTGCCTAGTTCAGCATTTGTTGTACCTGCAACAATACCAACTGTTTTACCATCTAGATCACTAACTTCTAAATACATTCCATTATTAACAACAATACTAGTTTCTACTGTCTCAGTTTGTTTTTCTGAAGTAATAATCTTATTAACATTCTTATTTACTTTAAACATTGCAAAGCTGCCATAGCCACCTATACTAGCTAATACTATAGAAACTAGTAATAATCCCTTGAAAATATTAGATTTCTTAGATTTCAAATTAATAATAAATACTATATCTAAAATCAATAAAACCAGTAAAACAACTATATTAATGATAATAAACAAAGTCTTACTTAAATTAGAGAATGATGTCAAACCCCTCATAATATAAGCTAAACTGACATTAATAATAGCCAATAAAACAAATAATATAATATTATATTTACCAGATACAAAGATCCAATTAGGAGATTTCTTATTTTTACTCATATTCTAACCTCCCTACCAATCCATTTGCCCTATTGATGCAATTTCAAGACGACCATTATTATTTACTACAATAAAATAAGCTTTATTTTGAAATTCATCAACATCTATTTTACTAGACTTCTTATACTCCCAATTAGCTTCAATATAAAAAGCCTCATATTCACCAATACCATTAACAATATAATTATTTGTATAATCTGCTTTGGTAATCTCAATATTAGTAACTTCCAATAAGTTATCTCTTCCATATTGTGAAATATAAAGATCTAGATCATTATAAAACTGATATCTTGACTGTTCCTGGAACATGATATATTTTGGGCCAAAAACATATTGCACGCCACCAACTTCATAGTTTCCATCTTTATTTGTCCAGGTATAATAATCAGCAATAAAACATTTAGTAACAGCCTGTGCTGTTGCTAGTCTTCCTTCATTGCTTGTATCACTTAAACTATCAGTAAGTTCTTCAAAATACTCTTTTTGAACATCTGTTGGATTATTGCCAATTATATACTGATCATTAGTTAATTTGTTTTTATTGTCTAGCTGTAATGTATCTCCATTGGAATTACTAGTCTTCTTTAATCCTATTGTACCAATATTAAAAGCGAAAAAAACAATAACTAAAACTGTTAATAATAACGTCAATAATACAAGATTATTATTCAGTTTTCTATTTTTTATCCTTGCTTTTTTTTCTTCAGGAGTTAACTGAATTTTATGTTTATTACTTGTCATGTATACCCCACTTTCTATTC
>JALEVB010000192.1 GCA_022780745.1 Erysipelotrichaceae bacterium
TGAAGTATACTTCAATGATCAGCTATTAGATAAAAATAATATTGAAGCTAAGAAATTGATTGGCTATTTGCCAAGTGAAGTCTTTTTATATGAAGATATGAGTGTTAAACAGATGCTTGATTATCATGCTTCATTTTTTAAAGAAGATCTAAGTGATAGAAGAAAAGAACTGGTTAAACTGTTAAATGTTGATGAAAAGAAGAAGATCGAAGATCTTTCTTTAGGTAATCTAAAAAAGGTTGGTATTATTCTGGCATTGATGCATAACCCTAAACTATTGATCCTGGATGAACCTAGCAGTGGTCTAGATCCTATTATGCAGCAGACTTTCTATGAGCTATTACTTCAGGAAAAAGCTAAGGGTACAACGATCATTTATTCTACGCATATTCTAAGTGAAGTTAGCAAGATATGTGATCGAGTAGGTATTATTAAAGATAGTCATCTAGTCAAAATTGAAGATGTAGATAGCTTAAATAATAATCGCTTAACCTTTATTAAGATAAATAGTGTGGACAATGAAAAGATCAAAGAGGAATTAAATCTGGAAACTTATGAATTAGGTAAAAATACGATCAGATTTAAATACGATAAAGATGTTAATAGTTTATTAAGGGTTCTAACAAATTTTAATATCGATAGAATACTTATTGAAGAGCCTACGATCGAAGAAATCTTCATGCATTATTATCGATAAGGGAGGTAAATGATGTTAGTTAAAAGAGAATTAAAAGTTAATTTAGGTAATTTTATTATCTTGTTTTTAATTGTTGCTGGTATGTTTGCACTGATCTTTTTGCTTTATCCTTATATTATAGAAGGTAATAATGGAGAAATGATCGATGAAATGATCAAGATCTTTCCAGAATCTGTTCTTAAGGCTTTTAATATGGATATTGCCAGTCTGGATAGTGCTTTTGGCTGGCTTAAAAGTGAAGGCTTTGTCTTTATCTTATTAATTACCGGATGTTATAGTGCTATATTAGGATCTAATATTATATTAAAAGAAGAAAATGATAAAACGATTGAATATTTGAATAGTTTACCAATATCAAGAAGTGAGATCGTTATTAAGAAGTTTCTGGTTGGTTTGTTCTATGTTGTTATGCTGGTCTTATTAACGGCAATAAGTAATTATATCTTTCTGGCATTAACATCAGATATTAAACTATCTGAATATTGGTTACTAGCCATTAGTCCTTTATTTTCTAGTATTGTTTTATATGCTTTATCAATATTGATTGCTAGCTTTATGCATAAGTCTAAAAAGATGATGGGTATTAGTCTAGGAATAGTATTTGTTAGTTATTTTCTAAATATGTTTGCTGGTTTATCTGAAAAGATTGAATTCTTTAAATACTTTAGTATTTTTACTTTAGCAGATACCAGAAATATTATTGCGAATAATGAAATGTCTATTATCTATGTCTTTATCGCAATTGTTTTAACAGCAATATTTGCTTTAGCTGCTTTATTTGTTTATAACAAGAAGGAATTAGTGTAGTTTGCTTATTTAGTTTAGATATGATAGAATGCCTTCCATTAAGGAAGGTGTTATTTTGAAGTTAAGATCATGCATAATAGCTTTATTAGGTAGTTTTATACTGGCATTTGGTTTATATAATGTTCATATGATAGCTAATATTAGTGAAGGCGGTGTTCTGGGTATGACTTTACTATTACATCACTGGTTTAATATTTCTCCATCACTATCTAGTATTATTATGAATGGATTATGTTTTATCTTAGGTTTTAAAACATTAGGATGGTTATTTCTAATGTATTCAATGATATCTAGTGCAGGATTTTCACTATTTTATGCTATTTTTGAGCAGTTTGAACCATTATTTCCATCAATTGCCTATCATCCTTTGTTAGCAGCTATTGTGGGAGCATTATTTGTTGGTATAGGTGCTGGGCTTTGTGTTAGAGCAGGTGGAGCTCAAAGTGGTGATGATGCCTTGGCAATGAGTTTATCACATATTTTTGAATGTCCGATCCAAAGAATATATTTAAT
>JALEVB010000195.1 GCA_022780745.1 Erysipelotrichaceae bacterium
TTTTAACACTAGTTTAGTCTTATTTATAGCTCCATATTCCTACTTTATTATCAATTGCTTCTTGTTGAGCTTTTTCTAATACATCTTTATATTTAAAATAATCTTCCATATACTTAATATCAGCTAAACCATTTCTAACCAGCTCTTCCTGTAATAAAGACCCATCAACAAAGACCCAGGCTAAAGTACGACCATAATGATCTTCTTTATCTTTATCATATTCAATGGTTATCTTATTAGCATCGCTTAAAGCCTTACAGGTATATTCACTAGCTTCTTTGCCAAATGGTTCAACGATATTATTTTCCTTAACACTTTCTGGGGTATCAATAGCTAAAAATCTTACTTTAGTATCTTTACCATCAATGATAAAATGAGCTGTATCCCCATCTGTACACTTGCTTAATTTAACGTTAACCTGATCATTATCACTACATGCAAACAAGGATAAGATCAGTAATATACTAATTATTATTTTCATAAATACCTCAAATAAAAGGGCTATGATAGCCCATTATAAATTTTTACTAAAATCAATTTCAAATAAATCACGATCAAAGTTCGTCAAGAATTCAGCACCATCCTCAGTAACTAAGATCATATCTTCAACACGCATATATCCTTCATTTTTAAAGAACATCTTAGGTTCTGAACAAAAGATCATACCAGGCTGTAAGATCAAATCAGAAGTATTCTTCAAGAAAGGAACCTCATGAACTTCAATACCAATATGATGTCCATTACCACCTACTTCTTCTCTTTTAAATCTTAAATGATCATAATATCCTAACTCCTGGGCTTTATCACAGATATAGCCATACAAATCACCAAATCTGGTAACACCAGGTTTGATATTCTCAACCATATAAACCTGAGCTGCCTGTAAAGCCTTATAACCATTTTTTACTTCTTCAGGAGCTTTACCACAATAAACTGTTCTACCCCAGTCAGAACAATAGCCCTGATCCATATAACCAATATCAAAGGCAATCATCGTACCATCAACTAATTCTCTTTCACTTTCAAATGGTTCAATATTCAAAGCATTTTCCGTATTTCTAGTCTTAAAACCACAAGTAGGAGGGAAAGACAGATCCTGAACACCATTTAATAAACCATAATCAACGATCATTCTTTCAGCATCAAACATGGTCATACCCTTTTTCAAATGACGGCAGACATACATGACTGCATCATCAGTAAACTTAGCTAATTTACGCATCTTATCGATTTCATATTCATCCTTGATACGACGAATATCATCAAAGATCGTTTCTACCAAGGTTGTTTCAATTTCCGGATCAACCTCTTTCAATGTTCTTTTGATCCAGTCATCACAATCTCTACCAATACCAATCTTTTTGCCTTTAACAATATGTCTTAATTCATCTTCAAACTGATCCATATAGCTAACTACTACATCATTCTTATTAGTATCAAAATGAAGTTTTAAAGAAGGAATACATAATATCGTTGTTTTACCTTCATTATCCATATAACAAAGAGCCTCAGGAATAATTCTAGCTCCTGATACTTCAACATTAAGATTAAAACAATATCTTTGCCACATATAGCTAGAAGTCTCAGTCAAATACTGAAAATTAGCACTAGATGCCAATAATAATCCATCTAAACCTGTTTTCTTAAATTCTTTTAAGCAGTTTTCTCTTCTTTTGGTAATAATCATAAAATACCTCCAATTTTTACTTAATTCTACACCTAATAATCAGAATATGCTAATATATTCTAAAAGGTGGAATATGGAAATTATCGAAGCAATCAATCAAAGACATAGTGTAAGACAATATTACGACATAGCTATTGATCCAGAAATAATCAAAAAACTACAAGAAGAAATCAATATATGTAATCAAGAAAGTGGTTTAAATATTCAGCTTATTACAAATGAAGCTGAAGCTTTTAATAGTTTATTAGCCCATTATGGCCAATTCACTAATGTTAAAAACTATATAGCCTTAATAGGCAAAAAAGATGATAAGTTAGATGAATTATGTGGCTATTATGGAGCAAGAATAGCCTTAAAAGCTCAAACATTAGGATTAAATAGCTGTTTTGTAGCTTTAACATACAAAAAAACAAAAGCTATTACTATTAGTAACAATGAAAAACTAGTATCAGTAATTGCTATAGGGTATGGAACAACCCAAGGAACAGCCCATAAATCAAAACCCCTAGACCATATCAGCAATCTTACAAACGATTCTCCTATGTGGTTTAAAAACGGTGTTGAAGCAGCTGCTCTAGCACCAACAGCACTAAATCAGCAAAGATTTAAATTAATATTAGACAATGATAAAGTCAAAGCCATAGCTTTAAAAGGTTTTTGTACCAATATTGATCTAGGCATTATCAAATATCATTTCGAAATTGGATCAGGCAAAGATCATACGATTTTCATCTAAAAAGGTTGTGTAAAACACAACCTTTTTAAAAGATAATTCTTTGAATAAAGTTAGCTACCAGATATCCTAAAGCCATAGCTAAAAGAATATATAATAATTGAGCTTCTACTACTTTATTCTTTTTGATCAGTTTTTCAAAATTTAAACTAGATAAAGCAAACATTGCCAAAGCAAAAGCTATAACATAAACCAGAAAATTCTTAATGATTTCCATTACTTACCTGCAACATTAAGACGATTCAATGCTCTCTTTAAAGCCGTCTCAGCCCTCAATACATCAGTATTAGGATCAGTAGACTCTAAATGCCCAAGAGCCCTCTTCTTAGCTCTTAAAGCCCTATCCTTATCGATCTCACTAGAATGCTCAATTGAATCAACAAGAATCATTGCCACATTATTCTCAAAATGCAACAATCCACCACCAATAGCGTACTCCTGACGACCATTTGACTCCACAGTACTCATCTTGGAAATAACCAAAGTAGTAACCAAAGGCATATGATTAGGCAAGATACCTCTTTGACCATCACTATTAACGATATTCAAAATACTGGTATCAAATTCTTTATATACACCACTAGGAGTAACGATCTTACAATGGATCATCATTATCCTAACTCCTTAGCCTTCTCAACTGCTTCTTCAATAGTAGAAACAAACATAAATGCCTGCTCAGGTAAACTATCATACTTACCATCTAAAATAGCCTTAAAGCTTCTAATAGTATCCTTAACAGGAACATATTTACCCTTATAACCACTAAACTGTTCAGCAACATGGAAAGGCTGAGATAAGAAATTTCTAACTCTTCTAGCTCTATTAACAGCTATCTTATCCTCTTCACTAAGTTCATCCATACCTAAGATAGCAATAATATCCTGTAACTCTTTATATTTCTGAAGTAACTGCTGAACTCCTCTAGCAACTTCATAATGCTCCTGTCCAACAACTAGCGGATCCAAAACACGAGAAGTAGACTCTAATGGATCAACAGCCGGATAAATACCCAATGAAGCAATACCTCTATCCAATACTGTCTTAGCATCCAAATGCGTAAAAGTAGTAGCAGGAGCAGGGTCTGTCAAATCATCTGCTGGCACATAAATAGCCTGAACAGAAGTAATAGAACCCTTGCTGGTAGAAGTAATTCTCTCCTGTAACTGGCCCATCTCTGTAGCTAATGTAGGCTGATAACCAACCGCAGAAGGCATACGTCCAAGCAATGCACTTACTTCTGATCCAGCCTGTGTAAATCTAAAGATATTATCGATAAACAATAATACATCCTGACCCTCATAATCTCTAAAATACTCAGCCATTGTCAAACCACTCAAACCAACACGCATTCTCGCACCAGGAGATTCATTCATCTGACCATATACCAATACTGTCTTATCCAATACGCCAGAATCCTTCATTTCATGATACATATCATTACCTTCACGTGTTCTTTCACCAACACCAGTAACTACAGATCTTCCACCATGTTCC
>JALEVB010000035.1 GCA_022780745.1 Erysipelotrichaceae bacterium
TGGCATAGCATAAGCTTCAATATCTTTTAGTTCCTGCATCAAAGCTTCATCGATATGCAAACGACCAGCAGTATCGATAAATACGGTATCATAACCTTTTTGTTTAGCATAAGCCAAACCATTTTTAACCGTATCTAATGCACTGGTTTCTACACCCTGACTAAATACTTCAACATCGATAGCTTTACCTAAAGTCTGTAACTGTTCAATAGCAGCAGGACGAATAACGTCAGCTGCAATAAGCATCGCATTACGATTTAATTTATTCTTGGCAATATTAGCGATCTTAGCAATACTAGTTGTTTTACCAGTACCCTGTAAACCAACTAACATAATGACACTAATACCACTATCTTTAAAATTTAATTTAGCTTCATTTGATCCTAATAGTTCCACGATTTCATCATGGACGATCTTAACGACCATCTGACCTGGATCAACAGATTTTATTACTTCTTCTCCTAATGATTTTTCCTTTACTCTAACTAAAAAATCTTTTACTACTTTATAGTTAACATCGGCTTCCAATAATGCTAAACGTATCTCCTTTAGCATATCCTCCATGTTTTTATCAGTTAACTTACCTTTACCACTAATATTCCTTAGGGCACCATTTAATCTTTCACTCAATGAATCAAAAGCCATATTATACTCTCCTAATTTTATCTACAGCTTTGATTATACCATTATTTAGTTAATAAACGAAACCTTTTCTGCGATCAGCTCAACATTGTGATAATAATGCTCATCTTTTTGATAAACGATATCCTGCATTCTACCCTTTATTGCAATGGGATCATTCAGCTTACAGCAATCAGCACAGGTTTGGGCAATACCTTTCCACAAAGTGATATTAAAGACATCCTTTTGCAATGTACCATCACTATTGCGAAAACTGCGATCACACTCCACAACTAAACTAGCAACCGTATTTCCCTGACTGGTCGTTTTAATTACCGGGATCTCCTTAACTCTTCCTACTAAAGTAAATTGATTTAACATATTATTTGTTCCTCCATGGTTTTTATTATTAACTATTAATCATCTTTTGACAAAAGATCATATTATTAGTCTAATCTAAAAAGATGCAAGTATCATATAAGAATACTTGCATCTTTTTCCCATCTTATGAATTTTTACCATGAATTACTACATAACAGCGATTATTTAGATCTAGTTCATTTAATACTCTTTGACAATCTTCAACACTGATCGATTGAATGATCTTTAATAGATCAAAAGCATTCATATCATTTTCAAAGCAGCGAAAATGAGTTATCGCCACACTATCAGGCTTATTAAAACTCTTCATTAAAATACCAAAATTACGATTCTTCATCTGTTCAATAGCCTTCTTATCAATCTTGATATTTTTAATATCATCTAAATGACTATTAATAAAATCAAAGAAGCGCTGATGTTCATTAGTCTCATCAACAAATACGATAGCTCCATAATCTGAAGTATAATCATTATCACAATAGAACAATGGACTGATACTATGCTCATCTATCCATTTTTGATAATTAGCATTGATACTGCTAAAATAACTTTCAAAGATAAAACGGATGATCCAATCTTTTTTGACAATATCATAGATATTATCTTCTTCGATCTTTAATTTAACTCCAACACTAACTCTACTTATTTCTACATCCATTTCTAATTCTTTATATTTTTCATTAACCTTTTCATCTTCATCTTCAATATAGCGTCTGATCTTGTTAACCTTAGCAAATACTTTATGGCTTTGATTTTCCTTAACTACATCAATAAGATGCATAGGATCAATAGGACTAACGATAACTAGCATCATATTCGAAGGATGATAATTCAATGTATATGCCTTATTTAGATCATCTACAGTTGTAGCATAAACGCTTTCACTTGTTCCCCCAATGTCATTTCTAATAGGATGTTTTTTAAATAATGATTTAAAAGTCTCAAGAATGATCCTTTGATCACACATTGCTAAATACATCTTAAGTTCCTGTTCAATAATAGGTTTTTCTTTTTCAACTGATTTATCAGAAATATTTAATTTTTGCACAAAATCTAATAATAGATTTAAAGGCTCATCAATATTTTCATTGCTGGTCTCAAAATAATAACAGGTCTCCTGATAAGAAGTAAAAGCATTAACATTACATCCCATGGCACAAAACTTGCTCATAACATCGCTATCTTCATCTTCAAATAACTTATGTTCCAGAAAATGAGCAGCTCCACTTTGCGTATGAATAATATTGCCATTTTCATCGATCTGATCTAAATCTAATGACCCATATCTAGTCGCAAAAACACATGAAGAAGTTTTAAATAAAGGCTTATGAAAAATAACTACCTTCAAGCCATTATCTAAAGTATCTTCATAATAAGTCTCATCAAATTCTTTATTAACCCTCTTAATCATATTTTTACCTATATCAACTCAAAATCAACCTTTAAAACCAGTTTATTCATCACTCTAGCAACATCATCTCTAGTAACTTTCATAAAATCTTCAATGATCTTATCTGTCGTTCTTTGATCATTTACAACACTTTCCCGATAATCGCTCCACATGATGTTAGAAATACTATCATCAGCTAAACGATAATTAGAAATATACATATTCTTGGTATCATTTAGTAAGTTATCATCAAATTTATTATTTCTAATAATATCGATCTGTTCATTAATAAGCTCTTTGATCTTCTCAATATTCTCTTTATTGCAGGATGTTGCAATCTTGATAATTCCATCATAGATCTTATAGCTGGAATATATCGAATAACAGTAACTATATTTCTCTCTGATAACAGAAAATAATAATGATGTCGGTAATACTCCTAGCATTCCATTAGCGATGATCATTGCTGCATAATCGTCATCATAAGAACCAATACCACATTCATATAATAAAACGATATTAGCCTGCTTAAGTTTCTTGTCTTCTTTTAGATAAAGATGATCTTCACGATGTGATAGATGAACTAAGCTTTTAGTAGTATCTCTAGAAGGATAATTAAAATATTGTAATGCTAGTTTTTTGATCTCTTCCTTATCGACATCGCCTAATACAAAAATATCAACTGCCATCTTTTTGATCATCTGATCATAGATCTGCTTTAAATGTTCAAATGATAGCTTATTTACATCTTCCTGACTATAGATAGCCTTATTAGCTAACATATCACCAAATAACTCATTAGCCTTATTGCTGGCATAACTAATAGGATCATCATTGATCGTATTAATATTTAATACCAATATCTCTTTTACTTCATTAAATAGTTTTCTAGCTTTAATATCATCTTCAAATATCGGATGATTGATAAACTCATTCAATAAAGCAAACTGTTTGCTTAATAGATCTTGTTTAACATATTTATCATTGATCAAAGAACTAGTAAATCTAATTAATAAAGCCTCACCCTTTTTATCAATTTTAACATTTAGTTTAGCCCCATATAATTCATCTAAAACATTACTAACCTTCTGTTTAGTATCATATTTAGCACAACTATCTTCTAAAAAAGCGCTTAAAGCATAATAATATACTTTATCTTTATCACTTAATAAAGTACTAAATACAACATCAATATTTACAGATTTAAACTTATTAGTCTTATCAATATATAAATTTACATTGTTATTTATCTTTACTCTTTCCATCTAATCATTCCTACTCAATACTAAATATTTTAATTAGTTTTTATAATAAGTCAATTGAGCAGTCGATGACTGCTCAATTTATACAATTACAATATTTCTATGGCCTAGTTTTCTAGCAATATCAGCCAATCTATTGATCTCTTCATCACTAGTAATACTATTACCCAATATCTTTAAACCTTCTTCTCTTACGCCAAAAGGACGATATTTGATAAGCTTATAACGAATATCAGGATCTAGATGCTTAATAACATTTCTAAGAGTATCTTCATTTTGTTTAGGATCATTAGGAAGCATCACTGTTCTAACTTCATATAATTTATGGATATCCTGAAGATACTTTAGATTTTTTATGACCATATGATTATCTTGGCCACAAAGCTTTTTATGCCTATCATTGTCAAAAGCTTTAACATCCAGCATACAATAATCCATATATTCTAACAGTTCTGGATATTTTTCAAAATCATAATAACCATTTGAATCCGTAAAACAAGTCTTATTAAGCTTTTTAACTTCTTTAAACAAAGCCGTCAAGAATTCAGCATTTTCCATGCACTCTCCACCGCTAACGGTAATACCCTGAATAAAATCCTTCTCAAATATGATCTTATCCATAACC
>JALEVB010000042.1 GCA_022780745.1 Erysipelotrichaceae bacterium
CCATGCAGATCTAACGCAATCACATATTCATCATCATTGATCTTACTTAAGATCCTTTTACCCTCATTTTCCTTAGCTAAAAGATTGATACCCTCATTATTCTCACTAGTCTTCTCATCCAATACCTCAATTATTTCTAGTTTAGTATATGGACTTAAACGCTTAACATACTCACTAATAGCATCCTTAAAATACTTCTCTTTAATTTTACCTACAGCTACGATCTTGATCATTCTAATACCACTGCCACACTTTGCTGTTCATTATTTCTAAGATAAGTAAGATGAATAGTATCATGAACATCATATTTATATAAAGCTAAACGTAAGTCATTAAAACTATTAATACTAGTACCATCTAGTCTAATAATAATATCCCCACTCATAATACCAGCCTTAAAAGCCGGACTATCCTCATCTACTTCCTTAACCAAATATCCTTCACTTGTTTCAATATTAATATCATAATAACTCTTCTGATAAACTTCCAGATCAGAAACGCTAACCCCATTCACACCTAAATAAACTCTTTGTACACTGCCATTTTCCTTAAGCTGACTAACGATCTGATTAAGCTCATTAATAGGAATAGCAAAATTCATATTCTTAACATTATTACCATCAAGACCTAAAGTATTCAAGCCCAACAATTCTCCACTGATATTGATCAATGCTCCTCCACTATTTCCAGCATTCATCGTAGCATCAGTCTGAATCAAAACCAGCTCATAATCATCCATATTATCGTTATTTTCATCAATACCAATCACCACATTATTAGCACTAACTACTCCTAAAGAAATACTGCCAGCATAATCTTTTCCTAAAGGAGATCCAATAGCAATTACATATTCACCCTTTTTAAGAATACTAGAATCACCTTTAGTAAATGCTGTAACACTAAAATCTGTTTGAACACTCAACAAAGCTACATCACTAATATGATCACTACCAACAACATTAGCTTCTAATTCATAGCCATTATCAAAACATACTTTAATAACTTCACTATTAGCAATTACATGCTCATTAGTAACGATCAAAACATTATTATTGCCACTTTCATAAATAATGCCACTAGCCTGTTTATTTAAAACACCATCACTATAAGTATTAATAGTAACTACTTTACTTTCACACTTAGCAACTACTTCTGTTATATCGGTAGTATAGCCATTGATCGTATTTTCAATGATCGTCTGATGGATCTGTCCATCATTATTCTTATTAGAAAAAATTTCAATAGTTAAAAAGGTATTCCATAATAAAAGTAAACATAAAATTACATAAAATACATTCTTCATTTATTTACCTCCTATAACTATTTCAAACTGTCTACAAACCTTAAAATCAATATGACTAATATCAATATTATGATCATTCAAATAAGCTAAATTAACGGCTAAAGCCTTATCATAAGTATTAGCTTCCATCGAAACATGAGCCAGCATAACATCCTTAGTATTATCACATATGATCTTACTTAAAACATTAGCACAATCTTCATTGCATAAATGCCCATTATCAGAAAAGATCCTTCTTTTAACATATAATGGTCTATGACTATTCATCAACATTTCAACATCATGATTACTTTCAATAATGATATGATCTAGATCAGTAAATAAAGATAGATAACGATCATTTACATATCCCGTATCAGTCATATATAAACACTTCTCTTCATGATCATCAATGATATATCCAACCGTATTTTTTGCATCATGACTTAACATAATAGGCATAATATTAACATTATTGATATCAAAGCTTTGAAAAGCTTTGATATCATAAGTCTTAATATTCAAAATACTAACAGGACTATAGATATTTAAATCCTTAAACATTTTGATCTGTGAGATATGATCACTATGATCATGAGTTATCAACAAAGCATCAATATCCTTAATATTCATATTAATACGACTAAAACTATCGACAAGATATTTTTTAGTAGTTCCACAATCGATCATAATATTAGTATCTTTACAGCAGATGATAAAACAATTACCCTTAGAACCACTAGCTAAAGCATATATCTTCATTAATAACAATCCAAGAATCCATTACATGGATTTCTTCTTTCTCCATTTTCCATGATAAAGAAATGAACATGTGGTCCACTAGCCGAACCAGTCATACCGATCTGACCAATGATATCACCTTTATCAACTGTTTCACCTTCTGCAAAATAACCAGGAGTATTCATATGACCATAATAAGTCTGGAAACCATTGCCATGATCAATGATCATATAGTTACCATTAATAGACTGATAAGCATTAGTTATAACTGTACCTCTATCAGCCGCATATATATAACCATAACGCTCATAAGCATTAATAATATCAATAGCTCTATGACCACTATAACATCCCCAGGCACAGCTAATAACCGGATTATCAACAGGCCATCTAAAAGTACCTGTACCAACACCAGGAATAACCATCGTACCTCTAGCAACGATTTCCTGTATTGGCTGTATCGTAACAACACTGCTTATTAATTTACCACTAACAAGGATACCATTTTCCCATCTTTCTTCATATAAAGCATTCTGTGATCCAGCTTCACCTTGCTGTCTGATCTCTTCCTTGCCTTCACGAATAGTTGGATCTTCAATATATAAAGTCTCCGTTGAATAAACGGCTTCTCTTTTTAAATTTTCTTTAGTAACCACAACATCAATAGGCGGCGTAAAATAAGTAACACATAACTGCATTCCCTCTTCTAAAACCTGATCAACACTCTTGATAACATCACTATTGATATCCATGATCTGCTTAGCACTTAAACCATGATTTTTACTTCCAACACCTGCTACCGTATCATATTGCTGTACGGTATAGTATTCTCTTTGCTGATTATCACCATATTTCAAATATTCAAATATCTGATCAGCTGTGGTATATACTTCATTACTTGGAGCATATACTTTAGAAGTCTTAATATTTTGAACGATCTGAATCGATGTATCTCTAGTACCATAAGTATTCAATTCAGGTAATGACTGATTGTTTAATAAGACATTTAAAGAATCAGCATCAACGAAAAAAGACAAATACTTATATAAAGCATCCTGATAAATATCTAAATTCTGAACAAAGATATTGGCATATACTCCATTATCATCAGAAAACTCAATACTATATGCTTCAATAGTATAAGCATCCTTTTGTTTAATATAATTACAAATAGCTTCATCAACATTTTCAAACTCATAGTAACTCATCTCACTAGCAAGATATAGATCTGAACCTAGATCAATACTGCTATCAGGATAAGTTTCCACAAATTCCATATCATAAACATCCATCAATAAAGCATTGATACTATCCAAATTAGCTAAAATACCTACTAATTCTCCAGCATCATATAATTTATATATCGTTTTAGGTGTTTCATTGATACCTAAGATCTTTTGTGTGATCTTAGCATCATTAACATATGAATCAACATTGATATCTGAATTCTCACTATCAACAATTAATGGATATCCAAAACTAATTATTGCCGATAATATCAGCATAATAAAAATAGGCAACAACTTCTTCATCTATCCTTACTCCTTACTATGATCAATATTATAGAAAGCATTAGTCTTAGCCTCAAAAGCCATTTCCACTACCCTAGTAGCACCATTTCTATGCTTAGCAACATTAACTTCAATGATCTCCGTACCCGTCTCATTTGCCTTCTCTTTAGCTTCATCATTATAATAAGAATCACGATAAAGCATCATAACAATATCCGCATCCTGCTCCAAAGCACCAGATTCTCTTAAATCTGATAACATTGGCCTTTTATCATTACGTGACTCAACAGAACGTGATAATTGTGACAAAGCAATAACCGGAACATTCAACTCTCTAGCTAAAGCCTTTAAACCACGAGAAATCTCACTAACTTCCTGCTGACGATTATCCCCAGCTTTACCACTACCTGTAATCAATTGAATATAATCGATCAAAATACAAGATAAGCCATGCTCAGCCTGCAATTTACGACACTTAGAAAATATTTCCGTAACTCTAGAACCAGCTTTATCATCAATAAAGATCTTACAGCTCTTTAATTCTGTAGCCGCCTCATTAATAGCACTCCACTCATTATTATTTAATCTTCCAACTCTTAACTGATCACCACTAACATGACTCTTCGCACTTAAAATACGCGAAATAAGCTGATCAGCCGGCATTTCCAATGAAAAGATCGCAACCGCCTCATCAGACTGTAGCTGGGCAATATTCATTGCCAGATTAAGCGCAAAAGCCGTTTTACCCATAGAAGGTCTAGCTGCCAGAATAATCAGATCAGAACGCTGAAAACCATGAGTAAGATAATCCAGATCCTTTAAACCAGTCTCAATACCAGTAATATTAGAATGATTATCCTCCATCTTATGAATATTCTCAATAACCCTATCAATAACTTCCTGACCCGTCAAAAACTCACTAGTACGACGATTTCTACTAACATTCAAAACCGCTTTTTCAGCCTCATCAAGATAAACATCAATATTAGCCTGTCCATCAAAACCATCATCCAAGATCTTACTAGCCGCTTCGATCATCATTCGCATACAAGCCTTATCTTTAATAATATCAACATAGCTTTTGGTATTAGCACTAGTAACCGCCGCCTCATTCAAAGTGATCAGATAATCCAAACCACCGATCTGATTCAATAAATTCAAATCATTTAAACGCGTACTAACACTAGTTACATCAATAGGACGATGCTCATTATAAAGATCACAAACGACCTCAAAGATCTTCTTATTCTGATCAAGATAAAAATCATCACTTCTAAGCCCCTCTTCAATCGCAATACGCGGAGCATTAGGATATAACATTACCGTACCCAATAAACTACTTTCAGCTTCTAAGGCACATGGCATTACTCTAACCATAAAAAACCACCTTACTCATTACCACTCAAATGACAAATAACTTCTCCAATAACATCTTTATATAATTCAACTTTAACTCTTGTAGTACCCAAACTAGCAATAGGAGCATTATCAATAAATTTACGCTTATCAACCTTAATACCCTTAGCATTTAAAGCCTCAACGATCTGTTTAGTACTAACACTACCAAACACTCTACCCTCTTTACCACTTTTAACTTTAAATTCTAAAGTAATATTCTTTAATTCCTCTTTAAGCTTTAAAGCATTCTCCTTAAGCTCTTGCTGATGCAAACTCTCTTGAGCCTTTTGCTCACCAAGAATCTCCATACTCTTATTAGTAGCCTGCACTGCAAGCCCCTTATTAATCAAAAAGTTACGAGCATAGCCATCACTAACCTCAACGACTTCACCCTTCTTACCAACTTTTTTAACATCACTTTTCAATATTACTTTCATTTTCTCTCTCCTTTAAATAGTTATCAATTTCCTTAGACAACTCTTCTTTTAACATTTGAACATTACTATTCTTTCTTTGCAAAGCAGCTCCAGTCAAATGACCACCACCCTGCATTTTTTCCATAATGATCTGAACATTAATTGTACCATCACTTCTTGCACTAATGCTAGTATAGTCTTCATCCGTTTTAGCAATTACAAATGCAGCATGAATATTCTTGATCGTCAGCATCCTATCAGCACCCTGAGCAATCAAACTACGAGAAATGATCTTATTATCAACAGCGCATATCGCAATACCATCACGATAAATATTAGCACTAGACATGATAAGATTCTTGATCTGCATCTCTTCATAAGTATCTTTCAAATACTCATCAACCATGATAGGATTAGCCCCAAGTTTCCTTAAAGAACTAGCCGCATCATAAGTTCTAGTACCCGTTCTTTGTCTAAAATAATTAGTATCAACTGTCATACCAGCTAACATGATCGTAGCTTCAACTTCACTAATATCCAAACGATTAGAAACATAAGGAATAAACTCACTAACAAGCTCACTAGTACTGCTGGCTGCACTTTCAATATAAACTAACATCGGTTGAACATTCAAATCTGCACTACGACGATGATGATCTATGATCGCAATACGATTAGCACGCTCTAAAACCTGCTGACCATTTGATTGCGATAAGCTATGATGATCCACCATAATAACTAAAGTAGTATCTCTCAACTGATTTAAAGCCTCATTTTCACTAACAAACAAAACTCTATCCTTCAATGCCTCTTTATTCTTTTCAAGACACTCTTTTAATTTCTCCTCAACTCCACCAGTCTTTTCAATAATACAAACCTGTTTATGATAACACTCAACCAATCTAGAAACTCCAATAGCAGCCCCTATACAGTCAAAATCAGCCATCTTATGCCCACAGATAATAACATTGCTACTCTTTTGAATAAGCTCACGAATCGTATTAGCCATAACTCTAACCCTAACACGACTTCTTTTCTCTAAAGCCTCACTAGAGCCACCAAAGTACTTAACATCTTCTCCGATCTTCTTAGTAACGACCTGATCTCCACCTCTACTTTGCGCAAGATCTAATAGTTGAACACTAGTCTCATCTAATTCAATAATATTACTAGAACCTCTAGCAAAACTCATAGACAAAGTAATAGGAACATCCAGCTTAGAAGCTTCCTTTCTAATTCTAGCCATAATTGAAAACTTATCCTCAACAAGCTGCTGATAGATCTGTTCATTTAAAACAGCCAGATATCTAAAATTATTCATACGCTTAAGCATTATACCAAAGCTTTTAGCATATTCAACTACCGGTGTTCTCAAAGCTGAATTAATATTACTAACCTCTAATTCATCCTCATACATCGTACTCTCTTCATAATTATCTAAATTAAATAAACCAATAACTAACTGCTCATTCTTATAAGCATTCTCATAAAAATGCTCACTGGTAATATCCTTAAATAATAAACAAGCCTCATCATCTTTTCTAGTAACTTCATACAAATGCTCATCTAATGATATTCTAGCACTCTCAGAACGTCCACTGATCAGATCATCAACCTCTGGTAACCATGACAAGATCTTCTTGCCAACACGATCAATATTCCTATCAGTAAACAAATCACTCATAAAAGTAATAACATAGTTATCATTATACATAACGATACCTACTTCACCATATAAGAAAATATCACGATATCTTTTACCCAAATACTCTTTAACACTATGATTAAAATTATTTAATTCATTACGAAAGATATTGATCAGATAATAAACAATAACTCCCTCTAATATTACAATTACTAAAGGAAATATAACATTTGCCTTAAAAATAAAACCATAAATAACAATGATAAAAAATTCTAAGACAATTAAACTAAATATTTGCCATTTGATCTTTTCTACCTGCTGATTCATTGCGACAAAATCCTTTCTTTCATATTAGTAGTTATATATAAGAAACCTAAAATAACAAATAAACTCAAAAACATAAATGAACCTAACATAATAATTATAACAGCAAAACTACGATATTTAGGCATGTATTTTCTAACGATGACCATCGTCGCAATACAACCAAAAACATATAGATAAATACCACTTAACATACAAATTATCAAAGCAAGATCTACCATATAACTATCCGCAAGTCTAGTAGCCAAATAATTAGAACTAAAAAATAAAATAAAAGCCACATAACCTGTCCACTTAGGAACTCTAATATACTCCACCGTCTTAATTTTAGCCACATTAAAACGCAAACGAATAAGCATAAACTTACTTAACAAATGCGTGATCAAACCCTCTAAAACCCCAGCAAAAACTGCTGACAAAATAATAATAATTCTAATCAGTTGCGAATAATCATAACTGATTGCAAAATCCATAGGCATATATTGCGTTAAAATATCATTTAACATCTTAGCATCAGCACTAAGATCATAACCAAAGAAACTTGCAAATATTACCGTTGATATCAAATTGACTAAAATACCAACCACCATCGCAATCGTGATCAAAGTAGTAGAACTAGCACCCTTTCTAACATTAGCACCATAAGCTAAACCCAGAAATGACTCACTAGCTATATAAAATAACGAAGTAATACCCCCTAAAATAAAAGCCAAAATAACACCAGCAAAATATACTACCAAACCATCTTTAAAACCATATTTAGCCCCATAAAAAACCATAGGCAAAGGAATAATAAACAAAAACATCTCCATCATCCCCGCCAATTGTCTATTCAACACTAAATATATTCCAATAATAGCTAGCATCATAGCCCCATCGGTAATCTTCCTAACACCATTATTCATAAAAACATACCTTCTTTTATATTTAATATTAACATTTATTACCAATTAATTAAAGAAGTATCATTTTTTGATAGATTTTTTCTCTTAATCTCCATAAAACCTTCATTATACGCAATGTATCATTTAAATCTTTAACAGTTTTAATGAATGAATACTACTTATAAACAGTATATTCACATATTGATTGCACTATACAGTTAGTCTTAACGTTTTTATTATTTGTATAAAAAAAGAAGTCTTAAGGTATCATTACCTATTCAACTTCTTTTTATAAATGTGTCTTTGTATGAATTAACACTATCTTCCTATTATGGAAAAGTTAATAGTGTTTCCTATACTACATTTTATATGTTTTTAGTGAATTAATTTAGCTGCAATGTATCCTTCGTGTACAGCATCATAAATTTGACGAACACGTTTAGCATCACCAACATTGAATACTTGCATATCTGTTTCTTCTTCTAACTTTGTATAGATAGAGTTATCTGGAACAAAACCTGCTGCAATAACTACATTATCACAAGCTACATTTTGTTCATTAC
>JALEVB010000146.1 GCA_022780745.1 Erysipelotrichaceae bacterium
CATTCAAAATTGATCTGCATATTTGGATATAAATGACTGATCTTATCTTTTAATACTATTGCATGTCCTATCATTAGTTGATCGATATTAATATGTCTGGTAACACATAATACGATAGTACATATATTGTCTTTGACATCATAGGCTTCATAATAATTTCCATTGGCGATACTTAATGATGGATCATCATTAAGTACTTCTTCCATATAATGTTTTGCACGTCTTCTTTGATTTTGATTAAGATCTAGACGATTCTTAGCCATGATCTTAACGATATCATGTCTAATATTCTCATTCTTGATCAGATCATCATCAATGTTATCATTAAGCATCCTAGACCAGATATCTACTCCTAGTTCATCAGCTTTCTGTAATAATTTTGCTGTAGCCTGATCATCTTCTTTATCTAAATAGAAATAACTTTCTACCTTATTAGAGATATTAATTCCGATCTCACTTAAATAAATCGGAGCCTGGAAAAAGATAACATCTGTTAAATATAAACAATCTAATTTATTAGGTAGCTTTTCATTCTTATTAGCTTTGGCAATTGCTTGTGTTAAGGCTTTCTTGCTGCCATAACCATTTCTTGTCTGATAGGTATTCCACATCTGATTGATTGACATTGTTGACACATTCTGCAAATGTCCATATCCCAAGATTCCTTTTTCTCTGGTATCTGCTTTTTCTGTGCCTTTTACCAAGAAGAAAAGATAATCCTGTTCATGAAAATCTGTAAATCTTCGATTCTGGCTTAGACGCCAAAAATTAATGGTATTATGACCATTAAGACGATGATATTCGATCATGTTTAAATCACATACATATACTATTGATGCCATATTTTTTACCTATACGTTTATTTTAACATTTTTATCACAAATATTAAATGATATAATTGTTATGGTGATAAATCATGGATCGTAATAAACTTGCTAAGGCTGTTACTAGAGCTGGAGTATTATTAATTGAAAATGGTGCTGAAGTTACAAGAGTGGAAGATACGATGTATCGTATCTGCAAAGCTTATAATGCTTCGACTATCGATTCTTATGCTACTCCTACTTTATTAATAATTTCTTTTTCTTTTGATGATGATAATCAGCTTTATCATAATATTAAAAGAGTACATATGAAGGGTATCAATCTTGAAAAGATCGATCAGGTCAATACCTTATCACGTAGGATCGTTAATGAGCATTTAAGCTTAGAAGAATTTGATAAAGAATTAAGATCAATTGATAATAAAGATGCTTATAACGCTTTTATCCAATGTGTTGGAGCTGCGATATGCTGCTTTGGGTTTGGCTTGTTTTTTAATGGCCGGATATTAGATGCCATATGCGCTACGATAGTTGGTATCATAGTAAAAATTATCTTAACTTTATTTGAAAGATTAAACTTTGGAACCTTTATTAGATATCTGTTATCTGGTGGTATTTTAACCTTGTTGTCAATTATCTCCACAGCACTACTATCATCTGATCGTGATATCGTTATTATTTCATCAATCATGTTATTAGTACCGGGATTAGCTATTACCAACGCTATTAGAGATTCTATCAATGGTGATGTGGTGTCCGGATTAGCACGTGCTACGGAAGCTATCTTTATAGCTGTAGCTATTGCGGTAGGTTCTGGTTTGGTATTTAGTTTTATAGGAGGTTAAATATGTTAAATATGTTTTCATGTTTTCTGGCAACTATGGGCTTTGCCATTATGTTTAATATTCCTCGAAACAAGATCATTCCTGCTGGAATAACTGGAGCTATAGCCGGTTTTGTCTATTTTCTAGTGCTTAATTATTCAAAATCTGAAACAACAGCACTATTCTTTGCTAGTATTACTTTATCACTAGTATCAGAAGTATTAGCTCGTATGCTAAAATGTCCAGCAACCATATTTTCCATCTGTGCTCTGATTCCTTTTGTACCTGGAGGTAAGATGTATTATACCATGCTGGAAATCGTTGCTAATAACTTAAATATGGCTTTGATCAATGGAATTACTACTATCGTTCAAGCCTGTGCTCTAGTAATAGGATATGTCATAATATCCGGATTGAGTCATGCTCTACAATCATTAAAAAGAGTCCATGAATAAAACAGTTGATATACAAAATAAGTGACTTTTACAGTCACTTATTTTTATTTAAATGCCTATATTTAAAAACCATAATTTTAAAACCATTGACAATAAAGATTGCTAGTGATATTCTTAAATTAGAAATAGAATTATTCTAATTCTAATTTATTATTCATCTACATTACAACAATAATACAATTCCTATATTTAGATGCATAGTTGGGTTTTTACCCACTAAGATAAATTTTTAAAGGAGGAATAAACTATGCGAAGTATTGCAAAACTTGATCTACAATATGCACACCGTTTCTATGGCTTTAAAGGAGAAGCTCAGTATTTACATGGACACACAGGTGTCTTGACTATTGAAGTTGAAGATACTGTAAACGAAGGCGTTAATATGGTATTCCCATGTAATGAAATTCAGAAAATAGCTTGGGATGTTCTTAAGAATTTTGACCATGCATTAGTTTTACGTGAGGATGATCCATTACTTCCAGCAATCCTTGATGTATATGAGAAACAAGGTATCAAAAATGGACACCCTAACAATAAAATGAAAGGTGAAGCATTTAAAACTGAACTAGCTACTGCATATCCTGACTGTCGCCTTGTTGTTACTAAAGAAACAATGACAGTTGAAGGTATGATCAAAATCGTTTATGATCTACTTAAAGACAAATTAAACATTGCGAAGATCACTTTTACTAGTGGTGTTAATGCTGCAAGCGCTGAATTTGAAACAAAGAATACAATTGACCGTTGTCCATTGTGTGGTATAGCACTAAATGAAAACGGCATATGTCCAAAATGTGGTTATAAAAAGCCATAATAATCAATAAAAAATATAATATGGTTATGATCGTTATAATGCGTATCAGAACCTTCAACAAAATTAAGACAGCTTTCATAGCTGTCTTTTATCATGTGCAATAGTTTTGATAATGATTCTATTAGACTATCACTTTCAAAAATTTAAATTTTTTTAATTTTTGAAAGTGAGGTAATGCCATGAAAACTATAGAAAGAAAAGAATATATAGATAGAATAAAAAACCTTTTTGTTCATATTTAGATTAGCATTTATACCAAACTTCCTATATCGGCAAAAAACATAACATTTTTACTTAGAATTTGATAATAATTTTGCCGATGATGTAGTATACTATTCTGCAGATTAGTGTAGATTATTGACTCGATTTATGATGGAGGAAAGCAGATGCGATACTACCCTTCCCAAAGAAGTTACCGATAAGATGAAAGAGTTGCTGGCAGAATATAATACCAAGGAAGAAAAGACTTTTGAGGATATTCTGGACTTCCATGTAAAGTTTGAGCGAATCCATCCGTTTCAGGATGATAAAGGTCGTGTTGGCAGGTTGATTATGTTCAAAGAGTGTCTTAAATATAATATCGTTCCGTTCATCATCGATGATGATCTGAAAATGTTCTATTATAGAGGATTGAAAGAATGGAACAATGAAAAAGGTTATTTGACAGGCACCTGCCTGAGGGCACAGTAAAAATATAAAGCCTATTTGGATTATTTCAAAATCCATTATTGATGAAGGAATATATATTGTTTAAGTCTTGATACCAATATATCAGAATTAATTTGTTTTGCGCTAAGAAGATATAGTAACAGCATCTTTCATCTTAAGTCATGCTACCATAAGATCGATGGCGTAAGCCGTTTGTACGACTGGGCAGTTACAAGCCCACTACCTTTAGGTGGTGGGTAGTTGACATACTATACCTCAGCAATAACGCCATCAAGGTATTCACCAAGTTCGTCTATTGTACAACCTACA
The DNA here is from genome assembly GCA_022780745.1 of Erysipelotrichaceae bacterium. Taxonomy (GTDB): domain Bacteria; phylum Bacillota_I; class Bacilli_A; order Erysipelotrichales; family Erysipelotrichaceae; genus JALEVB01. The sequence continues at coordinate 3,896 of JALEVB010000146.1, forward strand.
AACACAAATGCATAGCACTTTTTGAATGGGCAATTACTCCATTCATTTAATTTATCTAGTATGGAATCTGTGATGTCTGATATCATTTTGTGAGATACCTTGAATCCACAGATATCTTCAATAGTTGATGAGATATCTCTTTGTGCATGCCCTTTTGCATAATAGCCAGCACTTTATTTTCGTTCTCAAATACATCTTTTTTTAAATACTACAATATGTTCAAATGAACCATCTCTATCTCTTGGTACATCGATTTCAACTTCGCCTTTTGATGTCTTTAATATTTGTTAAAATCTTTTTTTGGACCTTCATCATAACATAGAAAATAATAAAAACCGTGAAGTTGAGCCGTACGCTCTCAACTTACACGGTTTATATTACACTCTTTAAATGGCAGCTTATTTACTTATTCACCCTTATGAACAACAACCTGTGGGAACGGAATTTCAAATCCATTTTCATCCAACATCAATTTAAGATCACGATTAAGCATTCTTTGAGCCATAAAAATATTATTTTCATCAACATCAACACTAAATCTTAAAACAACACTACTATCAGCTAACTGCTGAACACCAAGATACTTTGGCTGATTAAGATATAAATCCTTATGCGCTTCATACATCTTAGGCATATTTTCCGCAATTACCTTTTCTAGTTTTCTAATATCCGTATTATAGCTTACTCCTACCTCAGAGATAGCAAGTGATGCATTTTTAGAACGATTTTGCAGATTACGAATATCACTATTATTAATAATCTTTAGATTTCCACCCGTATCCTCAATAACAGTCGTTCTGACATTGATACTTTTTACTGTGCCCCTAAAATCACCAAGCACGATAATATCACCAATATCATATTGTCCTTCAAAGATAATAAAGATTCCGGTAATAACATCCTCAATTAGACTTTGAGCACCAAAACCAACAACTAAACCAACAATTCCTAGTGAAGCAAGGATCGTATTAACATTAACACCAATGATCGTTAATCCCCAGATAAGACCAGCTAAAACACCAGCGTACTTAATAAGACTAAGTGCCAAAGAAGCTACTGTCTGTGTGCGGCTTCTTTTTAGTGTAACGGATCTGATGATAAATGTCAGTACTGAACATACCAGCCAGATAATACACACCATCAGAACAACTGCCAGAATCTGTGCAAATGTCACACTGACAACAGTTCCTCCAAAGTAAGTACTGATCAGTTCCTTCATCGTATATGAAGTAGTCTCTGAAAGTGGCAGCCACTCAGGATGTGATAACAATACAATAATTACCACTAAAAGAATTGACTGAATAATAAATTTTCTTGTTTTCATTTTATATCCCCCTTGTTAATTAACGGTTACAGCTTCTGTTTTGCTGATATATGTATAGCTCTTGTCATCAGATGTCGTAACTCTGATTTCAACGGTGTTATTGTAGGTTCCAGGTAAAACGCTCATATCTTCATTCTCACTGGATTGTGGTATACCTGTGAAACTGAAAGTATTTCCACTTATAATAACCTTGCTGGTAAAGTTGATTGTCGATACTGATGTTATAAGATCCATATTATAGACAAAATCATATGATACAACATCCAGATCCTTGAAATCACCTGAAAGATATAGTGTAATATAACCTTTTTCTTCAGCTTCCAGACGACTTGCTGAATATGATAAAGTGCCAATATTAATCGGTGAGCTTGGTATAAATGTTGCGTTTGATACACCATTACATGTAATATTTACATTATCACTCACAATTTCATAACTGTATGGAACCTTAACGGTATATATTCCTCCACTGCCGATTTTAAATGAATTGGCAGTAAATCCTGAATATGTAAAAGATGTTCCATTATCTACTGTCTGATTTCTAGAAAGGTTATATTCATTAGTACCATCAGAAATCATTATATTGCTTGAATCAATCACAATCTTTGATGCATCATTATCTTTAACTGTCAGATCAACTGTCAAATCACCATCAAGGCTATCACCTATCGCATAAGTCGCATCAAAACTTGGATTAACAGCGACTTCAGGTAGAGCTGGTGTCTTAAATGTTATATTTATATCTTCAAGATCATAATATGTACCATTCAACTGATACTGTCCTTTAAATACAGCTGTATATTCAGTATTCTCATTCAAATTGCTCAGGCTGGTTCCTCTGGAGTTTGCACCAGTAATCGTGCCATCATTACCGACACTTATATCACTTACAAAATCTACTGTCTCATTTGCGACTGTTATATATGCTTCAGTGAAATTAACTGAAGTTGTATCATTCATAACGATACTTCCACTATAAGTAAATCTTCCGAAAATCGAACCATCATTATTGATAGAATCTGTAATAAATGAACCATTGATAGTAATTTCTGGTGCCCCAGGTATTACAAATGACGGTGATGT
>JALEVB010000078.1 GCA_022780745.1 Erysipelotrichaceae bacterium
CCCTTAACAAAATCAGCCACAAAAAGATTATTAGGATAACGATAAAGACTTAATGGCTCATCTATTTGCATGATCATACCATCCTTCATCACAACGATCCTATCAGCTAAAGTCATAGCCTCCATCCAGTCATGAGTAACATATATCATCGTCTTATTAAGCTTTCTTTGCATCTGTTTCAATTCAAAACGCATCTGATTTTTAAGATCAGTATCTAAAGCACTTAATGGCTCATCCATCAGTAATACCTTAGCATCTCTTACTAAACAACGCGCCAAAGCAATTCGTTGTTTTTGTCCACCCGACAACATTGAAGGCTTACGTTTTAATAAAGTATCAATATTCAGCATCTTAGCAATATCATTAACTTTATTATTAATATCTTGCTTGCTATAGCCCAAATAATGCAATCCATAAGCAATATTATCAAAACAGTTCATATGATCAAATAAAGCATAAGACTGAAACATCATCGAAACATTACGCTTATAAGCAGCCATATCACTAATTTCATTACTATCAAGCATGATCTTACCACTATCCTGTTTTAACAATCCAGCAATAATTCTCAATACTGTCGTCTTACCACAGCCACTAGGACCAACGATTACTATTAATTCACCATCTTCAATAGTTAATGAAAAATTCTTTAATGCCTGAAAATTACCATATGATTTATTTAAATTATCTAAAATCAATTTAGCCATAAAATTATCTCCATCATTATTTTACACATTAATTAATATTTTTTCATCTTTTGCTAAGGAATTTTAAATAGCTATGCATATTTAAATTACGAGAGGTGAAATCATGAAGTCTTTATCCTTATTAAAAAGTCCCATTAATGAAAAACTAAAGATCATTCATATCTATGGTACCAAAGCCCTAAAGGAAAAACTCAGATCCCTAGCCATCGATATCAATAGTAATATCTATATTATCGATAAAACCGATGAAATCATAATTGAAAATACCAACAACCAACAATTATCTTTATCATTTGATGACGCTAGTGACATCTTTACCATTAGACAATATGCCATTTACGAATCTAACTTCAATTTCAAAAAGAAACTGATCTTTTGTTTATCATCATTATTATGCCTATTATTATTTATTATAATAGGCTTACTTATCAATTACAATTTTTTCAAAATTAGTCTTGAACTAAATGCTTCTACTATCACCATCGAATATGGAACCCACTTTGATGCCAGTAAGTATGTCAAATATGTCAAAAATGCTAATTTAACTTTACCAATATTACCCAATAATGATATTGGCCAATATCAGTTAACATATAAAGCCAGCAATAAGCTTTATGAACTAACAAAAAATCTAACTGTCAATATCGTTGACACTAAAGCACCACAGATAATCCTAAAAACAACATCTGTAAACTATGACCAGTTAGAAGACTGTTACTCATATATCGAAGAAATAAATGACAATCATGACAAAAATCTATTAACCAAAGTAAAATGTTCCAACAATCTCAAATTCGATCGTAATAATCAGGCAACTATCAGCTATGAAGTAATGGATTCATCCCTCAATCTTGCAACAAATAGCTTAACGATCATAAAGCCTCTCATTGTTGAAAAACCCATCATTCAAACGGTATATCAAAACAATAATGAAAGTTATTATGAAACCTATGAAGAAGAAAGTATAGACACATATACAACCTACACTTATGAAGAAAATGTTGAAGTCGTCTTTGAGTAAGATCATGATCTTACTAATGATCATTATTATTATCATATTACCTAAAAAAGACCACATTTCAAATGTTACTGTAACTAAAACAGCTAACAAAGAAACGATCACAGAAGATAATAAAGATATCATCTTCTATTTAGAATTTGCTAATAATGATCAATACCACTTAATACCTATCGTCTATACCGATAATGCCGATTATTACATGCTCCATGATTTAAATGGCAATTATGATACCATGGGCACATGTTTTATGGAAAAAGAAATCGTAGATATCACTACTGCAAACAACTATATCATTAATGGGCACTCATCACTAACAAAAGATCGTAATTTCACCTTTCTTAAAAACTATTGCGATCCTGATTACTTCAATACTAATACTACATTCACTCTTATCGATCTTAATGAAGATCGTTTTGAATATCAGATCATAGGTATCGCATCCTTTGATCTAACAAATGAAGATACCTATCTTGACTGGTATAGCAGTTATTTCAAAGACTATTACGAATTTAATACCATTATGAACAATACCCTTCCTTATTTTATTAATCATATCGAAGGCTTTAGCTATCATAACCAACAGCTAATAACCCTAATAACCTGTGATATGAATAAAGAAGACACACGTTTTGTTCTATTTGCCTACAGAAAGGAATAATATGAAAAAAATACTAATAATCCTATTTCTCATATTAATGGGTTTGATAAATGTCAATGCCAATGAAGAATATGAAAGCATTGACACCAATCTAAGCATTGAAGAAGCACAAAGCCTATTATATCTAAATGATCAGGGAATATCATTATTCGATAGCACAACACTCAAAAGAGAAAAAAGAATAGCCCGTTATTATAATGTCATCAATAATCACTATGACTACATCTCCAAATTTTATCTAGACAATAAGGTAGCATATTGTATTGAACCCTATGTTGTTGTCTTATTAGACAACAACGGCACAGGGCCCCAATACTATCCCATCGATATTAACGATCTAAGCTATGACAATATCATCAAAGCAGGAAGGATCATGCACTTTGGTTATGGACATCCTTTAACAGGCGATGATGATAGCTACTATCTGGCAACCCAGCTTCTTTTATGGCAGCTAATATGTCCTAATGAATATGAACAAATAATATCTTCTCTACAGTGGTGTACCACCATGGATCAGTATTGTGATGCAGTAAATGACAATGTTGATGTATCAGCACAAATGAACCATATTATGAATCTGGTAAACAATTATGATACGGTACCATCTTTTGCCAGTACCACTCATCAAAATACTAAGTATGAGATCGACTATTTTGAAACACTAACATTAAGTGATGATGGTAGCAATAATGCCTTTGACCATACTCCAGTCATTGACTGGTTCAATGATATTCCTGAAGAAAGTCATGATGGCATTAATATCAAAAAAGATGGTAATAGTCTAAAAATCGATATCGATAGCCTATATTATGAAGGATATGATAGTCTGGAAGGAAAAACACTAACCTTCAAAAGAAAAGATAGTGAATATACTAAATGGATCAACAATATTTTGTTATATGCCAGCAATGATAGTCAAAAACTAATGGGAATACAGTACGAAAATCCAACGACCCAATATCAGCTATCATTTAAATTAAAAACCAGTAATGTTAAGATCGATAAACTAAATGAATACTACCAGTCTAATGATCATTCCCAAGGAACATCTTTTGTGATTGCCTTCAAAACAGATCCCTTTATCCAGTATAAACAAGACGGTTTAAATGATGACAACTGGGCTGATATCTATGATTATTATCAGGAAACAGAAAATGATGAATATGGTGATTTTTACTATAGTGACAGCTATATTGAATACTATCCGATATTAAATAATGATAATAAAACTATTAAAACATTTGAGGTACAAGAAGATGGCAAAGTTCATATCAATAACTTCTTACCCCAAAATACCGATTTCTGGATCATGGAATATCAGGCATCTAACCCTTATATTCTAGATAGCCTACCCTTTAGTATTACAACACCAAACCAAAACGAAACCCTAGAAACTACCTTTGTAAATCAGTTAAGAGATACAACGTTAAATATATTAAAACTCGATAGTGATGATCCCTACACCAGAATCAATGGTGCAACCTTTGAGATCTATGAGATCAGCGATCTTGACCTAGATAAAACCCCAACCCAATTTAATAATGATCTCGATATCAAACAGATATACCCAAGCATCAGCTATAATCAGCTACTAAAATATCTAATAGATCCTAAAATCAATGATACATTCAATTATCAAAACTATCAGTATACGATAACAGCTATTGAAGATGACAGCTATACATTACAGGTAGTATATAATGACAAACCCGTTATCAGCTATAGCCAGATACCTGAAGAACTAGAAGAAAATGATAAATTCAAAATTGATGATATCGAATATACTATTAGCTATAAATCCCTAAATATGATCACCCTTGTTACAAATGATCAAAAAATAAACATATTATCAGATAATATCATCAGCTATCAAGATATCCCGCTAGAAGCCAAACAAGCCACAATAAGCGAGTTTGATTTAAACAATATCCATTATCAGGTATTAAACTATACACCCCACAAAATGACCTTAAAAGCCACATATCAAACTAAAAAAATAATAGATAAAACAGATATCGACTA